>NZ_FOWB01000029.1:0-8586 GCF_900115355.1 Pseudobutyrivibrio sp. JW11 | reverse complement strand
TCCATAAGCTTTTGAATATCATTTGTGATATCTACTAGAAGTGGCTTTTGTCTTTCTTCTATGAAATGCTTTGCACTATCAGCCTCTGGGCCTTTATGAGTTTCATCATTTGCAAATGCTTCAAATGCGGTAATTAACGCATCTGACATTTCAAGGAACTCGTTATAAACCTTTTGACATTCATCAAAATAACTTCTTAGTGCTGCAACATCCCACTCTATATCTACTTCGCCTACTTCTATGTTCCCCTTCTCGTCTGCGTATGACATAATCTCTTCTCCCTTTACTGTGCAAAAATTGTAGTACCTGTTCTAATTCCAAGCTCAGAAATGGTCATATCCCCTTTGATTAAGGCTATTGGGTTTTCTGAGCGCATATAAAACCCCTTCGAATTTACTTCATCTACACCTAAATCAAAAGCAACATTTAGTCCATGAAGCAATTCGTCAGCCGTAATATTACTTGGAATCTCTACGTCTATTGTTTTTCCTGCGTTATTAAACATTATGATAATTGTATCTCGCATTTTTTCACCCAATTATTCCATAGTTTTTAATCTTATAATCTTGCCCTCTTTAGTGTAATATGCATCGCCTTTTGCATTTTCTTTTTTAATCTGCCTAATAGCTTGTGCTGGAATATTTACAAGCTTGATATTTTTCAAATCCTCGAAGAATAGCATGTTTCCTCTGTTTCTTACATCTAATAGGATTTGATTAGAACCTGCAGCCAATGCAATATTTGGCAAATTTGTAAAGATAAAACTTATTTTGCAGTTTGCATATGCACTTATTATCTGCAAATATTCTTGCTTTAGTTCAGCATGGCTATTAATTACATCTGCAACCTTTGGATCATTGAATACCACTACTTTCAATGGTTCATTCTCAAGACTTTCATTTCTTTCAAGTATCTCTTTACGATTAATAGCTGTTTGACGCAATGATTCCATGATATCAACTAATTCCATAGAATTATCTGTGTAGTCATAGATGGCTAATGTATCACATATAGCCTTCAACGATCCCTTTGCATCATCTATAACAGTCAGCTTTATTGCATTGCTTCCTGCTTCTGTTGCCATCTTTTTAAGTATGTATCTAACATATGAATCACGTCCAAGCTCATCTCTACCATAGATTCCAGTTACAACATTTTCCAAAATATTGTTATATACTGGCTCTACATTTGAGTAGGCCAAACCTACAACCAAATTGTAGTCCTTGATTTTTGTTGAACCGAATCTGCTGCTCCAATACTCATCATTAAGTGTTGGAGGGATAAACTTAACGGCTTCAGCTGTACTTTCACCATACTTATCATTACAAGCCTGAATAAACTCATTGATTTTTGATAAACGTTCAACCTCTTTACCCATTGAAAACGCCAAGTATGTTTGGAATTCCATGACTTCATTATCAATTTTGATAAGACCTCTACCTGGATTTTCATCAGGCTGCATTTTGCATCTATCAAGTAATTCAGAATACTGGCCTCGCTCGTTGCAATTCATTGCTATCTTTGTCGAGAAGTTGGTTAGAAGTTTGTATCCTATTCCTGACATCTGCTGATTTGTTACAACTATAGAAATACCCAGCGCAACTCCATCTCGACAAATTTTTATGAACTGAGCTTCTATTTCAGGGTAAGTCTCTCTAAAAGCGGTGTAATTTTCAAGGAATACTACGATTTGTGGTAAATCCTTATTTCCAGCTTCTTTATAAGCTCCAAAAGAACTTAATCCTATTGTGGAAAGAACTTCACGTCGTTCGTCTATCTTCTTTTGCAACATTTCGATAAAGTTCTTTAGCTTTTCATCTTCCGCTAAAGTTACTACCGCACCAACATGATTTAACTTTGAAAAAGCCTTTAGTGCCATCGATGCAAAATCTAATATATAAATATTTACCTCTGATGGAGAATACTGACTAGCCAATCCATAGATGAGGTTTTGAACTAGGTATGTTTTACCTGCCAATGAGGCACCAAGTATAAACACATGGCTTTGTGTTAAATTCAAAATAAGCTCATTCTGAGACTGCCTTGCTGGGTCATCGTATATACCAACTGGTAAAGCAACATCACTTCCTTCAACTTTTATCTTAGAAGGATATTCAATGATTTCTGCAAGAGGTGGTAAACAGATTTCCTGTAGTTTCTTAATCTTTTCTTCCTTGCAGTATTCATCAATGTATTTAACAATTGCATCTAATTCAGTAACAGTATTATCATTTTGCTCAGGTTTCTGAGAATAAACTACTGTTTTGCGTCCTGCTAAATCAACCTTTGAAATTTCAAACTTCTTGATGGCTTTCACTTTGCCATCTGAAATATAGGCTCCACTATATGCAGACTGAAACAGCTCAAAAATTTCATTATTACCTACTTGGAGATATGCTCTACCTGGCTCTCTGATTTCTGCAGCAAGTGGTGACTTCAATACTTCATTACTATCTGATTTATCTTGAACTTTCAGACATAACTTAAACTTTGAATTACTCCAAATCTGGTCATTTACAACACCTGCTGGCTTCTGGGTTGCCAGTATCAGATGCACACCCAAGCTTCGTCCTATACGTGCAGCACTTATAAGCTCTTTCATAAATTCCGGTTGCTCGCTCTTAAGCTCTGCAAACTCATCCACTATCAATATCAAATGTGGTAATGGTGTTGGTGTAACTCCTTCTTTGAATAGTTTTATATAATCATCAATCCTATTCACATCATATTTTGCAAAAAGTTCCTGTCTTTTTATTAACTCAGCCTTAATAGACATCAATGATCTATTAATTTGCTTACCATCAATATTGGTGATTGCTCCATTTAAGTGTGGCAAGCTTCTGAACTGATTTGCCATACCACCACCTTTAAAATCGATGATAATAAAACTAACTTCGTATGGATGAAACAATGTGGCCATTGAAAGAATATATGTCTGCAAAATTTCAGATTTACCTGAACCTGTTGTACCTGCAACAAGTCCATGTGGACCATGATACTTTTCATGTATATCAAGATATACCACTTCACCACCCGACTTTACGCCTAATGGTGCTGCCATACTACTATAGACTTTTGATTCATTCCATCTATCTTCAAGAGATATATCCTCTACCTTCTTTACATCAAGCAACTCATACAGTGAGATATTCTTTCTTAAATCACTTTCCAATGTTGGTTCTTTGATATATATAGGTGCAAGCTTATTAGAACATTGCTCTGCAATTTCTTTACTAACATGAGTATATGTAAAATCTTGTAATTCTGTGCCATCTGATAAATCTTGTATGAAACCTTGGAAATTGTCATCATCCAAAAATACACCCAGCTCACAAGCTTTATTCAAAAATTCCTCTTTCTCCTCAAAGAAAAGAAATGTAAATCCTAGACTTCTAGCGACCTCAAAATATTTGCTAACTGGATGATCTGATAAACGTTCTGAACGAAACGCAAATACGATATAGTCCGGCAGTTCTTCTATCTGCTCTTTTTTTAATCCCTCTCGTTTAGATATTTCCGAATACAGATTACCTAATACGCTTTTAGCGCTTTCGTCATCATACATTACATTGCGCATACCTGTATTTTCATCAAATGTATTAGGTAACCATCTAACCCATTCTAAATATGGTGCATAGACTTCATCTAACAAAAAAATCATTTTTACATCTGTAAATGATTCTTGACCAGCTATAGTCAAAATCACATTTTTCATCATGTGATACAGTTTTGTTCTATTTCCAATGAAACCTATTGCATTGACCTTTCCAATAGGTAATGTTACCGGCATATCTGCAATATACTCATACTTATCATGAAGATATTCAGGATAGTCTATCAAATCATCATATACATGTAGATACTCCTGCTTTTTATATTCTACTTGAAGCTGGGATTTTACATTTCCTGTACCAATTCGAACATCCAAGTAGTCCTCATGAGATTTTTGTTTTTCAAAAAGATTAGGTGAAAAAGACTGAATCCTATCAATTGTTTCTTCTATTGATGGGTTTCGCTTAGTCATTATAAGCTTTTCTTCTGCTCTGGCTTTCTGTATATCTGCTTCCTTCTTTTCTATATAAGCAGCATATTTTTTTACTCTTTCTTTTGTCTTCTTCTTATACTCTTTGCCGTTATCGAAGTATGTCCATACAGACATGGCTGCGCCTACAAGCATTGTTGCAGCAAAATAAATGATGTACATAATACCGCCGCGCATCATTCTACTTCTTATAAATATCATCAATAAAAATGACACTACAACCGGGGTTAATGTCATCAATAAATTTCTCTTTGGCTCTTGTGGCGGTGTTTCCGGATTTAACACTTCCAGTTTTTCATCAGGGAGTTCATAAAGATATCTAGCATTTCTGTAGAATTCAGGATACACCATTGCTTTTCCTGACTCTGACAGATCTTTATTAGGAAACTGTGTTTTGATTCTATAAGCCATTGATGTTTTAATGGTGTATTCTTCAAAGAAAAAAGATACGTTTCCTACAGTCAAAAAACTATTTATTTTAAACGCATTTACACCTGATTCTGCTTCTACACCATTGATATAGTATTTAAAACTATCGCTCTCGCAGCTAGCTTCAAAACCATCTTTTGTTCTTTGAATTCTTATCTCTACACATGATTCTTTATCACATGAAAAAGATATATCACTTCTAGAGGTATTACCTATGACAAACTCATTTCTTCCTACTGTACTGATTTCCATGTCATAGGTTACCTTTGCATTTCTTATTCTTCTGCCTTCTGTATTATTTGTTATTCCCGCTTCCAATCTTTATTCTCCGTTTAAATTTAATCTTTTAATGAATACAAGTTCACCAATGCACTTCTATAAGACAGTACTCTTATTTCGTTAAGGATTTCGTCTTTCTATCCTTTTGATATTTTTTTGCCAGCAATACTATACATGCTATTTCCAATATTACAAAAATAGCCACCATACACATTAAAATGTATTCCTCTATTTTCAATAATATTATAAGCACTATACCCATTATTATTGTTTCTAATCCTAATCCAATTATTAACTTTTTATACGTTTTATTCATTTTTCCTTTCATCTCTCAACTTCTAATAGACATTCTATTCTATTTAATCCACTTTTATTAACTCTAAATATTTTTACTTCTGTAAGACCGTTAGAAATCATATAGCTATTATCACATTTTTTTACTTTAAAGTGTTCTTCATCACTTGTAATTAATTTCTGTATAAATAGCTGATTGACACAAATCCAATTTCGACTTTTAGAAATGGATAAATTGAATGATGAACTTAGTATGAACCCTGTAAGTAAAACAAGATTAATCCAAATGCATATGAGCATTGTCTTTTTTTCGATCTTGTAAATATTTGAGTATCTTATTAGCAATAATATTATCCATGCGATAGATGAACTAAGCTGTGCTACCAAAAAAATTTTTCTTGCAGATGCATACTTATAAATATTGATTTTATCGTGGTTTACGGACATAATTACCAAGAATAATATTATCTCCATTAAGAATACACATAATGCAAAGTTTATTAACTCCGACGCCTCTGTTTCTGAGTCAAATATATTTAATAAATATCTCCACGACTTTTCAAATACATCATTTACTGCCAGAATAATCACCCACATCACAACCATGGTTTTTACCAAATAATTAGTTTTTTTCTTTTTTATATTCTCTATTCGATCATTTGTATAAAATTGTGACATACAATACAAAGTAACCATAGGGTATCCAAAAACTATTAAACTATGTAGTATTAGTAATAAAATCTTTTCAAAATTTGTACTCATTATAATCTCCATCATTTACCTTCAATATCACAATTATCTTTACCCTCCGTAATTTTATCTATTACGGCTGATGAAACTTGTCCTAGTATGCCCTGATTTTTTAAATCATGAATACCGTACCATAATAGTTGTTCTATACTATTTGGATTAGTTGATTGATATGCTCCATCTAATAAATCTCCAAATACACCTCCTATAATCCCTTGGGAAACACCATTAAATGTTGCTTTTAGTGTTAATTTATTTATATCTAGCGAATTATCACCACGCTCTGCTGCATTTATAATTTCATTAGTGGCAGTTCCCGTAATACCTCCTAACATATTTCCTAAAAATCCTCCTCCCGTCATACATGCAATTTTACTTGTGGAAAATGATGACCAGAAACCTGAACTAAATGATTTACCAGTTGCCATACTCACCAAACCGCCCACTGTTCCAGTTACAACATCTTTGCCCTTTATTACTGCTGCGCTTACTGTTTCAAAAGTTGCACCTTCTGCTAAGACTGCACCTACACCAGAAACTAAAGTTCCACCTATAACTGCTCCAGCCGCTGTATTACCAGCAGCTTTTATCAGATTTGCATGTTCATCATTGTTCCAATCAGATAAAACTGATATATCATATGCAACACCTGCACCTACTACAGCTCCAGCCGCTATCAATGGAACAGAGACAGGTGCTGTAGCTGTAGCTAAAACAATACCTCCGGCTACTGCTGCTGTTGTAGCAATTGCCATTCCTGCCACCGCCAACCCATCTCGTACATCGAAATCTTTTAAGCTTAGCCATTGTCCATTTTTATCAATATACGTATATGGAGAATTTATGCAATAACTATAACTATTTATTGTGCAAGGATACTCGATAACTCCTTTTTTTACATCTTCCCCAACAAACCTACCATTCTCAGCACTATAAAATCTCGCCTGCGCAAACTTAAGCCCTGAAACCTCATCCTCTTGGTAGCCAGTGAATGCAAATGGCTGAATGATATTGCCATTTGTGGTGTAATCATGCTTTCTTTGCTTGCCTGTTCTTGGGTCGATGTTTCGTCCAAAGTCATCGAATGCATATGATGATACTGCTACTCCATCTGTACCTGTCATGTACATAGGACTTCCCAGCTCATCCTGGAGGTAATAGTAGTTATTACCTGCCTTCGACATGCTGATCACGTTATTGTCATAGATGAAAGATTCTTTTTCTCCATTTACTGTGCGCTCAAGTAAGTTATAGTAGTCTCTTGAAAGGTCGCATAAGTATTCTATTTTTTCTTCTGGTCTTGTAGATGCCACCCTAAAGCCAAGGCCGTTATACTGATTCTCTAGCTCTCCCTTTGTAGCGTCTTTTACCTTTGCAAGCATGTTTGTTGCATCAAAAGTAAAGGTCTTTTCTAAGAGACCATCTACAAATTCTTTTGTCTGATTACCACGTTTATCGTAGTCGTATGTTTTTACGATTGCCTGCCTATTATTTAATTCTTTTGCTTCTACTAGTCTATCAAGTACGTCGTATGTGTATGAAGTCTTTGTTTCATTTTCTACAAGACTTGTCCTATTACCAAAAGCATCATACTCGTAAGCTGATTTAGTCTTACCATTTAAACTTGATTCTGTAAGGCGGCCTATTGCATCATACTTGTAATCATACTGACCTGATACCGCATCAAGTCCTCTTCTCTTTCTATTTATGCCGCTGATAAGTCCTGTGTTGTCATAGGTATAGAAGTACTTATCAAGAACACCTTCTTTATCATGACTTTCCATGCTGTGTAGATTACCGCCTGGAAGGTATGAGTACTCCTGCATTACGCCATTGGCAAAGCTTTTGTTTACAAGCCTACCAAACTCATCATATCTATAAAAAGTCTCTTCTCCGTTTCCTACAACAGCTGCAAGCTTTCCTTCTTCATCGTATGAATAGCTTGCCACTCTTCCATCTGGATATGTAAGCTTGGTCTTTTCTCCGATAGAATTGTATTCATAGCCTACAGTTCTATTTTGATAATCAGTTACTTTAGTTAGACGGCCTAAGATATCATTTTCAAGTGTGGTCTTTCCAAGCCAGTCGTTTATCTCATTGAGCTGATTTAATTCGTTATAAGAAAAGGCTACACTTCTACCATCTGCATAGCCTACCTCTGTTACTGCTCCAAGGTTATTGTATGCATATGTTGTGGTATAGTTATCCCTATCAGTCTTAGTCTTTAGACGTCCGTACTGGTCATACTCGTATGTTTCTTCCTGACCAAGGGCATCTGTTACATTTGTAAGCTGACCAGATAAGTTATACGAGTAGAGTGTGACATGACCATCTTTACCTACTACAGGCATTCTCTCGTCTTTGTTTTCGATAGTGCCTTCTGCTCTATGAACTGACTGAAGGTTATCAAGGGCATCATAGGTGTAGGCTGTTTCATTTCCTAGTGCATCTACTACACTTTTTAGTCTTCCTGTTTGTGTGTATGTGTAAAGTGTTGTGCTTCTTCCATCCACTACCTTTGTGGCTCTTCCCATTGCATCATACTCGTATGATACTGTTCTTCCATCTGAGCCTTCTACTTTTGAAACTCTACTTAAAACATCATAGCTATAGCTAATCTTATAGCCATCAGCAAATACTCTTGCTTCAACACGACCTACATTGTCATACTTTAAAAGCTGCTCTATCTTTCCACAGAAATAGATTACATTTAGTTTTCCTGCATTGGTGTATTCAAATCTTCTTACTCTTCCTGCAGCATCTGTGATTGTTTCTATTTCTCCAAGCCTGCT
>NZ_FOWB01000017.1:0-63932 GCF_900115355.1 Pseudobutyrivibrio sp. JW11 | reverse complement strand
GGGCTTAGGTGGTCGTTTTTTCTTTTCGTGAAATATATCAAAAAATAAAAGAATTTTTATTCTTCTTCACTTGACATCACACCGCTGGACTTATAGTTTGCGTATCTTTCCATCTACTAAGGAAATCTTTCTTTCCTTGTAGAGTCTTCCAATAGCACGTTTAAAAGCTGCTTTTGAAAGACCTGTTTCCCTTTTTATAACTTCTGGTGATGCCTTTTCTGAAAATGGCAATACACCAGCATAGCTATCTATTAAATCAAGTAACGCTTCTGCATCATCTTCCATTTGGATGTATGCTTTATCTCTGATTGTAACATCGCATTTACCGTCTTCTTTGATGCCTGTGATGCGAACCATAAGAACATCTCCAACTCGGTACTTGCTAGTATCCTCATGCCTTGGAATCATTGCAGAATATTTGTCCTCGATAGCAACGAAAGTGCCAAAGTCATGGCCAAATTCGTATATTCTAGCTTCTACTTCGTCACCAACCTGATATGGTGGCTTTGTAGAAAGCATCTCGTATAAGCCCTTCATGCTGGCACAGAGGCGCTGACTTTTATCGATGTACACTCTAACTAAAATCTCGTCACCTTCAGATGGCTGCTTTGTCATTTCCTTGAAAGGAAGGAATAAATCTTTCTCTAATCCCCAATCAAGGAATGCACCTACTTTATTAACCTGGCTAACTGAAAGAACACCCATCTGACCAAAAGTAAGCTTTGGAGTATTTGTTGTACAGATTAATCTATCCTTGGAATCCTTGTATACAAATACCTTTATCTCGTCTCCGATTTTGGCATTCTCCGGAACCTGCTTCTTTGGCAAAAGAACTCTTTCTGTTCCATCTGAAAGATAAACACCAAACTCAACTTTCTTTTCTATTTTTAAAACTTGTATTTCGCCTAATTTCATTATTTGTACTCCACTATTGTATAAACTTCATCTTCTTTTTTGAGGACTACCTGATATCCCTGTTCTATTTTTCCTATATACACATCTAGCTTGTCATCTAACAATGCTGCTTTTTTGTAGTTGATATTGATTGTGTTGAATGACTGCTCTGGTAAGTAATAACGGGTGACATCTATGTAGTGAGAGTTATTCATGTGGTTGTTTGTGTCCAAATATCTGTCTGTAACTGTAAACTCTCCAACTTTTTCTATGTCTGCACTGAGCCTTAACTTGTTGTGATTTAAATCAAACTGAGGAAGGCTTGCATCCTCCGGATAAGCTTTTGCAATTTCTTCTGTAAATCTGGATGGTTTGAGCTTATCCAAATCCATAAGTACCCAGAGGGAATCCGCATAAACCAAAACCTCTCCATCCTCGGTTTCGATTGAGTAAAGACGATGCGCCATCATGCCTCTAACCTGATATGGCCATGTGCATACCTTTACTTTCTCTGAATACCTTGGCAATCTTTTAATATGTATTTCATAGCTTGTCACAAACCAGCCTAGTCTTTTGGGAGCTAAGTAATATACACCAACGCCAACATCATCAGAATGAAAACAGCTACAGTTTTGCATGTAATTAACTAAGCCAAAATATGTGAGATCAAGATTAGCATCAACTTCACTGTATTTAATTCTGTCCTGATACGAATACATCACTTACCTCCAAAACCACCGTTAGCAAATATTATATATTAACAGTTTGATTTGTTCCATAAATTTCAGGTAAAAAAAAGACCTAAGCTAATGCTTAGGTCTTAGCTGGCCCACAAGGATTCGAACCTTGAAATGACGGAGTCAGAGTCCGTTGCCTTACCATTTGGCGATGGGCCAATATTATTCGCTGAGCGCTTTGTTTCAACTGCTTTACCGCGTCAACGAATGCTATTATAGAGCATAGATTTTAAAATAGCAAGCACTTTTTTCAACTTTTTTTAAAATTTTAAAATCTGGCCATCTAAAATATCGAATTTAACCTGAGAATCCCACGTAATTTCGGCATTTCCCGCAGTTTTGTCTGCGATAATTTTTTCTAGATTTTCTTTAAAATTACATTCGACTACAGAAGAAATTATTACTTCCGCTCCAAAATCTGTATTTAAAATTGGAAGATTATTTTCTCTAAGAACATATTCTATTTTTCCATAGCCATTGTAGTCTGTTTTTATTTCACATGGATATCCGTCTTTAGGTTCAAGAATCTTGCAATTCTTCAGTCCCTCCTGGACAGCCGCCTGATATGCTCGCACAAGGCCACCAGTCCCCAAAAGAACTCCACCAAAATAACGAGTCACCACTACTGCACAGTTATGAATGTTTTCTCTAAGAAGAACATCCAGCATAGGACGACCTGCAGTCTGCGCTGGTTCACCATCATCGTTGCACCTAGTGACTTCGTTGTTGTTTCCAATAACAAAGGCTGAGCAATTGTGTCTTGCATCCCAAAATACTTTCTTTTTTTCAGAAATAAAATCTACAGCCTCTTTTTCAGTTGTAACGGGGCAAATATGAGCAATAAATCTCGATTTCTTTTCTTCTATCTCCCCTGTTCCACCTTCATATACAATTCTAAAAGTCTTATTATCCATGTGGTTTATTATAAAGGATAATTTTGGTATAATGAAGTCTAAATTGGAGGTTATTATGAATTACGGAAAAGAAAATGCAGCTAAGCAATCCGCTCAGCTTTCAGGACGTAAGAAGCGAAAACGTCACAGTGCCGGATTGGCCATTATTCGTATTTCGCTGATATGCATCGTCTCTGTAGTCGTAGCTGGTGGTATTTTTGCTTACCTCTATGCAAAGAATCTCATTGACCAGCTTCCAGATGTATCCACAATCGATATCTCACCAACTGGCTATATGAGTACAGTTTATGATTCAGACGGAAATGAAATCGAAACCTTAGCATCAACAGGTGCCAATAGAACCTATGTTACTTTAGATAATATTCCTATCGATTTACAACATGCTTTCGTTGCAATCGAGGATGCTCGATTCTATGAGCATAATGGTATTGATCCACAGGGTATTATAAGAGCAGCAATGCAAGGTATCCTGGACGGTTTCCATTTTTCTCAGGGTGCCAGTACAATCACCCAGCAGTTACTTAAAAATAACTACTTCACCACATGGACATCAGAGCGAACTAAGCTTGATAGTATTAATCGAAAAATACAGGAGCAATACTTAGCCGTTCAGCTCGAAAAAATAGTTAGTAAAGATGTTATTTTAGAGAACTACCTTAACAGTATCAACTTAGGTCAGAACACACTTGGAGTTGAAGCAGCAGCTGAGAGATACTTTAATAAATCTGTTTCGGATTTGACCCTTTCAGAATGCGCAGTTATCGCTGGAATCACACAGAATCCAACAAAATACAATCCTATTTCTCATCCAGAGGAAAATGCAACACGCCGTAAAAAGGTGCTAAAAAATATGTTGGATCAGGGTTACATCACAGAAAGCGAATACGAAACAGCTCTCGCAGATGATGTTTACGATAGGATTCAGGTACTTAATACCGAAATATCTTCTTCATCAACTTCTTATTTTGTTGATGCGTTGACAGATGAAGTTATTGAAGATTTACAAACAAGACTTGGTTACACAGAAACTGAAGCTTATTCACTATTATATTCAGGTGGTCTTTCAATTTACTCTACACAAGATACTTCAATTCAAAATATCGTAGAGGAAGAAATAAACAATACTGACAACTATAAGGGAATTGAAAAATATTCATTCTCATATAGATTGACCATTACAAAATCAGATGGCTCAACAGCTAATTATTCTGATACCACAATGCTTTCTTATTACCAGTCAAGTAACTCTAGCTACACTCTTGAGTTTGACTCAGAAGAGGAAGCAGCTGCTGCAATCGAAGAATACAAGGCAGCAATTATGGAAGATGGCGATGAAATCGCTGGAGAATCTGTAACATACACACTTCAGCCTCAGGCCGCAATGACAATTATGGACCAATACACTGGTCAGGTTGTTGCAATGGTTGGTGGACGTGGCGATAAGACAGCAGCCAAAACTCTTAACAGAGCTACAGGTATTACTCGTCAGCCAGGTTCAACATTCAAGGTTATTGCTTGTTATGCTGCTGCACTTGATGCCGGCGGAATGACACTTGCTTCTGTTGAAAATGATATGCCAACTACATATGCAGATGGCACTTCACTTAAAAACTACAACAACACATACCTTGGCTGGACCAATATCAGAACTGCCATTACAAACTCTATCAACGTTGTTACTGTTGAAGTAATGGGCGATATCGGAACAAGCCTTGGCTTCCAATATGCAAAAGATTTAGGAATCACAACATTGACTGATGGTGATAACAACCAGGCTCTTGCTCTTGGTGGTATCACAAATGGTGTTACTAACGTAGACCTAACATCAGCTTATGCAACAATCGCAAATGGTGGCGAATACAATTCACCAATCTTCTACACTACTGTAGTTGATCATCAGGGAAATATAATTCTTGATAATAGAGATAACACTTCAACTAGAGTATTAAAAGAAACAACTGCTTGGTTACTTACAAGCGCTATGGAAGACGTTATGACTTCCGGCACTGGTACAGCTGCCAACTTTGATGTAAATGGTATTGCTGTAGCCGGCAAATCCGGTACTACAACAAAGAATCGTGATACAGTCTTTGCAGGCTTCACTCCATACTATACAGGCGTTATTTGGGGCGGATTTGACGATAATACACCTCAAAGCTACACAACATACTCAAAGGTTATTTGGAAGGCTGTAATGAGCCGAATTCACGAGAATCTATCTTCTAAAGACTTTACAATGCCAGATGGAATTGTTACTGCTCAAGTATGTAAAAAATCAGGCAAGCTTGCCATTGGCGGTGTATGCGACTGCGACCCTCGTGGTTCTATGGTTTACACAGAATACTTTGAGGAAGGCACCGAGCCTACAGAATACTGTGATAAGCATTATCTCGGTACTGTTTGTACACAGTCACATATGTTTGCAAATTCAGAATGCCCTGCCTACTCAGGAGTATTTATTGTAGGCGCAGCTGCCGGAACTGCTGACGAAGCATACGGCGTAGATGCTGCAACATTCGGAACATATTGCCCATACCATGGTGGTTACCAAATGCCAAACACTGGTGTAATTGGTGGTTCATCATCCACGACAAGTGATTCTTCCGGAGGCAGCGAAGGAACCATTCAAATAATTGGTGGCGAATAATATGCATTAAAAAAAGAGCTCGTTTGAGCTCTTTTTTGTTTGCTTTATTTTATACTTCGAAAATCATGTCTCCGTAGCTTGGCATTGGCCAGCATTCCTTGTCTACAATCATTTCTAAGGCGTCTACAGGAGCACGGAGCTCTTCCATAGCCTTTATAACTTCATCGTGGTAGAAGTTGGCTTTTTCGCAGCTAGAAGCCTTCATAGTATATGCCTTATTGTTTGTCTCTTTAAGCTTTACAAGGGCTTCTTTTGCTTCACGTAGGTGGTTAGATACCTTAATGAGAAGCTCCTTCTGTGTGCTTACATCAGCCTCAGGACAAGCATCCTGAATTGTACCGATAGAAAGTCCAAGCTCTGTAGCGTAGCCTATTACAGCTGGAATAATCTGCTTAGAAGCCATATCTATCATGGTCTTAGCTTCAATATTGATTGACTTGATATACTGCTCATATTCGATTTCTGCACGTGATTCAAGCTCTACCTTTGAGAATACACCAAACTTTTCAAACATTGAAACTGTTGCATCTGTTGTAAGAGCAGGAATTGCTTCTACCAAAGAATTGATGCTTGGCAAGCCTCTCTTCTTTGCTTCTTCAATCCACTCCTCTCCGTATCCGTTTCCGTTGAATACGATGCGCTGATGCTCTGTAGCAAGCTTCTTGATCATGTCATGAACTGCACTATCAAAATCCTTTGCTTTCTCAAGCTCATCACAAGCCTCGCAAAGTGCTTCTGCCATGATTGTATTGAGAACTACGTTTGGCTCGCCAACTGAATCCTGTGAACCAACCATTCTGAATTCGAACTTATTTCCAGTAAATGCAAATGGTGATGTACGGTTTCTATCTGTAGCATCTTTTCTAAAGTCTGGAAGTGTTTTAACGCCTGTAGCAAGCTTTTCACCCTTCTTTGACTTAGTAGCAGTACCAGTAGAGATAAGCTGTCTTAAAACGTCCTCTAACTGCTCTCCAAGGTATACAGAGATGATTACAGGAGGTGCTTCATTTCCACCTAATCTGTGATCATTACCAACGTCTGATGCAGATTCACGAAGTAGATCTGCATGTAAATCAACAGCCTTAAGAACAAGACAAAGCACAAGCAAGAACTGGATGTTCTCATGTGGTGATTTACCTGGCTCAAAAAGATTGATTCCATCATCGGTAACAAGTGACCAGTTATCATGCTTACCTGAACCATTTACGCCTGCGAATGGTTTTTCATGGAGGAGGCACTGTAAACCATGGCGGTTTGCAACCTTTCTAAGAGTCTCCATGATAATCTGGTTGTGATCAACTGCAACGTTGCACTGTGCATAGATTGGTGCAAGCTCGTGCTGAGCTGGAGCAACCTCATTATGCTGTGTTTTAGATGAAACGCCAAGCTTCCAAAGCTCAATATTAACATCACGCATATAAGCTTCAATTCTCTCTGGAATTGAGCCAAAATAATGGTCGTCCATTTCCTGTCCCTTTGGTGGCATTGCACCAAAGAGTGTACGACCTGTATACATTAAATCCTTACGGGCAAGATACATTTCACGGTCAATAAGGAAGTATTCCTGTTCAGCACCAACTGAAGGAATTACACGCTTAGAATTTGTGTTACCAAATAATCTAAGGAGTCTGATTGCCTGCTCTGATAAAACTTCCATAGAACGAAGCAGAGGTGTTTTTTGATCCAAAGCTTCTCCTGTGTATGAACAGAAAGCTGTAGGAATGCAAAGTGTTGCACCTGCTGCATCCTGTCTAACAAATGCTGGAGATGTTGGATCCCAAGCAGTATATCCTCTTGCCTCAAATGTGGCTCTAAGTCCTCCTGAAGGGAACGATGATGCATCTGGCTCACCTTTTATAAGCTCTTTACCAGAAAAGCTCATAAGCACCTTACCACTTGGCAGTGGAGCAGAAATAAATGAATCATGTTTTTCTGCTGTAATACCTGTAAGTGGCTGGAACCAATGTGTGTAGTGGGTTGCACCCTTCTCAATAGCCCACTCCTTCATTTCGTGTGCAATAACATCAGCAGTCTCTAAATCAAGCTCTTCTCCCGCAAGAATAGTCTGCTTAAGCTTCTGATAAGTCTTCTTTGGAAGTCGTTCCTGCATAACTGTATCGTTAAATACATTTTCTCCAAAGATGTCTGCCACATTAAAATATTCTTCCATTTATAAAGTATCCTTTCCCATAACATATATAAAGAAAGACAATCAGCAAGGATCCCCACCGATTGTCTTCCATAAAGCTCATAAGAAAGCTAAATCGGGCAAACCGATTAAGCCTTTCCAACTGAACCGAAAAGTTCCATCTTTTCTTTAACTGTTGCCTTGATAGCATCTGTACCAGGAGCTAAAAGCTTACGTGGATCGAAGCCCTTACCCTCAAGGTCCTTACCAGCCTCAATATATTTACGTGTAGCGTCAGCAAATGAAAGCTGGCACTCTGTGTTAACGTTGATCTTTGAAACACCAAGCTCGATAGCCTTCTTGATCATATCAGCTGGGATACCTGTACCACCGTGAAGTACGAGTGGCATTGCACCTGTCTTCTGCTGAATAGCATCAAGTGTCTCGAAAGAAAGTCCCTGCCAGTTCTCTGGGTACTTACCGTGGATGTTACCGATACCTGCTGCAAGCATATCTACACCAAGGTCAGCGATTGTCTTGCACTCGTTAGGATCAGCACACTCGCCCATACCTACAACACCATCTTCTTCACCACCGATTGAACCAACTTCGCACTCGATAGAAAGGCCAAGTCCGTGAGCAACATTAACAAGCTCTGTAGACTTTGCAAGGTTCTCCTCGAATGGATAGTGTGAACCATCAAACATGATTGATGTGAAACCAGCTTTAATGCACTTGTAGCATCCTTCGTATGTACCGTGATCAAGGTGAAGTGCTACAGGAACTGTAATTCCGAGCTCCTCGTCCATAGCCTTAACCATAGCAGCTACTGTACCGAAGCCTGTCATGTACTTACCAGCACCCTCAGATACACCAAGGATTACAGGTGAGTTAAGCTCCTGAGCTGTAAGAAGAATGGCTTTTGTCCACTCAAGGTTATTAATGTTGAACTGACCAACTGCATAGTGGCCTGCTTTTGCTTTATCAAGCATTTCTTTTGCAGAAACTAACATAATTATATCCTCCATATAATCGTTTTTGGGTTCTAAAGAACCCCATCTACCGCAAATTTTAACATAACGTAAAATTCTATTCAATAGCTATTTCAAGGGCACTGTTCTCGTCTACGACGTTAACAACCTTATGATTGCCACCGAATTCTCCGTCCAATGTCCATGGGACATCTTCACTACATGTAAACTTTATTTCGCTGGTTTGGAAACTGTATACCATCTCTGAATCTGGAATAATACCAGTCATAAAGCCTAGGATTTCATTGAGCTCCATTGGGTTACGTGGCATTTTGATTAATGTTGCCTCAAACACACCATCGTTCAAACCAATATTGCCTCTTATGATCCCCTGAAAACCGCCGACAGACTTTGAATTAGTAATCATGCCATAAATAAACTCATCATAAATAACATTGCCATCATACTCCACCTGCATGCGGAATGATGGTATATCGCGAAGCTGTTTAGCTCCTTCGATTATGTATGCAGCATGTCCTAGAAGATTCTTTAAATCTTGTGATGTGGCATAAGAAACTTCTGTAAAAATACCAAATGCAGCCACATATACAAATGAATCTGAATTGAATCTACCTATATCACATGGAAATAGTTTATCAGAAACACTAATCTGCGCTGCATTTAACATGTTCTTATCTATACCAAGTGAATTTCCAAAATCATTTGTAGAGCCAGCTGGAATATATCCAATAGGCTTTCTTTCTGATGGAGCCAACTGCATCATACCAGTAACCACTTCATCAAGTGTTCCATCTCCACCAGAGCAAACGATTCTATCGAAATCCTTGGACTGTTCAATTGTCTGTCTTGTTGCATCGCCACCAGACTGTGTAATATGTACACTAACCTGATAGCCAGCCTTAATCATTATATCCAGAATGTCAGCCAGATGTTCTTTTATCTGCCCTTTACCAGAGCGTGGATTGATAATAAATAATAATCTTTTTGACATATATCCCTCGATAATAATTTATTTTGTAAGGAAATCAGCAAGTTCTGTGACAGCCTTTTCTTCATCATCTCCTGTAGCATCAATAACTACCTTTGATCCTGAAGCCAATACCAAACTCATCATACCCATAATACTTTTAGCATTAACCTTCTTTTCATCCATCTCGAAATAGATTGAACTTCCAAACTGGTTAGCTAACTGCACAAGGTGTGCTATTGGTGTAGCTTCCATTGAATTTGTCATCTGAATAGTAACTTCTTTTTGCATGACGTCCTCCTGAAAAACTAAATAAAACCTAACGCTGGCCTTTTATAACTGTTCTGCCATTTGAACCAGCTTTTTCAATCGATGATTAACTCCTGACTTGCCTATAGGTGGATCTAAGTACTGTCCCAAGGCTCCTAGCGGTGTGTCTGGATTATCAAGTCTTACCTGAGCAATTTCCTGTAGCTGTGGTGGCAATGTATCAAGCCCCAGCTTTTCATCCAAAAGGTGAATTGCTTCGATTTGTCGAACAGCTGCATTAACTGTTTTGCCGATGTTTGCTGTCTCGCAATTGACTTTTCGATTGATTGTGCCTCGCACCTCTTTAACTACCCTGATGTTTTCCAACTCCATTACAGAGTGAGCGGCTTCCATAACACGTAATATTTCAACGATTTGTGCGCCTTCTTTGAGATATACAACATATTTACCATTTCTGCTAACATATTTTGCTTCCACATCGAATGTGTTCATAACTTTTGTTAGCTGAGAAGCCATAGCTTCTGTGTTGCATACAATCTCAAAATGATATCCCTTATTGGGATCTGAAATGGAGCCTGCCGCCAAAAACGCTCCTCGTATAAATGAACGCTTACAGCATGGCTGTTGAATAACTAAATCGTTTGCTATCTTGCTATCATCGGATAGCTTAAGCATTTTTTTAGTCTCCAATAAGACATCAGTAGACAGTGCTGTGACATCTTTTCCTATATTAAGTGTTTTATTTAATAAAGTAAAGACTTTTCTGTTTAATGGTTCATCTGAATAGTTCTGAAATGCATTTATTCCTTCCATAAGAAAAATGCCAGACATCTCTGCCACCATACAATGCCTACTTTTAGGAATAACAGAAAAGAGTTCCTCTTTTACATCTTTTGAAAATGACAATTATTTTCCTCTCAAAGCATCCTTGCCTATATCACGATGCTCAATTTTAAGTCCATAAGACTCATCATGATTTAGTGCCTCAAAAATCTCATCTGCCAGGCATACACTTCTGTGTTTACCGCCTGTACATCCAACTGCAATAACCAGCTGATTCTTTCCTTCTTTTATATAGTTAGGAATCAGGAACTTGATTAAGTCAGTTGTTTTCTCCAAGAAAATCTGAGACTCCTCATATTTTAAAACGAAATCCTTGATTGGCTGGTCGTTTCCTGTGAACGGCCTAAGGTCTGTATCATAGTATGGATTTGGTAAGAATCGTACATCAAAAACCAAATCCGCATCTTCTGGAATTCCGTACTTAAAGCCAAATGAAATGATAGTCACGAAAAGGCTCTTGTAATCTGCATCATCAACAAATATCTTTTTAAGCTCTTCCTTTAACTCTCTTGTTAAAAGATGGGTTGTGTCGATAACATAGTCTGCCTCATCACGCAAAAATCCGATAGATTCTCTTTCCTGCTGAATGCCTGCTGCAATTCTTTCTCTACCAGAAAGTGGATGATTACGTCTGGTCTCTTTGTATCGTTTAATTAACACATCATCCTCTGCATCCAAGAACAGAATAGAAAAATGTTTGTTGTCGTTGTCTAATTCCTGCAAAATATCCGGCAAAAGCTTCATAGCTCTACCATTACGTACATCTATTCCAACAACAATCTTTTGATCAAAGGCGCCATTCTCAGCCAATTCAACAACGCTCTTTAACAATTGGATTGGAAGATTGTCCATGCAATAGTAGCCCATATCCTCCAGCATTTTAAATGCTGTGTTTTTACCTGCACCTGACATTCCTGTTAGAATTAATAGCTTCAATTTACGTTCCTCCCTATAATTCGAACCTCTGGAACTAAATGAACTCCAAATTTATTAAATACTTTATCATTAACATCTGACATTAATTGTAAAACATCAGCTGCTGTTGCATCGCCCTTATTTACTACAAAGCCACAGTGTTTTTCTGAAACCTGGGCACCACCTACAGTATATCCACGCAATCCTGTGTCATCAATAAGCTTTCCAGCAAAATATCCCTCTGGTCGCTTAAAAGTAGAACCCGCACTTGGGAAATTAAGTGGTTGCTTTTCAGTACGCTGCTGCCGGATTTCGTCAATTCTAGCCTGTATTTCTTCTGGATTTCCTTGACTAAGCTTAAGAACAGCAGAAAGAACATATCCTCCATCTTCCATTAAAGATGAATGACGATACGACATTGATAATTCCTCTGGTGTAACAGTTTTCTGCTCCATTGTTGGAGTAAGAATAAGGACTGATTCGATTATGTCCTTCATTTCCCCGCCATAGGCTCCTGCATTCATAAATACTGCACCACCTATTGAACCTGGTATTCCTGATGCGAATTCCATTCCAGTAAGCCCTGCTTTTGCAGCTTTGTTAGCTACAGTTGAAAGCAAAGCACCTGCTTCTACAACCACTGTATCACCATTGATTGTTATGTCATTTGATTGTTTACCAATGGAAATAACAACACCTTCGATTCCCTCATCAGACACTAGCAAATTGCTTCCATTTCCTATAACAATAAATGGAATCTCCTGCCCTTTAAGAAATTGAATTAAAGGAATAATAGAGGCATAATCCGGCTCGATATAAATATCGGCCGGACCTCCTATTCTAAAAGTCGTATGACTTTTCATTGCTTCCTCTAAAAGGATTAAAGATTTTGGAAATTGTGCTTTTAATTCTTCTGCTAATTTCTGGTATTTCTCATTAAGCATATTTAATAAACGCCTCGTATCCTAATAATGCTTCGTATAAATCAACCTTTGAAATAATCTCACATGGAGCGTGCATAGAAAGAACAGCAACACCTGAGTCAATTACCTGCATGTTGTAATTGCCCATGATGTAGGCGATTGTTCCACCGCCACCCTGATCTACCTTACCAAGCTCAGCTGTCTGCCAGAATACATTGTCCTTGTCCATGATGTCACGAACCTCTGCAACATACTCAGCGGATGCATCGTTTGAACCACTCTTACCTCTAGCGCCTGTATACTTGTTAAATACAAGACCACGTCCGAGATATGCTGAGTTGTTCTTTTCAAATGCTGATGCATAGTTTGGATCAAATGCTGCAGATACATCTGATGAAAGAACCTTGCAGTTTGTAAGAGCTCTGCGAAGCTTAAGCTCTGAATAATCTCCTGTAAGATTGTAAAGCTCTGCGAAAATATTCTCGAAGAATCTAGATTCCATACCTGTTGCGCCTACAGAACCAATTTCTTCTTTATCTACAAGGAGGCAGCATGCTGTCTTCTTTAATTTTTCCTTGCAATCAATAAGTGCCATAAATGATGAGTAAGCACATACTCTATCATCGTGACCGTATCCTAAGATCATTGAACGATCAAAACCAAAGTCTCTAGCTGGACCGGCTGGAACAACTTCGATTTCTGCTGAAATGAAATCTTCTTCCTCAATATCGTACTTGTCTTTGAGAAGCTTAAGAATATTCTTCTTTACAGATTCCTTTTCCTTCTCGCCCTTTTTGTCAAAGCCTGGGATGCTTCCTACGATAACATTGAGGTCTTCACCTTCTACTACCTTTGCACCCTTCTTATCCATCTGGTCTGCCGCAAGGTGAATAAGTAAATCTGAAATACCAAATACTGGGTCATTCTCATCCTCGCCTACGTTAACAGGCATTACTTCACCGCTCTTCTTTACAAGTACACCGTGAAGTGCAAGTGGAATAGTTACCCACTGGTATTTCTTGATACCACCATAATAATGAGTGTCAAGTAATGCGATATCTGAATCCTCGTATAATGGATTCTGCTTTAAATCCATTCTTGGGCTATCGATATGAGCGCCAAGAATGTTCATGCCAGACTCTAAATCCTCTGTACCTACAATAAATAAAGCAAGCTCCTTACCCTTATTTACAGCGTAAACCTTTTCTCCTGCTTTAAGCTTCTTACCACTTGCAATAGCTTCATCAAGATTCTTAAATCCTGCTTTTTCAGCCTTTTCTACAAAGAATGAAACACATTCTCTTTCTGTTTTGCATGTTGATAAGAACTTTCTATAGTCTTCACCAAAGGCCATAACCTTTTTCTTATCTTTTTCTGAAGTATACTTACTCCAAGCATTCTTACGTTCCATAAGATTTGCATCTCCTATCCATTAATATTATTCTGAACTCGCCTGTAAAGCTCTTCAGCAGCATTGTAGCCCATCTTCTTCTGACGATGGTTTACTGCGGCAGCCTCACAAATAATAGCGAGATTTCTACCTGGTCTGATTGGAAGTGAGTGACATGTTACATCAATTCCTAGAATGTTCATGTATTCATCTGTCATACCAAGACGGTCATATTCTTTTTCCTTTGACCAATCCTCAAGCTTAATAACTAAATCAATACGCTGCTCATCCTTTACAGCCTCAACACCATAAAGTGATTTAACATCGATAATTCCAATACCTCTAAGCTCAATAAGGTACTGTGTGATTGATGGTGCGCGTCCGTATAACCTTTCGTTGTTTGGTCGACGAATTTCTACTACATCGTCTGATACAAGTCTGTGACCACGACGGATAAGCTCCAATGCTGCCTCTGATTTACCTATTCCAGATTCACCAGTAATAAGCAAACCTTCACCATAAACGTCAACTAATACTCCGTGAATAGTTGTGTATGGTGCAAAGTCTTTATTTAAAGAATATATCAAAGCTGACATAAACTCTGATGTAGCACGATCAGTTCCTAATACAGGAACATTTGCCTTAACAGCTTCCTTGAGTAATATTTCTCCTGGCTTTTCACCTCTACAGAAAATTACACATGGAATATCATATGTTAATAACTGTGCAAAGCTTTCTGCTTTTTCTTCATCTGTCTTTTTATTTAAGTACGCTGCTTCTACATTTCCAATAACCTGAATTCGGCTTGAATCAAAATGCTCATAAAATCCGTGTAGCTGAAGCGCTGGTCTATTGACATCTGCAACTGTTACCTGAGCCTCTTCAAGATTAAGCTCTGGTGTGAAATTGGTAAGATTAAATCTTTCCTGAATTGTTGCTACTGATACAAATTTATTATTTGCCATAAAAACCTCCCATCTACTGAAAATTCATAGACTATTTTAGCTCATTTTCTGTGGAATTAATAGGGTGAAAGTAATTGTATACATTCTCTGCTGCTTCTTTACTCATAGATTCTGTATCCATCAAATCTTCCACCGTGGCATTTGCCATTTTTTCTGCAGAAATATATTTTTTCATAAGGGCCTTGCGTCTCTTTGGTCCAATGCCCTCAATATCATCAAGAAAACTTCTAACCTGTCCTTTGCTTCTGAGGCTACGATGATATTCTATTGCAAATCGATGTGCTTCATCCTGAAGTCTTGTAATTAACTGGAAGCCCTCAGAATGTGTATCTATAGGTATTTCTTCATCCTTATAGTATAGGCCTCTGGTTCTATGATGATCATCCTTTACCATACCTGCAATAGGAATGTGAAGCCCTAATTCAGCCATAACCTGCTCTGCAATATGCACCTGTCCTTTACCACCATCCATCATTATAACATCAGGGAATTTGGTAAAGCTGTCTTCTATTACACCACCATTTTCTTCAAGTTCTTCTAGGCCATGAGAAAAACGACGAGTCAGCACCTCATGCATAGATGCGTAATCATTTGGACCTTCAACGGTTTTGATTTTGAATTTACGATAATCCGAGCGCTTTGGCTTACCTTTTTCAAATACTACCATTGAACCAACTGACTGGAAGCCTGAAATATTTGAAATATCATATGCCTCCATTCTGCTCGCTCCTGGAAGTCCTAATATATCAGCTATTTCCTTCATAGCTCCAATTGTGCGGCCCTCTTCTTTCTTGATTTTTTCTCTGTCCTGATCCAAAACCATCTGGGCATTTTTAGCCGCAAGTTCAACAAGCTTTTCCTTGGCTCCACGCTTAGGAGTTCTTATGTACACTCTGGAACCTTTTTTATTTGTAAGCCATGTTTCAATTAATTCCGATTCAGTCATTTCAAACTGAACAAATATTTCTCTAGGGATAAAAGGTGTACCTGTGTAGTAATCCTTAAGGAAGTATTCAAGCAAATCTTCATCTGTATCATCCACGCGAACATTAATAAAGAAATGCTCTCTACCAATCATTTTGCCACCGCGAATAAAGAACACCTGAACAACTGCATCCTCTTTGCCCTTCGCCATAGCAATGATATCTCTATCCTCTCCATCAAGCTGGGTGGCTTTCTGCCTTCCTGCACAGGCCTTAACTGACTCAATTAAATCTCTGTAAAGTGCAGCTTTCTCGTAATCCATATCCTCAGATGCTGCAAGCATTTTTCTTTGAAGATCTTTTATTGTATCGGCGTAATCTCCATTTAAAAACTCGATTACTTTTTCTACGTTTTTACGATACTCTTCCACTGGAACATTCCCCTGGCAAGGGCCTAAGCACTGACCAATATGATAGTTCAAGCATGGTCTGTTCTTACCAAAATTTTCTGGAAGCTTCTGGGAACAGGTTCGTATCTTGTATAGTTTTTGAACTAGCTCAATAGTGTCGTGAACAGCTCCTGCAGATGTGAATGGGCCAAAAAACTTACTACCATTCTTTTTCATCCTTCTAGAAAACAGCACCCTTGGATATGCTTCCTGTAAAGTAACCTCAATATATGGATAGGTCTTATCGTCACGAAGCATAGTGTTGTACTTTGGACGATATTCCTTTATTAAATTACATTCTAAAATAAGAGCCTCTAATTCAGAGTCAGTGACTATAAACTCAAAATAATCAATATTTGCCACCATCTGCTTTTTCTTGAGGCCCTCATCATGGCTTGGTTGAAAGTATTGTCTCACTCTATGACGAAGAGACAATGCTTTACCTACATATATAATTTCATCATTTTTCCCGTGCATTAGATAAACTCCCGGTTGATCCGGGAGTTTACTAAGGTCTTTTTCAGTTACCATATAAATTACTCATCAAAAATACTATCTTTTACCACATTCTGTGGATCATTATCATCGTCAAAAAGACTATGTCTTTCCGGTTCTTTCTTTTCTTCTGGATCAGGAATTCCCTTTATTTCTCTAAAGATTGACATGAATTCCTTACCTGTAATTGTCTCATGCTCAAATAGATAGTCTGAAATCTTATCAAGGCATTCCATGTTGTCTGCAAGAAGCTGCTTAGCCTTTGCATATGCATCTGTAATCATCTGAAGAACTTCTTTATCTATTTCTGCTGCTGTATTTTCGCCGCAGATTAATGATGCTCTTCCATCAAGATACTGGCTCTCTACTGTTGCAAGTCCCATCATTCCAAACTTTTCAGACATACCAAATCGAGTAACCATTGCTCTAGCAATCTTCGTAGCCTGCTCGATATCATTAGCTGCACCTGAAGTGTACGAACCAAACTTAATATCTTCTGCTGCTCGACCACCCATATATGTAACAATCTTTGCGATTAACTCATCCTTAGTTTCAAGGAACTTTTCTTCTTCTGGAGTCTGAAGTGTGTATCCCAATGCTCCCATTGTTCTAGGAACAATTGTAATCTTTTGAACTGGCTCAGCATCCTTTTGCAATGCAGAAACAAGAGCATGTCCAACTTCGTGATATGAAACGATTTTACGCTCCTTCTCACTCATCGCTCTATCCTTCTTTTCCTTACCGCCAACTGCTACAAGTTCAAATGCTTCGAATAAATCTTTTTGATTTACAAACTTACGCTTATCTTTGACTGCTAAAATAGCTGCCTCGTTAATGATATTTGCAAGATCAGATCCAACAAGACCTACTGATGCAAGTGCGATAGCATCCAAATCAACTGTCTCGTCCATCTTTACATCCTTGGAATGAACCTTAAGGATTTCAAGACGTCCCTTCTGATCTGGCTTATCAACGATGATTCGTCTATCGAAACGACCCGGACGAAGTAATGCTTTATCAAGTACCTCTGGTCTGTTTGTAGCTGCAAGGATAAGTAAGCCCTTGTTTGAATCAAAACCATCCATCTCTGAGAGAAGCTGGTTTAATGTCTGCTCACGCTCATCGTTACCGCCGCCATAATGTGCATCACGGCTCTTACCAATGGCATCAATCTCATCGATGAAAACGATACATGGTGCTACTTTCTGTGCTTCCTTGAAAAGGTCACGTACACGTGAAGCACCAACACCAACAAACATCTCTACGAAATCTGAACCTGCAAGTGAAAAGAATGGAACACCAGCTTCACCTGCAACTGCTTTTGCAAGAAGTGTTTTACCTGTTCCTGGAGGGCCTACTAAAAGAGCACCCTTTGGAAGCTTCGCGCCGATTTCTGTGTACTTACGAGGGTTATGCAGGAAATCTACCATTTCCTGAACTGATTCCTTAGCCTCATCCTGTCCAGCTACATCCTTAAAAGTAACTCCGGTAGCTTTTTCCATATTGTAGAGCTTGGCATTTGATTTACCAACGCCCATTGGGCCACCGCCCATACGTTTCATAAAGAAACCAAGAAGAACCCATAATAAAACAATTGGCAGAACAAATGAAAGTACGTTATAGATAATTGCCGCTGTGGAGTCAGCAATTGTTCCTTCATACTCTACGCCGTGTTCATCTAACTTATCAAGCAAATCATCATCACGAAGATATGCTGTATAAAGCTTTACAGATGTGGACTGGCCTGTGCTTTCATAAATCTGCTGAAGCGCACTTGCCTCATCAGATGACATACCATATGTTTCACCCTCAACAAGCGTAATATTGATGACATCGTTATCGAAGTTTACTTCTGCAACTTTATCATCTTCGACAAGCTGTAAAAACTCTGTGTAAGTAATCTCCTGATTTGAATTTGAACTAGCCCCTCTGTACATCATACTTGTAAAGAAAAGTGCCACAAGCACTAATATTCCTAAAGTGTAGAAAGGCTGACGATTATTCTTTTTATCTCCACCGTTTTGGTTGTTATTATTCTCGTTCACAACTGCCTCCGTTTTGTAGAAAATTCTTATATTAATTTATCATAAAATAGTGGAAAAGTAATGATTTTAATAAAATTTTAATAGATATAAAAAACAAAACCGTCTGCAAACATTGCCGACGGTTTTGTACAATTTACTTTGATAATATTTCTGTATCGTTAGTGAACTCTGTACCAGATACCTCTTCAAATTTATGTAAAAGGTCCTCAATTGTAAGATTCTTTTTTTCTTCTCCCGAAATGTTGAGAATAACTCTGCCCTCATTCATCATGATAAGTCGATTACCATAATGGATGGCATCTCTCATATTATGGGTAACCATCATGGCTGTAAGGTTATTCTCCTTAATTAACATATCAGTTATTTCAAGAACTTTTGCTGCAGTCTTTGGGTCGAGGGCTGCTGTGTGCTCATCTAGAAGTAAAACCTTTGGCTTCTGAATGGTTGCCATAAGAAGCGTAAGTGCCTGGCGTTGTCCTCCTGAAAGCAATCCCACTTTAGCTGTAAGTCTATCTTCCAAGCCCAAATCCAACTGCTTTAGCATTTCGTGATATCTTTCTCTTTCAGCTTTCGTAACGCCCCAGCCTAAACCTCTTGTTTTTCCTCTACGTGCTGCCAAAGCCATGTTTTCATCAATCTGCATGTTTGCTGCAGTACCTGTCATAGGATCCTGGAACACTCTTCCCAAGTAACGGGCACGCTTGTGCTCTGGAAGGCCGGTAACATCAACACCATCTATTGAGATAGAACCTGCATCTACTGGCCACACACCTGCAATTGCATTAAGAAATGTGGATTTTCCTGCACCATTTCCACCAATTACTGTGCAGAATTCGCCCTCCTCTAAATAAAGAGATGCACCTGATAATGCTACTTTTTCATTAATTGTCCCAGCATTAAAAGTTTTTCTAATTTTATTAGCATTAAGCATTATCGTTTACCTCCTCTTTTTGCCGCCTTAAAGAAGGAGCTATTCATTTTATTCTTTAAATATGGCACAGCAAGGAATATTGCTACTATTATCGCTGTGAACAATTTCATGTCATTTGCTGGCATCTTGAGCCACAATACAAATGCTATGAAAATGTAATAAAGAATACCACCTACAATTACAAAACCAAGTGCAAGCCAGAATGTACTCTTTTTCTTGAAAAATGCATTACATAACACATCTCCAATAATGATGGATGCCAAGCCTATTACAATCGCGCCTCTACCCATATTTACATCAGCATTACCATTGAACTGAGCAAATAGTGCGCCTGCAAAAGCAACTAGTGCATTTGATACTACAAGTCCCAATGCCTTCATTACATTTACGTTAATTCCCTGGGCTTTTGCCATGGCTGGGTTTGTTCCTGTAGCACGAAGTGCGGAACCCATTTCTGTTCCAAAGAACCAATACATAATTGCTATTATAATCACAGCAATCACAAGAACAGTGATTAACGCATCTGTTTTATATCTAAGTGAAACAGCCAAATTGTACTTATCTACTGAAATAGGAGTGTTTGGCTGATTTTTAGCAATTCTCAAATTTATTGAATATAATGCGAGCTGAGTAAGAATACCTGCCAATATATCAGGAATTCCAAGAACTGTATGTAATACACCTGTAATTAAGCCTGCTAAAGCTCCTGCGATTAATGCAAGTACTAAAGCCAACACCCAAGAATGGCCTGATATAATCACCATTGCTGCAACAGCTCCTCCTGTTGCAAATGATCCATCTACCGATAAATCTGCAAAATTTAATAATTTGAATGTAATGTAGATGCCTAGTGCCATTATTCCGTATATTATTCCCTGTGCAACTGTACCAGGCATTCCTGCAATTAATGTTTCAATTCCCATTTTAAACTCCAAAGAGCAAGGTCAAAATTTCTGACCTTGCCCCAAAATAATTTTATTTTGTTGCTAAATCTTATTATTCAGCCTCTTCTTCCATCTCGATTGCAACATAATCATCTGGAAGCTCAATTCCGAGCGCTTCTGCAATTACTGGATTATATTCCTTTGTAAACTCTGTTGCATACTGAATCTCATATGTAGCAGGGTCCTGTCCATTAACAAGGATTTCGTAAGCCATAAGACCTGCTGCATATCCGATATCATAGTATGAAATAGAAAGTGTTGCGATACCGCATCCCTTACAGATTCCTTCCTCACCAGCGATGATTGGCACGCCTGCTGTAAGTGCTACATTGTTGATTGTTTCAGCGCAACTTGCTGCTACATTATCTGTAGGAACATATAATACATCGCTTTCTCCGCATGCTGTCTGAACTACTGTTGCAACGTCTGCTGAGTCAGAGAATGTGTATGCTGTAACATTGTATCCATAATCCTCAAGATATGTTGTAATCTGATTTGCCTGATATAATGAATTATCCTCGCCAGAGCAGTAGATGATTCCTACTTCTTTTGCATCTGGGAAAAGTTCATTTAACATTTCTGCCTGTCCATCAAGTGGAGCCAAATCAGATGTACCTGTTACATTGATTCCTGTTGTACCTTCCCAATCTTTAATTCCAAGTGCTGTACCATAATCTGTAATAGATGTAGCTACGATTGGAATAGAATTTGTTGCTGTTGAACTAGCCTGCATTGCAGGTGTTGCATTAGCCATAATCAAATCAACATTATCTGATACAAATGAATTTGCAATTGTGGCACATGTAGCTGTATCACCAGAAGCATTCTGTACGTTAATTTCTACCTGATCCCCAAGCTTCTCTTTTAAAGCATCTGAAAATCCCTCTGTTGCTGTATCAAGGGCTGGATGCTGCACTAACTGAATTACTCCTACATTGTATGTCTGATTAGCATCTGTAGTAGTTTCTTCTGTTGTTTCGGTTGTTGTGGCTGTTTCTGCTTCCTTTTGAGCGGCTGCATCTGTACCGCAACCAACCATGCTAAGAACCATTACTGACGCCAAAACTGATGCAAGTATTTTCTTCTTCATGTTTTCCCCTCCTGATTATTCTTCTTTGAAGTACTTTAGCACTTTTAATCACTAAAGTCAACAAGAACAAAAATATGGGCCCACCAGGCCCATATTGATTACATACATGTATATCCGCCATCAACTGGAAGAATTACACCGTTAACATATGTACTTGCTGGAGATGCAAGGAAAATTGCTGCTGTATCTAGCTCACCCTCTTTACCATATCTGTTAAGAGGAATCATTGTCTTTGCATATTGCTGGAAAAACTCACTATCCAATGTCTCTTTTGTAAGTGGTGTTTCAAAGTATCCTGGGCAAATAGCATTCACTGTAATTCCCTTATTCCCCCACTCTGATGCAAGCGCTCTTGTGAGATTTACAACACCGCCCTTTGCAGCGTGGTATGCAGCTGCTGGAGCAATATTATTACCTACTAATCCATACATAGAAGCAATATTGATAATACGGCCATATCCGGCTGGAATCATAGCCTTTTTAGCAATAGCTCTGGCCATCTTAAAACTACCTGTCAAATCAATGGCTACTTCTCCTTCAAATTGAGCATCTTCAACATCTTCGGCTGGTGTGGCACCTGAACCTGTACCAGCATTGTTTATTAAAATATCAATTCGTCCAAACTCTTCCAGCACTTTATCTACTGCAGAATTTACTTTCTCTGTATCTGTAATGTCGCAAGGAACTCCTATGGCCTTTACGCCATATGTGTCAGAAATCTCTTTTGCCACCTCTTCGATAAGATTCTGGCGGCGGGCAACTGCTACTATATTACATCCCTGGGCTGCCAACGCCTTGGCCATCTGTACGCCAAGACCTGATGAGCAACCTGTTATAAGTGCTACTCGTCCCGACAAATCAAAATACTTTTTCTCCATAAAAACTTCCTCCTTTAATTTTATGCCATTGTATCAAAATCTCAGGAAAAATGTAAAAGTATTTTTGCATAATTTTGTATTTATTTTGTATTTTTCTGACAATTCGTTTGTTAATTATCAAACATTAAATGTGGATTACTTTATCTCCTTCATACTTATCAGTTAATTTTTTACAACAATAATAGAATCCTGGAACTAAGAACAGATCTGCAAAAAGCCATGCTACAGGACTGGCCCATATAGCTCCGCTAAATCCTATCATGGGTACCAAAGTAAATGCTACTAATATACGAGCTATCATCTCCATTACACCTGCAAATACTGCAAATGTGGAGAATCCCATTCCCTGGATTGCAAATCTAAATATATTAACTCCTGCAAGCAAAGTATAGGTAATACTATTTGCCAATAAGAACATTCTAGCCTGTTTAATAACAATGTCCGTAGATGTAAATAACCTTAAAATTGTACTTCCACTAAAGAACAATACTATAAAGATGAGTATTGCATATATCGTTCCTAACATCTGCGCTGTCCATACACCTTTTCGAACTCTTTGGATATCTTTTGCGCCAACATTTTGACCTGCAAATGTGGCCATAGTGCCTCCAAGTGCATCAAAAGGACATACTACAAACATAGATACTTTAGAGCCTGCTGTCATAGAAGCTACAGCGACAGTACCTAAGCCATTAACAGCGGTCTGTAGAACAACCGAGCCAATTGCTGTTATAGAGTATTGCAAGCCAAATGGAAGACCCATTGATATTAAGACAGCAGTATGGTGTGGACCTAGCTTTAAATCATTTTTTGCCAGCTTAAGAATCGGAAATTTCTTTTTCATGTATATCAAACAGCTTATGCCAGCAATAAACTGAGATATCACAGTTGCAAGTGCTGGTCCATCTACGCTCATGCCCAATACTATAATAAAAACAATATCTAATACAATATTGATTCCTGCTGCCATAATTAAGAAGTAGGTTGGCGTTTTGCTATCTCCTAGCGAACGCATTATACCAGCGGTAAGATTATACAGAAAAGTAACCGGTATTCCGAAAAATATAATTGAAATATATGAATACGCTAGCTTGATAATATCAGTTGGAGTTTGCATAATCTCCAATATTTGATAACAAAAGATACTTACTACTAATGTTATAGCAAAAGCAAATATGCCAGATATTATTATTGAGTTTCCTACAAACTTACGCATCGAATCATAGGATTCTGCTCCAAATCGTTGGGCAACAGGAATTGCAAAACCCGAACAGACTCCTATACAAAAACCATTGATTAAAAAATTAATAGATCCAGTTGAACCTACTGCAGCTAATGCATTATCTCCTAATGTTTGACCAACTATAATAGTATCAACAAGGTTGTACATTTGTTGGAATAAAAGTCCCGCAAGCATAGGAATGGAAAACCCTAATATAAGCTTCATTGGGCTTCCTTCTGTCATTTTCTTTGTGCTATCGGCTGCCATATTTAAGACCTCCCATTAATCTCTTTCTTGCTTTTAGAATACACCACATTTTATTTTTATTATAGTATTTATTTTAGCATTTTATATAATATTATAGATTTTTCACCATAGGCAATATGCATATGGAATCTATTATTTCAATAAAAAAAACCAGGACTAATGTCCTGGTTTAAAAAGCAAATATATATTATACAAGCTCAAGAACTACTTCCATAGCTGCATCGCCCTTACGTGGTCCGATCTTAACGATACGTGTGTAACCACCCTTGCGGTCAACATACTTTGGAGCAATCTCATCAAATACAAAGTTAGCCATATCAACCTTGTGTGTCTCGCTCTTCTTAGCACCCTTAGCTGTAGGTGTGTAAAGAACCTGCATCATCTGACGACGAGCGTGAAGTCTTGAAGGAGAATCCTTCTTAATCTTCTTATCAACTGTATCGTATACAGTTACCTTCTTGCCATCAACAACTTCCTTTACTCTCTTACCATCTTTGTCCTTGCGTGCTACCTTAGCCTGAACTGTAACTTCTTCGAAGTTATCCTTTTCCTTGACACCAAGAGTAATGATGTGCTCAGCAATCTTCTTTACTTCCTTAGCCTTAGCTTCAGTTGTAACAATCTTGCCGTGATAAAGAAGCTCTGTTACCTGGTTTCTTAAAAGAGCTTTTCTCTGTGATGATGTTCTGCTTAATTTTCTGTACTTTGCCATTTCTTTTCTCCTTATAACTGGCGTTACAGGTGCTCATCGGTCTTACCCCGTAACTTGATTAATGGAAAGGCATGCGCGACAGTGCTCATCGGTCTTATCCGTCACGTATTATTTCCTGTTACTATATGCTCTCGAACTAGTCCTCTACCATTCTAAGTGAAAGACCAAGCTCGCTAAGCTTCTGCTCTACTTCTTCCATTGACTTGCGACCAAGGTTACGAACCTTCATCATGTCATCTGGTGACTTGTCGCAAAGCTCTGCTACTGTGTTGATACCAGCTCTCTTTAAGCAGTTGTATGAACGAACTGAAAGCTCAAGCTCATCAATGCTCATTTCAAGAGTCTTACCTGTTGTATCATCAGGCTTATCAGCGATAACGCTAAGATCCTGAGCAGCATCTGAAAGGTTAACAAAAAGATTTAAATGCTCGCTGAGTACCTTTGCAGCCATAGAAACGGCTTCATCTGGACCCATTGTGCCATTTGTATATACATCAAGTGTAAGCTTGTCATAATCTGTAACCTGGCCTACACGAGTGTCCTCAACTGTCATATTTACACGCTCTACTGGTGTGTAAATTGAGTCAACTGCAATCTTACCGATTGGAGTATCTGGAGTTTTGTTCTTATCTGCAGAGATATATCCACGATTCTTTGTAATTGTAAGCTCCATGTAAAGCTTGCAATCATTACCACCATTAAGATGTGCAATAACAAGATCAGGATTGATAATCTCGATATCAGAGTCAACCTGGATATCAGCAGCTGTAACAACTCCCTCTCCCTCGAACTCAATATATGCTGTTTTTGGCTCATCTGAAGAGCTATTATTTCTAATAGCAAGCTCCTTGATGTTCATTACGATTTCAGTAACATCCTCTTTTACACCTGGAATGGCACTGAACTCATGAAGAACGCCTTCAATCTTTATCTGGCTAACTGCAGCTCCTGGCAGAGACGAAAGCATAATTCTGCGAAGTGAATTACCAAGTGTTATACCATAACCTCTCTCAAGGGGTTCAACAACGAATCTGCCGTATTTTTTGTCCTCAGAAATCTCTACGATTTCAATATTTGGGTTTTCAAAATTTAACACTACATTGCCTCCTTATTTCATAAATTATGAAACTTAATGTACTAGACTCTAAAAAAGGAATATTTAATAAATATTCCATCAGATTACTTATTGCCACATAGTAAAATTGTAACAAATCGCACTTATACAAGCAAGCTTGTATAAGTGCTTTTTGTAAACATTTACTAATAATTATTATTTTGAATATAACTCGACGATAAGCATCTCGTCTACTGGTACATCAATCTGCTCTCTATTAGGAAGCTCTTTAACTGTACCCTTAAGGTTCTCAGCATCAACATCAACCCACTCTGGAGTTGTTCTACCAGCTGTAACCTCTGCGATATCCTTAAATCTCTGAAGGCTCTTTGACTTCTCGCGAACTTCGATAACATCGCCTGCCTTTACAAGATATGAAGGAACATTTACTGGCTTGCCGTTTACAAGGAACATCTTGTGATCAACAACCTGACGAGCTTCTTTTCTTGTACGAGCAAATCCCATACGGAATACTACGTTATCAAGACGGCTCTCAAGCATTGTCATAAGGTTTTCACCTGTCATACCCTTCTGACGGTCAGCCTTCTCATAATAATTACGGAAAGGCTTCTCAAGTACGCCATAAATGAACTTAGCCTTCTGCTTCTCCTGAAGCTGAAGAGCGTACTCAGACTTCTTGCCTCTTCCTCTATTCTTCTGTCTACGTGACTTTTTATCATATCCTAAAAATGTAGGATCTAAATCAAGAGATCTACATCTTTTAAGAACTGGTGTCTTATTAACTGCCATTAGATTTCCCTCCTAATTAGACTCTTCTACGCTTTGGTGGACGACATCCGTTATGTGGAACTGGAGTAACATCCTTGATTGTAAGAACCTGAACGCCGTTTGCATCGATTGCTCTGATTGCAGCTTCACGTCCTGAACCTGGTCCCTTTACGAATACATCTACACTCTTTAAACCGTGAACTAAAGCAGCCTTAACTGCTGTCTCTGCTGCCATCTGTGCAGCATAAGGAGTAGATTTCCTTGAACCTCTAAATCCTAGACCACCAGCACTTGCCCATGAAAGAGCGTTACCCTGAGCATCTGTAATAGTAACGATAGTATTATTGAAAGATGCCTGAACATGTACCTGTCCGTGTTCAACGTTTTTCTTTACACGCTTTTTTGTTGTCTTCTTTGCAACTTTAGCCATAATTAAACTAACCTACTTTCTTTCTATGAATATAATTACTTCTTCTTATTTGCTACTGTACGCTTTGGACCCTTACGAGTACGAGCGTTTGTCTTAGTCTTCTGTCCACGAACAGGAAGACCCTTTCTATGACGGATACCTCTGTAGCATCCGATTTCCTGAAGTCTCTTAATATCAAGAGCTACTTCTCTTCTAAGATCACCTTCTACAGTCATAGTTTCGTCAATAACTGTGCTAATCTTCTTAACTTCTTCGTCAGTTAAATCCTTAACACGTGTGCTAGGATCTACACCAGCTGCTTCAAGAATCTTGTTTGAGCTTACTCTACCGATTCCGTAAATGTAAGTTAAACCAATTTCAATTCTCTTGTCTCTTGGTAAATCTACACCTGCAATACGAGCCATGTGTGTTTACACCTCCATAAATTTCTACTATTAATAAGCGATATAAGTAATACAGCTCCGATTACTCGGCCTGAAATGTGTGTACACCCATATCTGGAACAAATTGGCCTCGGTATGATAGGCCTATTTATTATGAACAGCCTAAATTAGATACTCTTTAGACTGCAGCCGCACATAATAAAATGCTACATAAACAAACAGGAATTAACCCTGACGCTGCTTATGCTTTGGGTTCTCGCAGATAATACGAATGCTACCCTTTCTTTTGATGACCTTGCACTTCTCGCACATAGGCTTTACAGAAGATCTTACTTTCACGATTTTCCTCCTTTCCATGCCCTTTTATTCAAAGGTTGTGGTCAATCTATATTTGAACATCTTAAAAACGTCCGTTTAATAGTATACCGGGCGTTTTAATGTATGTCAACAAATTTTTAATTATTTTTACTTATCTCTCCAAATAATTCTTCCCTTAGAAAGATCATATGGACTCATTTCGATTGTAACCTTATCACCTGGTAAGATACGAATGTAATTCTGTCTTAACTTACCACTGATATGAGCAAGAATCTGATGACCGTTTTCAAGCTCTACCTTAAACATAGCGTTAGGAAGTTTTTCAACTACCACTCCCTCAACTTCAATAACATCTGCCTTAGACATCTTTGTTCCTCCTATTATAAACTTTAAGAATTCTTTTTATTGATACATCATCTAATGTTTCAATATCTTTTACTTCTTCTAAAACATCAGACGGAATATTTTTTATTAGCTGTAAATGAATTTTCTTTTTCTTTTTAGGCTTGGCAACAAGTTTAGTTGTTCCATTTACAAGATAACAATACTCATCATCTTCTTTAAGAACTAAGTATATTTGTTTCTTATCATGACCAGCCTTAGATGTTGCAAGCATTAAATCCATTTATTTCCCTCCGGATTTGCAAGTTCTGTAGGTGTCAGTGTAAGAATTTCAGGAGCGCCGTCTGTAATTACAATTGTATTTTCATAATGAGCAGATAATGACTCATCCATTGTAACTACTGTCCATTCATCATCCATCCAAGCTACATCACAGCTACCAGCGTTTATCATTGGCTCTACAGCAAGTGTCATGCCTTTGATTAGTTTTGGACCTCTTCTAAATCTTCGTCTGAAGTTTGGAATTTCAGGTGCTTCATGAAGCGAAGTACCAATACCATGTCCAACCAAGTCTCTAACTACTCCGTACCCAAAGCTCTCTGCATAATCGCCAATCGCGCCTGATATATCATATAAATGATTACCAGCTGTAGCAAATTTCATACCTTGGAAGAAAGATTGACGTGTTCTTTCAATAAGAAGTCTTGCTTCTTCACTGATTTCTCCAACACCAACTGTACGAGCAGCGTCGCTATGGTATCCTTTGTAAAGAACTCCTGTATCCAAGCTAACAATATCTCCATTAACAAGGATATGGTCGTCAGTAGGAATACCGTGAACAACTTCATCATTTACGGATACACACACACTTGCTGGATATCCATAAAGACCTTTGAAATTTGGCTCACAGCCATAGCTTCTAATTACTTCTTCACCCAATCGATCCACGTCTAATGTAGACATTCCTTCGTGAATTTCTTTAGCTAACGTTTCATGAACCTGTGCTAAAATCTTTCCAGCTTCACGCATCAATTGAATTTCTTCATCAGTTTTAATAGTTATAACTTCTGACATCTTAAGCTCCTAAAATAGCAGTGATATCCTCAAAAACCTTTTCCATAGGCTGAGTTCCATCAACAGACTTCAAAATGTCCTTACCCTTATAGTATTCAATAAGAGGCTGTGTCTGATCATGATAAACATCAAGTCTCTTCTTTACTGTCTCTGGTTTATCATCATCTCTTAATACTAACTGGCTGCCACATGTATCGCATACGCCTTCCTTCTTAGGTGGAATAGAAACGATATGATATGTAGCACCACAATTTAAACAAGCTCTACGACCTGACATTCTATTGATAATATTCTCATCTGGAACATCTACGTCGATAGCATAATCCATTGACTGTCCAATTTTAGTAAGTGCAGCATCAAGTGCTTCTGCCTGAGGAATAGTTCTTGGGAATCCGTCTAATACAAATCCGTTCTTAGCATCATCCTGTGCAATGCGGTCCATTACAAGATCACAAGTAAGTTCATCTGGAACAAGCAAACCCTGATCCATGTATTCCTTCGCCTTTTTTCCAAGTTCAGTACCATTTTTAATGTTGGCACGGAATATATCACCTGTAGAAATGTGAGGAATTGAATACTTAGCAGCAATCTGCTTTGCCTGTGTTCCTTTGCCTGCACCAGGTGCACCTAACATAATAATCTTCATTCAACAAACCCTCCTGCTTAGATGTTTTGTAAAAAATTCTGTAAAAAACACCTTAAGAGATACGCGAAAATCACGTATCTCCCTCAGTGTCAAAATGACAATTAGTCATTTAAAAATCCTTTATAATTACGAACCATCATCTGAGATTCAACCTGCTTTAATGTTTCTACGATAACACCAACAATAATGATGATTGATGTACCACCAAATGAAACACTAGCGCCAACCAAACCGTTAAAGACGATAGGAAGTAATGCTACGATTGAAAGACCAATTGCTCCAATGAAAATAACATGCTTTAAGATTGCTGTTAAATAATCTGAAGTAGGTTTTCCTGGTCGTATACCTGGAATAAATCCACCTGAACGCTTAAGGTTCTCTGCAATTTCCAAAGGATTGAAAGTAATCTCTGTATAGAAATATGCAAAACCAATAATAAGCAATACATAAACAAGTGCTCCAATTGTGTAAATCCAATTTGAAGGATTAAACCAATTAGACTGACTCATTCCACTTAAAATCTTGCCCCAAACACCGCTTGGCTGTTTGTTCAATAACTGAACAATCATAACAGGTGTCTGAAGTAATGACTGAGCGAAGATGACAGGGATAACACCTGCGGTGTTAACTCTCATAGGGATGATTGATGAATTGCCACCAACCTGTCTTCTTCCCTGAATCTTATTTGAATATTGTACTGGAATACGTCTCTCTGCGCTCTGGAGTATAACAACGAATACAACAAGAGCAATAATTATTGCAGCAATAATAACTGCAGCTAACACTGCCTTTGGAATCGTTTTTCCAGCCATAAACTGCTCATAGAGCTTTGTTAAATCAGAAGGAATACGGCTAATGATATTAATAGTAAGAACTATTGAAATACCATTACCAATACCCTTTTCTGTAATTCTCTCACCAATCCACATAAGTACTGCAGATCCAGCTGTAAGTGCTACAACAACAAGTACATAGTTGAGGAATGGAACTGAGTATGTTACAAGATAACCACTTCTTCCAAAACCAACTGCCATTGCGATAGACTCACCAAGTGCCAAGGCGATTGTAAGATAACGAGTAATCTGTGTCATCTTCTTTCTACCTTGTTCACCATCACGCTGCATTTCTTCTAACTTAGGAAATGCAATTGTAAGCAACTGCATAATGATAGAAGATGTAATGTATGGAGTGATGTTCAATGCGAAAACTGACATTGATGAGAATGAACCACCAGTGATTGAATCAAAAAAGTTCAATGCACTATCACTATCCGCGAAGAGACTGCTAAAGGCATTGCCATTGATGCCAGGCACTGGAAGCAAGCTTCCAAGCCTAACAACAATAAGCATTAAAAATGTAAAACCAATTCGTCTTCTTAAATCTTTAATTTTAAAAGCATCGCGTAGTGTCTGAAACATTAGATCACCTCTGCAGTTCCGCCCAAGGCTTCAATCTTCTCCTTTGCGCTAGCACTAAATGCGTTTGCCTGAACGTTGAGCTTCTTTGTAAGCTCACCACCGCCAAGAATCTTAACGCCATCGCGAGGGTTCTTGATGATACCGCTCTCAACGAGTGTATCAACTGTTACAGTAGCACCATTATCAAATCTCTCTAAATAAGAAACATTGATACCAACGATTTCCTTTGTATTTCTATTCTTGAAACCACGCTTAGGAAGACGTCTGTATAAAGGCATCTGTCCACCTTCGAATCCGAGTCTAATGCTTCCGCCTGAACGAGCCTTCTGTCCCTTATGACCCTTACCAGCAGTCTTGCCATTACCTGAACCGTGACCACGGCCTCTTCTGAAATTATCACTATGCTTTGAGCCTTCTGCTGGCTGTAAGTTAGATAAATCCATTATGGCACCTCCTTCTATTAAATTTCTTCAACTTTTACTAAGTGATTGACCATTCTAAGCATTCCTCGAACGCTGTCGTTGTCAGGAAGCTCAACAGTCTTGTTGACCTTTCTAAGGCCAAGTGCTTCTACAGTCTTCTTGTTCTTTGGAACAGCACCGATTGTAGACTTTACGAGTGTTACTCTTAACTTCTTCTCTGCCATTTACCTTTCCTCCTTAAGCAAGAATGTCTTCAACTTTCTTGCCACGAGCCTTTGCTACTTCCTCAGGTGACTTAAGAGACTTAAGTCCTTCGATTGTAGCAAGAACAACGTTCTGCTTATTTGATGATCCAAGTGACTTTGTACGGATATTTCCGATACCTGCAAGCTCACATACGGCACGAGCTGGACCACCAGCGATGATACCAGTACCTTCTGGTGCCTTCTTAAGAAGTACAGAAGCGCCTGTGTGCTTACCCTGAATGTCGTGTGTAATACTATGGTTGTCATCAAGCTTAACTGTGATAAGCTTCTTCATAGCATCTTCCTTACCCTTGCGGATAGCTTCTGGAATTTCAGCTGCCTTGCCAAGTCCAGCGCCAACGTGTCCGTTCTTATCGCCTACTACAACAAGAGCTGTGAAACGCATGTTACGTCCACCCTTAACAACCTTTGTTACACGCTTAATTTCTACAACCTGCTCAGTTAACTCTAACTGGCTAGCGTCAATGATTTCACGTTTCATGTGTTCTCCTCCTAGAATTCTAATCCAGCTTCTCTAGCTGCATCTGCTAAAGCTGCAACCTTGCCGGCATAAATGTAACCACCTCTGTCGAATACGACTTCCTTGATTCCCTTTTCCTGTGCCTTCTTAGCAATAACTGTACCGAGCTTTGTAGCTGCTTCTACGTTATTTGTCTTTGCAAGATCTGCCTTAACGTCTGCGTCAAGAGTAGATGCTGAAACAAGTGTATTTCCGCATGTATCATCAATAACCTGAACATACATGTGATTGTTGCTTCTGAACACTGCTAAACGTGGTCTTTCTGCAGTACCGGCTAGAGTGTTACGAAGTCTTCTATGCTTTGTCTGGCGAATTACTGATTTAGATTTCTTACTTACCATTTTACATTCACTCCTTTACTATTTCTTACCGGTCTTACCGACTTTACGTCTAATAACTTCATCAGCGTACTTAATACCCTTACCCTTATATGGCTCAGGTCTTCTCTTATCTCTGATGTTGGCAGCGTACTGACCAACCTTTTCCTTGTCGATACCCTTGATGATAATTTTATTTCCGTCAACTGTTGACTCGATACCCTCTGGATCTTCCATCTCTACTGGGTGTGAGTAACCAAGGTTAAGAGTAAGCTTCTTACCAGCCTTAGATGCTCTGTAACCTACACCGTTAACTTCAAGAGTCTTCTCATAGCCTGTTGTAACACCAACAACCATGTTGTTGATAAGTGTTCTTGTAAGACCATGTAAAGACTTCATCTTCTTTAAATCATTAGGTCTAGTAACAACAACTTCTGCACCCTCAAGCTTAATATCCATCTCAGATGGAAGTGTTCTCTCAAGAGTACCCTTAGGACCTTTTACAGTCACATGATTATTTTCTGCAATCTCAACTGTAACACCAGCTGGAACTGCGATTGGCATTCTTCCTATACGTGACATGCCCGTACCTCCTTAAATTTACTGTATGTCCGGCTTCTGTAACCGGGTTATACTTTAGGTAATTAGTTACTTGTTTGGATATGATTACCAAACATATGCAAGAACTTCGCCACCAACCTGAAGCTTACGAGCTTCCTTATCTGTGATGATGCCCTTGTTTGTTGAAAGGATAGCGATACCAAGTCCACCTAAAACGTATGGGATATCGTCCTTACCAGCATAAATACGAAGACCTGGCTTAGAAATTCTCTTAATACCAGAAATAATCTTCTCGTTCTTGTTTGCACCGTACTTTAATGTAACACGGATATCCTTGAAGTTACCATTATCAACGATGTCGTACTTTGTGATAAATCCTTCATCTACAAGAATGTCTGCAATTGCAACCTTCATCTTTGATGCAGGAACATCTACTGTATCATGTTTTGCAGTATTTGCATTACGGATTCTTGTAAGCATATCTGCTATTGGATCACTCATTGTCATGATGCAATTTCCTCCTAATTATCAATCTGTGCTCGTTATCTTACCATGAAGCTTTCTTTACGCCAGGGATCTGTCCCTTGTAAGCTAACTCACGGAAACATACTCTACAAATACCATACTTTCTAAGGTATGCATGTGGACGACCGCAGATTTTGCAACGACTGTACTCTTGTGTAGAGAACTTTGCTGTGCGCTGCTGCTTTACTTTCATTGACTTCTTTGCCATAACTTTCCTCCTATGCTTCCTTAGCGAAAGGCATATTGAATAAACGAAGTAATTCTCTAGCCTCTTCATCTGTCTTAGCTGTAGTTACGAAGATAATGTCCATACCACGAGTCTTGTCAATCTTATCGTACTCAATCTCAGGGAAGATGATCTGCTCCTTGATACCAAGTGCATAGTTTCCTCTACCATCGAATGAATTAGGATTAACACCTCTGAAGTCACGAACACGTGGGAGTGCAAGATTGATAAGACGATCTGCGAACTCATACATCTTCTCTCCACGAAGTGTAGTCTTACAGCCAATTGCCATACCTTCACGAATCTTGAAGTTAGCAACTGAATTCTTTGCCTTTGTTGTAACAGCTTTCTGGCCTGTAATCATTTCCATATCCTTGACTGCAGACTCAAGAAGCTTAGCATTGTCCTTTGCTTCGCCAACACCCATGTTGACAACGATCTTTTCGATCTTAGGAACTTCCATAATATTCTTGTATCCAAACTTCTCAACCATTGCTGGTACGATTTCATTAAGATACTGATCTTTTAATCTACTCAACGAACTGTTCTCCTTTCTTCAATTAGTCAATAACCTCGCCGGTCTTCTTTGCGAAACGGACTTTTTTGTCTCCGTCCATCTTGAAACCAACACGTGTAGGCTGACCGTTATGAAGTAACATAACATTTGAAGCATCGATAGGAGCTTCCTGCTCGATGATACCACCTGCCTGGTTGGCCATGCTAGGCTTAACATGACGCTTTACCATGTTAACACCCTCAACTGTAACGGTGTTATTCTTCTTATCTACTGCGATAACCTTACCTTCGTTGTTTACATCGCCACCTGCGATTACACGAACAGTATCGCCTTTTTTAATTTTCATAGTTGCCATTCTACTCTTCCTCCTACAATACTTCTGGAGCGAGAGAAACAATCTTCATGAACTGCTTCTCACGAAGCTCTCTAGCTACAGGTCCAAAAATACGAGTTCCTCTTGGAGTCTTGTCATCTTTAATGATGACTGCAGCATTTTCATCAAACTTGATATAAGAACCATCTTTACGACGGGCACCTTTAACTGAACGAACAACTACTGCCTTAACAACGTCACCCTTCTTTACAACGCCACCTGGTGTTGCATCTTTAACGGTAGCAGTAATTACGTCGCCGATATTGGCATATCTTCTTGTAGATCCACCCATAACACGGATAACAAGGATTTCCTTTGCTCCTGTATTATCGGCTACCTTTAATCTACTTTCCTGTTGTACCATTATAGTAGCCTCCTTTAATTATTTTGCTCTCTCGATAACTTCAACAAGTCTCCATCTCTTATCTTTAGAAAGTGGTCTTGTCTCCATTACCTTTACTGTATCTCCGATGTGAGCGTCGCCGTTCTCATCGTGAGCCTTAAGCTTATATGTCTTCTTAACGATCTTGTTGTAAAGTGGATGCTTTACATTGTCACGGATTGCAACAACGATTGTCTTATCCATCTTGTCGCTTACAACAACACCTGTACGTGTTTTTCTTAAGTTTCTTTCCACGTTTTTGATCTCCTTTCAAATAATTAAGATTCATGAATTAATTAAGCATTCTTCTCAGCTTCTGTGATAACAGTCTGAATACGAGCGATGTTACGACGAACCTCACGGATTCTTGCTGTATTGTCTAACTGATTTGTAGCATTCTGGAATCTTAAGTTGAAAAGTTCTTTCTTAGCTTCTACGAGCTGAGCATTAAGCTCTGCTACTGAAGTGTTCTTTAAATCTTCTACGTACTTTGTATTCTTCATTATGCTTCACCGCCTTCTAAATCCTCACGGGAAACTATCTTGCACTTGCAAGGAAGTTTATGTGTAGCGAGACGAAGTGCTTCTCTAGCAACTTCCTCAGATACTCCTGAGATCTCGAATAATACACGGCCCGGCTTAACAACAGCTACCCAATATTCAAGTGTTCCCTTACCTGAACCCATTCGAGTTTCAGCAGGTTTTGCAGTAACTGGCTTGTCTGGGAAAATCTTAATCCAAACCTTACCACCACGCTTAATGTAACGTGTCATAGCGATACGAGCTGCTTCGATCTGGTTTGACTTAATCCAAGCTGGCTCAGTTGCAACGATACCATACTCACCGTAAGATATCTTATTTCCTCTTGAAGCTTTTCCAGCCATGTTCCCACGGAACTGCTTTCTATGCTTCGCTCTCTTTGGCATTAACATATTATTGAGCTCCTCCTTCCACATTCTTTCTCTTTGGAAGTACTTCACCCTTATAGATCCAAACCTTTACGCCAACCTTACCATAAGTAGTGTCAGCCTCAGCGAATCCATAATCGATATCAGCACGAAGTGTCTGAAGTGGAATAGTACCTTCATTGTAAGACTCTGAACGAGCCATATCAGCACCACCAAGACGTCCTGAACAGCTTGTCTTGATACCCTTGATACCAGTCTTCATAGCGCGACCCATGCAAGACTTCATTGCTCTACGGAATGATACACGGTTCTCAAGCTGGCCAGCGATGTTCTCAGCAACGAGCTGTGCATCACGATCTGGTCTCTTGATTTCCTTGATATCAACAACAAGCTTATCGCTTGTCTGCTTCTGGAGCTCAGTCTTAATCTTGTCGATTTCAGCGCCGCCCTTACCGATAACAACGCCTGGCTTTGCTGTATAAACAGTAACCTTTACTCTACCAGCAGCGCGCTCGATTTCAATCTTAGAAACGCCTGCAGCGTAAAGCTTCTTCTTAAGAAATTTTCTGATATTATAGTCTTCAACTAAGTAGTCTGAGAAGTTCTCGCCCTCAGCGTACCACTTAGAATCCCAGTCCTTAATAACACCGACTCTTAAGCCATGAGGATTAACTTTCTGTCCCATGTTTTGCCTCCTTAATTTTTCTGATCAAGCACGATTGTGATGTGGCTCATTCTCTTTTCGATTCTGTAAGCTCTACCCTGTGCTCTTGGTCTAATTCTCTTCATTGTAGGTCCCTTGTTTGCATAGCACTCAGCTACTACAAGGTCCTTGCGATCTAAGCCGTTATTGTTCTCAGCGTTTGCAATAGCAGACTTAAGTAATTTCTCTATAACACTTGAAGCGTATCTTGGATTGTACATTACGATAGCAAGAGCTGTATCAACATCCTTACCACGAATGGCATCAAGTACGAAACAAGCCTTCTGAACTGACATTCTAGCATAAGATAACTTTGCTGAAGGTCTTGTATCCTTTACATCGTTTCTCTCACGTTTAATTTGAGATCTATGTCCCTTAGCCATGATAAAAACTCCTTTCTGTTAATTAGCGTACCTTTGACTTCTTTTCGTCTTTGCCATGACCTCTATAGGTTCTAGTAGCAACGAATTCACCAAGCTTGTGTCCAACCATGTCTTCTGTAACATATACTGGAACATGCTTTCTACCGTCATGTACTGCAATTGTATGTCCAACCATCTGTGGGAAGATTGTAGAACGACGTGACCATGTCTTGATAACTGACTTGTCGCCGCTTGCGTTCATAGCATCAACCTTCTTTAATAAGCTTGCATCAGCAAATGGTCCTTTTTTTAATGAACGTGCCATGTGTATCCTCCTTACTTGATTGCTCTACCATCGCGTCTTCTTACGATGAGCTTGTTAGACTGCTTGTGCTTCTTTCTTGTCTTGAGACCAAGAGCTGGCTTGCCCCAAGGTGTGCATGGACCTGGACGTCCGATAGGAGCGCGGCCCTCACCACCACCATGTGGATGGTCATTAGGGTTCATAACAGAACCACGAACTGTAGGTCTGATACCCATGTGTCTCTTACGACCAGCTTTACCGATCTTAACAAGGTTGTGATCACCGTTACCGATTACACCGATTGATGCACGGCAGTTAAGAGGTACCATTCTCATTTCGCCTGAAGGAAGACGAAGTGTAGCGTACTTACCTTCTTTAGCCATGAGCTGAGCTGAGTTACCAGCTGAACGAACAAGCTGTCCGCCACGTCCTGGATAAAGCTCGATATTGTGAATAAGTGTACCAACTGGAATCTTCTCGAGTGGTAAGCAGTTACCAACTCTAACTTCAGCGTCAGCACCGTTCATAACTGTCATGCCGTCTGTAAGACCAGCTGGAGCAAGGATGTAAGCCTTCTCGCCGTCTGCGTAGCAGATAAGAGCGATATTAGCTGTTCTGTTTGGATCGTACTCGATACCAATAACCTTTGCAGGAATTCCATCCTTATTTCTCTTGAAATCAATAAGTCTATATTTCTGTCTGTTACCGCCACCGTGATGTCTAACGGTAATCTTACCCTGATTGTTACGACCAGCGTGCTTCTTTAATGAAACAACAAGTGACTTCTCTGGAGATGTCTTTGTGATCTCAGCGAAATCTGAACCAGTCATATTTCTTCTAGAAGGTGTATATGGGTTATATGTCTTAATTCCCATTTTGTTTCTCCTTTCGTTTACTCGTTTATTATCGCGCTCGACTGCGCATAAAATTAATTAACTCTTGCTTTAAGCTATATCTTAAAGACCTGAGAAAATCTCGATATCTTTGCTATCAGCTGTAAGCTGAACGATAGCTTTCTTTGTCTTTGCTGTCTTACCGAATGTCATTCCACGTCTCTTTGTCTTGCCATCAGCGTTCATTGTGTTAACTGAAGCAACCTTTACTCCGTCGAACATCTTCTCAACAGCTTCCTTAATCATTGTCTTGTTTGCTTCTGGATGAACTAAGAATGTGTACTTCTTCTCAGCCATAGCGTTCATTGACTTTTCTGTGATTACAGGTTTAAGGATTACGTCATAATACTGTACATTTGCCATTATGCATATACCTCCTGAATCTGATCTACAGCAGCCTTTGTTACAACTACTGTGTTGTACTTAAGGATGTCATAAACGTTGATTGTGTTTGTAAGAGCTGTCTTAACTGTAGGAATGTTCTTTGCAGACATAACTACGTTCTTGTCATTTGTATCAAGAACAACAAGTGCCTTCTCAACGTTAAGGTTTGTTAATACCTTTGCAAAATCCTTTGTCTTAATAGCGTCAAACTTAAGCTCGTCAACAACGATGAACTTGTTCTCGTTAACTGCAGAAGTGAGTACAGACTTAAGAGCTGCTCTCTTCTCCTTCTTGTTGAGCTTAAATGAATAATCTCTTGGTGTTGGAGCGAATACTACGCCACCACCTGTCCACTGTGGAGATCTTGTAGAACCCTGTCTTGCATGACCTGTTCCCTTCTGTCTCCAAGGTTTTCTACCACCACCAGAAACCTCAGAACGAGTCTTAGCCTTCTGTGTTCCCTGACGGTTATTTGCAAGCTGCTGGACAACTGCCATGTGAACTAAGTGTTCATTAATCTCAACTGCGAAGATGCTGTCGTTAAGATCCATGGTGCCAACTTCTTTGCCTTCCATATTATATACGGATACTTTAGCCATCGCTAAGTTCCTCCTTTCCTATCGTAAGATTACTTTCCTGCTTTAACTGACTCTTTAATTGTTACAAGAGACTTCTTAGGTCCTGGAACAGCACCCTTTACTAAAAGCAGATTATTTTCAACATCAACACGTACAATCTCAAGGTTCTGGATTGTTACTTTGTTTCCGCCCATCTGACCTGGCATACCCTTGCCCTTGAATACACGGCTAGGTGAAGAACAAGCACCATTTGAACCCTGGTGTCTGTGGAACTTAGAACCGTGAGCCATAGGACCTCTGTGCTGGCCTAATCTCTTGATAGCGCCCTGGAATCCCTTACCCTTTGAAGTAGCTGTTGCATCAACCTTGTCGCCAGCTTCAAAGATATCAGCCTTGATTTCCTGAGCAAGTGCATAATCTGCACAATTATCAAATCTGAACTCTCTAACAAATCTCTTTGGCTCAACACCAGCCTTATCGAAGTGACCCTTCTCTGGCTTGTTTACGCCATTGCGATGAATAATTTCTTTGCGTCCGTTTGCATCCTTATTAACAAGCTTTACTTTCTTGTCAACAAAGCCAACCTGAACAGCATCGTAACCATCATTTTCTACTGTCTTAATCTGTGTAACAACACATGGACCCGCAGAAAGTACAGTTACAGGAATAAGCTCGCCGCCTTCATTGAAGACCTGAGTCATTCCGACCTTTGTAGCTAAAATAGCTTTCTTCATGTTTTCTTACCTCCATTTTCTACAGCGGAACGCTTCTTGCCCAAAACTATGGGGTAGCGGAACCGTTCATCCTAGAACAGTGTCATATAAGTGGAATAAGATAAGAACTTATTGCTTCTATATAAAACCATCTTGGATGTTTTCTTAATTAAATGAACTCAATTACTTGTTCTTGATGCTGATCTCAACACCTGCAGGCATCTCTAACTTTGAAAGAGCCTCAACAGTCTTCTGTGTTGGGTCGATGACATCAATCAATCTCTTATGAGTTCTCTGCTCGAACTGCTCACGAGAGTCTTTGTACTTATGTACAGCTCTAAGAATTGTAACAACTTCCTTCTTTGTTGGAAGAGGTACTGGACCACTAACCTGTGCTCCGTTCTTCTTAACAGTCTCGATGATTTTCTTGGCAGATGAATCTACTAACTCATGATCATAAGCCTTGAGTGTGATTCTCATAACTTGATTTGCCATAAAAAAAGTCTCCTCCTTTTTCGTTTTTCTTTTTGTGAAAAAGCGATCAAGTGGCGACTGTACACTTACCCGTGTGTTTCATGTTTCAAAACTCAAAGTTCGAACCAAGTTCTCACACGTCGTCTCCGCAGATGCGGACGGTTTTCTGTTGTACAGTGACTTGTCGTCAGTTTCCTAACTTGACATTCGCTCCACGGAAAACCAACCTCAGCAAGCTGGGTTGCAACCTCACGCTTCATAGCTATCATGTCACAGCAAGTAATAATATACACGAGAAATGGGAAGTCTGCAATAAAAAGAAGAAAAATATTGTATTTTTTTCAGTACAATCCTGTTTTCCACTAAATATTGTGTTTTTTATACAGTGTTTGTACTATTAGACATTGAACATTGACAATCTTCAAGTATAATATTCAAGGCATAAGAAATTACTACCTATAATATAGGAAGTAATTATTATTGTAAACATTATAGGTAATATAGAAAGGATTGTTACTTCCATAAGTAACTTGGTGAAATATGAATACAGCATCAAATTGGAAAGATTACGAAATAATCGATTGCTCCTCAGGCGAGAAGCTTGAACGTTGGGGCGACTATGTTCTTCTTAGGCCTGACCCTCAGGTTATTTGGAACACTCCAAAGAAATCTTCCTATTATAAGAAATTAAATGCACACTACCATCGTTCAAATAAAGGTGGTGGCGAATGGGAATTCTTTGACTTACCAGAACAATGGACTATCAGCTATCCTATCTGTGGACACGACTTAAAGTTCAACTTAAAGCCTTTCGCTTTCAAGCATACAGGTCTTTTCCCTGAGCAGGCCGTTAACTGGGATTGGTTTTCTTCTATTATAAATAAGGAAGTAACTGAAAAGAAACGCCCCGTTAAAGTCCTTAATCTTTTTGCATATACAGGAGGTGCAACTCTTGCCGCAGCAGCTGCTGGAGCTCAGGTTACTCATGTTGATGCCTCAAAGGGCATGGTTCAGTGGGCAAAGGAAAACGCTGCTTCATCTGGTCTTTCTGAAGCACCAATCAGATGGCTTGTAGATGACTGCCGTAAGTTTGTAGAACGCGAAATTCGTCGTGGCAACAAATACGATGGAATCATCATGGATCCACCTTCATACGGAAGAGGATCAAAGAACGAGATTTGGAAAATTGAAGATGATATTTTCCCATTCATACAGCTTTGCGAGCAAATCCTTTCAGATGACGCTCTTTTCTTCTTAGTAAACTCTTACACAACAGGTTTACAGCCAGCTGTATTAAATTATATGATAAGCACAGCTTTATTGGATAAACATCCAGGGGAGGTTAACGCTGACGAAATTGGTCTTCCAGTTACAGAATCAGGATTAGTATTACCATGTGGAGCCAGCGGACGTTGGGTTAGAAAATAACGCACTATAATATAGAAGGAACTCAATTATATGACTGAAACAAACACAATAAACCCTCTTGGTATAGAGCCAGTAGGAAAGCTACTAAAGAAATTTGCTATTCCTAGTATAATAGCCATGCTTGTAGGTTCTCTCTACAACATGGTGGATCAATTATTCATTGGAAACTTTGTTGGACCCCTTGGTAATGGTGCCACAAACATCCAGTTTCCACTTTCAATTTTAAACGTATCGATTGCACTTTTGTGCGGCATTGGTGCTGCTTCAACATTTAACTTGGCGATGGGCCGTGGCGAAACAGAAAAGGCCGGCAATTACATTGGTAACGCTGTAACTGTAATGCTAATAGGTGGTTTAATCCTGACAGTTATAACCGAGCTTTTCCTTGAGCCAATTTTGTTGGCATGTGGAGCAACAGAAAACATTCTCCCATACGCAATGGAATATTCAAGAATATGCGCGCTTGGATTTCCATTCTTTATCTTATCAGGTGGCGGAAGTCATCTAGTACGAGCCGATGGCAGCCCAAATATGACTATGGCAATCAACCTCGTAGGTGCTATCGTAAATACGATACTTGATTATTTATTCGTAGCAGTCTTCGGATGGGGAATGTCTGGTGCCGCCATCGCGACAATCATTGGTCAATATATTGCTGGATTTATGGTTCTAATCTATTTAACCAGATTTAAAACCGTAAAACTTTCCAAGGAACATTTCATCCCACAGCTTTCTATTATTGTAGCAATTGCATCCTTAGGTACAGCTCCATTTATTAATCAAATTGCTATGATGCTTGTGCAGATTGTAATGAATCATGTAATGGGACACTATGGCGCTCAATCTATTTACGGTTCAGATATTCCTATTACCTGCGCCGGAATTATTTCAAAGGTTAACGGCATATGCTTCTCTTTTGTAATCGGTATTTCTCAAGGTTTACAGCCAATCATCAGTTTCAACTATGGGGCTAAAAACTACCAGCGAGTAAAAGCTGCTTATCATCTTGCCATTAAATTAGCTGCAATCATCACTACTATCAGTTGGTTATGTTTCCAGCTTTTCCCTCGCCAAATAGTTTCGATTTTTGGTTCAGGTTCAGAGTTGTATTTTGATTTTTGTACTAAGTATTTCAGAATATTCTTATTTGGAATTTGTACTGCTTTCTTGCAGCCACTTACTTCCAATTTCTTTACAGCAATTGGAAAACCTTACAAAGGAATATTCATGTCTCTCACAAGACAAGTTTTATTCCTTGCCCCACTTATTATTCTATTGCCATTTTTCTTTGGATTTAATGGCGTATTATATGCAGGACCAGTTGCAGATGTTCTTTCGTTTACAATCTGCTTCATACTTATTCGAAGAGAATTCTCTCGTCCAGAATTCAAAAACATATAGTAAAAGAGCCAACCAGTTACGTGCTGGTTGGCTCTTTATTATTTCAATTATTCTGTTTTCACGTCAACATTGGCGCCTGTAATATTAACATTTTTGTTAACCTTAGCATCATATGTGTTAGCTTTCATGATTTCAGCAAGATCCACTCCTGTAGCCTCGCTCATTGTATCAAAGACCTGCTTTAAAACTACAGGCATGTTACCTGATATTTTAGCAGCTCCGCCTTCACTTCCATCGCCTGTTTCGTAGATGTTAATCTTATCAATTGCAGCAAGTGGCTTTGCAATCTCAGCAGCAATTTCTGGCATAACCTTAATCATCATCTCTGCCATAGCTGCACCATTGTACTTGCGATATGCTTCAGCTTTCTTTTCCATTGCTTCAGCTTCTGCAAGACCTTTTGCCTTTATTGCCTCAGCCTCAGCCTTACCTTTTGCAGCAATACCAGCTGCTTCTGCATCATACTTTGCCTTAATACCAGCTGCTTCCTGCTCTGCAGCATACTTCTGAGCCTCTGCCTGTGCTTTCTTTGCATCAGCTTCGCGCTCCTGCTCATACTTGGCAGCCTCAGCTTTTTTCTGTCTCTGAATTAACTCAGCTTCCGCTTTTTTCTCAGCCTGATACTTTTCAGCATCTGCCTGCTTTTCAATCTGAGCAGCAAGTTCCTGCTGTTTAACAACAACTTCCTTCTGCTTCAATTCTGCTTCGCGCTCAGCCTTAGCAATCTGTGCATTTACTGTAGCAGCCTCAATTGTCTTCTGCTGTTCCTGCTGCTGAATTGAATATGCTGCATCTGCGACAGCGTTAGCTGTATCAGCCTGCTGCTTCAACTCTGCCTGCTTAATAGCAAGGGCATTATTCTTTTCTGCAATTTCTGTCTGTGCAGTAACTCTTGCATCATTAGCAGCTTTATCAGCCTCAGCCTGTGCAATAGCAACATCTCTATCAGCCTGTGCTTTTGCAATAGCTGCATCTTTCTTAATCTTAGCAGTGTTATCCATACCAAGATCATTGATAAGTCCATTCTCATCAGTTACATTCTGAATGTTGCATGAAAGGATTTCGATACCAAGTTTGTTCATATCCTTAGATGCTTTTTCCATAACCTGATCAGAAAAGCTATCTCTATCAGTATTGATTGTCTTTAATGACAATGTACCGATGATTTCACGCATGTTACCTTGTAAAGAATCCTGTAAATCCATAGTAATTTGGTCTGGATTCTTATTTAAGAAGTTCTTTGCTGCAAGCTGAATTGATGAAGCATCTGTGCCAATTCTTACTTTTGCTACAGCATCAACATTTACATTAATAAAATCGTTAGTAGGCACTGACTGTTCAGTTTTGATATCAACTGTCATCTGTCCCAAATAAAGCTTATCAACTCTTTCAAAGAATGGAATCTTGATTCCAGCTCTTCCCACAAGAATACGAGGAGTCTTGCGAAGACCAGAAATGATGTAGGCTCTGTCTGGTGGTGCCTTTACATAGCCTGCCACAATTACTAACAGAACTACAATAATAAGTGCGATAATAGGTATTAGTTCCATAACATTTTCCCTCTCTTTCAAAAAAATAACTGCCCAAAACTATTATTTTGGACAGTTATATTAAAGCACATTTTAAGTAGTATGTAAATACTTTTTTAGAATTTATTACATCTTTAAATATTCCATTCCCTGCTTCACCTCATCAGGAACTACACCATCATTTTTCTCCACCTTATCAATGATGGTTTTTAAATGATGTAATGCTTGAGACTGCTTAATCTCATGACGAGATATGCCTTGCTCAAACATCGGATGAGAGCTAACCTTTGCTCTATAGGCCTTTGAGAATGTACAGTGTTTATTAAGGATATTTCTCTCTGCCTTATTAAGACGAATACTTCCCTGGGCCTCAAAATTAATCCAGATTGTGTACTGCTTTGTAAAGGCCTCACGCATATTGTTTCGAGAAGATTTAAGAAGCGTCTTAACCTTTTCTTTGTTTTCTGCAGAGAGATCTTTATTCTTTCGATAGAATGTAAAGTAATCATAAAAGTCTGATGTCAGGCACTCAGAGCCAATATCATTCCATCTTGAACCCTGCTCTTTTCTGCAGATTTCCCATCTGAACGCTCCGCAGCAATAAATCATCATCTTGTCGATATCATCAAGAGTAAACATAGGGAATACGAAACGTCCCGGTGAATCCACCTTTATTCCGCCGCATTCCTGCCACATCATAGCACGCATTCCTACATTTGGAAGAAGGATAATATCAGGCTCGACTCGCTTTAAATAAGCCTCGCTCTTAACGCCTGTATCCATATCTGTAAAATAACCCTCGCGCAAGAAAATGCCATAATCCACTTCTTCGATTCGATTCATAGCTTCCATAAGCTTCGTCTGGGTCAGTAAAAGTCTCATAGGTTCTGCGCCAAAATCTTCTTTTGTAAGAACCGGGCAGAATGCTGTCATCTTTCCCGATGTGGTTCTATTTGCCGACTTGAAGAAATTATCAATTTCAAAAATGACTTTCTGCTCCTGGTCATTCATCCATGTCTGCATTTCAGACTCAGGAATATTTCCAGACTTTCTTTCTTCAAGGATAAAACCTCTATAGTCTAAGTCAAGCTCGTTCTTGCTTGGTTCCCTGTCTGCCTGATATACCATGCGAAGCCACTTGTATATAGTGAAGAGATGGTCGCTTTCGCATAAAGTTTCTAGTCGCTCTACTAAATCAGCCAGCTGATAAGTAAGCTCCTCGCCAACCGCCTCGTAGTCGATATAACCAAAATTCAAAAACATAAGGATAATGGTATCTAGCTCACCACCCATAGCTTCGAATTCCAAAGCTCTAAAGAATGTTTTACGATAAATATCATAAAACAAATCTACAGCTTTCTTTCTTATACGACGCTCATTGTCCTCTTTACCTTCTCTATCAGAAAGAGCCAAATAATCATCAAGCTGTTGTCTGTACTCATTCTGCTTAGCTTCATCCACCTCTGCGAATTCACAGATGTGTTCAAAGGTCTGAGTAAATTCAGCTTGCTTTTGCACCTTTGCTTCATCAAACGCCGCTGCAGAAGCTGCAAAATCGTGTGAATCGTATTCAGCCCATCTTTCTTTGATAAGCTGTTTATCGTAGATTCCGCAGGTTGAAAGATACTTATAAAGCATCTTCATTAGCTTAATAATGCCGTCCTGCTCAATGCCACGTTCTGCCATATATATTCTAAGATTAAAGAGCAGTTCAAACATATCTCCTCTATCTTGAGAAAGGAGAATAGGTGAAAACTCTTCAATGTAAAAGCCCATTGTCTCTGCGCACTCAATAGCTCTAGCCATATAGCCACAGCTAATACCAATAACACCATTTACAATTTCAGTGCGCTTACCATAAATATTTTCAATTTCTTTATTGTCAACAGAATTTAAGCTATCAATATAATCATGCTCCCATTTGAGGATTTCATTTTTAAGCTCAAGAGGCTCCATTTCCTCCAACAAAGGAATCTCTACCGGTGTCATAGAAGCTGCGCGGCATAATTTGCGATACTCAGCGTTTATTCCTCTGCAGTAATCAGTAAAATCATCTACCTTCTTTTTGTATGAATCATATATTTTAAATACATCCCTACACTGTCTGAATGCACCCTTTGCAAAACCAAAAATATATACTGGTTGTTCATTGAAGATAACATCAAAATCAGCCATCGTCTTATAATTGCATTTAATGACGGTGGCTGTTTCTTTTACAGTATAATCTGCTTCATACTGATGATTGAGAGCATCAGAAAGCCCAACAACAGTACCAGGGCCTAGACTTAACATCTGGCCCCTCCATTGTTGTACTATCTCTCCGGCTATAACAACATACATGCTATCAACCGGATCATTCTCATTTATTAACTTTTTACCTGCCTCAATAGTGATAGGTTCCAAAGTCGACTCCTTTACTTAGTTCCGAAGATTCTATCTCCAGCATCTCCTAAACCAGGGCAAATATAAGCATCAGAATTGAGTTCACGATCAATATGACCAATGTAAATCTGAACATCAGGATGAGCCTCATGAAGAGCTCTAACTCCCTCTGGAGCTGCAATAATTGCCATAAACTTAATTCTCTTTCCACCATGCTGCTTAATGAGTGTGATAGCATCGATTGCTGAACCACCTGTAGCAAGCATAGGATCTGTTACAACGATAAGACGCTCCTCGATTGGGCTTGGGAGCTTGCAGTAATACTCGTGTGGAATATGTGTTTCCTCATCACGATACATACCAATGTGACCAATCTTTGCTGTTGGTACAAGCTTCTGAATACCGTTAACCATACCAAGACCTGCGCGAAGGATTGGTACGATTGCCATCTTACGACCAGCAATAACTGGTGCCATGCACTTTTCGATTGGTGTCTCACACTCGATATCTACTGTCTGTAAATCGTTGAGTGCTTCAAAAGCCTCAAGCATAGCTATTTCTTCTACAAGAGCACGGAACTCTGCTGTTCCTGTGTTCTTATCTCTAAGCATTGTAATTTTGTGCTGAAGTAGAGGATGTGTAAGCTCTACTACGTTATCTAATTTCTCCATTAAATTAGCCTCCAAAAAATTTATCTATTTATCCCTCTTATAATAATGAAAGGGTTGATATCTATATTTCTATTTTATCAGCTGCAGTAACTTTTTTAAATAGAATTAAATACCTTCTTTATCAAATCTGTATCTTTCAGGATCACCGTATTCGTAATCTCTACCAGGAATGATAGCATTGAGAACTACACCTGCGATTGCTGCAATTGCAAGACTTGTAAGTGTAATGTCTGTGCTTCCTACTGTGAATGTAAGACCATCTGAAAAACCAAGACCGCATACAAGGATAACTGCTGCAATGATAAGGTTTCTTGAGTGTGTAAAATCAACATGATTCTCTACAACGTTTCTTATTCCTATTGCACTTATCATACCATAAAGCATGAAGCTTATTCCACCTACGATTGCACTTGGCATTGTACCAATGATATCTGCCATCTTAGGGATGAATGAAAGTACGATTGCATAGCAAGCTGCAATTCTGATTACCTTAGGATCGTGAACCTTTGAAAGCTCAAGTACGCCAGTGTTCTCTCCATATGTTGTATTAGCTGGACCACCGAACATTGCTGAAATACTTGTTGCAAGACCATCACCTACAAGTGTTCTATGTAAACCTGGATCAGTAACAAAATCCTCTCCTACTGTTGCTGAAATAGCAGACATATCTCCGATATGTTCCATCATTGTAGCAATGGCGATTGGAGCCATTACAAGGATTGCAGAAATATTGAATTTGCAAATGAAGAAATCTGGTAAGCCGACCCAAGACGCTTCGTGAACTGCTGCAAAATCAAGGATTGCACTTCCATCTGCATTTGTCATTCCAAGTGCGTTAAAAATAAGTGCGCAAGCATATGAGATTACTACACCCATAAGAATTGGAAGGATTCTAAAGATTCCCTTTCCCCAAATGTTGAAAATAATAACAACAGCAAGTGCAATGATTGCAAGCAACCAGTTCTGAGATGCATTGCTTATAGCTGAAGGCGCTAATGACAATCCGATGCAAATGATGATTGGACCAGTAACAACTGGTGGAAGGTATTTCATAACCTTTTTAATTCCAACAAGTTTTATTACAAGTGCAAGTACCAAATATAATAAACCAGCCACAACAATACCGCCGCATGCGTATGGAAGCTTTTCGCCCATTGTCATGTTTTTGAAAATACCTGTATTTAAATTAGCAACTGTGTGAAATCCGCCTAAAAAAGCAAATGATGAACCAAGAAATGCGGGAACTTTGAATTTAGAACATAAATGGAAAAATAAGGTACCGAGACCTGCGAAAAATAAAGTAACTTGAATTGAAAGACCTTCGCCTTCGAAATAGTTGTTGACGAGAATTGGAACTAAAATAGTCGCTCCAAACATTGCAAATAAATGCTGAAGTCCCAAAACTAACATCTTCGGAATACCAAGCTGAGTGGCATCTTTAATTGGTGCATGAGTGTTCATACATATCCTCCTTTTTTGTTTAACCTAAACTGAAAGTTTAAATTAACTTAAACTTTCAGTATTCTATCATTTTGATATAGGTTTGACAATAGTTTTTATTACTATTTATAACTACTATATTTTTAGCACATATGCTACCAACCCTAGTAGAATTATGTGGGCAGGATAAAAGAGGTAGAAAAATCTACGTAAAGCCACACTATCAGCTCCACGTTTTCCGTAATAGCATGAAACAGGAATAAGCATCAAGAATGCAAATACCTCTAAAACACTAGACATAAGTGTCAGCATAAGCACGCCCATTCCAAAGGACAATAATCTTTGTTTTTTAGTTGGACCATTCAAATAGTACATTACTGATATACAGGTCACGCCAGCCATCTTATAATCAAGATGAGTAAAGTATGCCACGCCCATACCTGCAAACATTACAAGAATCCTGCAAGCATATATCGCATATACGTTAAAATCCAGCTTGTCTATAAGTGAATAAGCATAGAGGACACCTAGTCCCAATAATAAAGTCCAAAGGACATTATTGTAATTTAAATCAAAGAAACTTCTTCTGAAAAGATAATCAAATGGAACTTCCGAAATCACTGCTATAGTAAGCAAACGAATAGCATATTTTTTAAGATTTCTAGTGTGTATAAAGCCTTCCACAAGCATATAGCAGTATATAGGAAAGGCCATACGACCTATGCTTCGCAAAACAGCATCAACAAGAAATACTTTGCCATAAAGTTCTTGTGATATAACACCGGCATTATTAGTAAGCCATACTTCCAGCAGACCTGCTCCAATATGGTCTATAAACATAGTAATAACCGCAATCAGTTTAAGACCTGTTCCTGTGATTTCAAAAGATTTTTTCTCCATTATTCAACCAACCATTCTATAAATTCTCTAACTGCACCTCTACCGCCGTCTTTGCTAGCAACATAATCAGCAAGTTCGATAACTTCCTTTGCCGCATCTGCTGGGCAACCAACAATACCACCAGCGTCTTTGATATGCTTCATGCAATCATAATCATTTAAATCATCACCACAATATGCACATTGTTCCAAAGTATCTCCATTCTTTTCAAGGATTTCCATAAGCTTTGGCAACTTATCTGCAACTCCCTGATGTATCTCTGTGATGCTAAGCTCCTTTGCGCGATTCTCTACTATCTTACTAACACGGCCTGTAATAATAACAGGTGTGATTCCATTTGGTTTTGCTATATGACAAATACCATATCCATCTTTGGCTGAAAAGGCTTTCATTATTTCCCCATCCTGCCCCATATAAATATGGCCATCCGTAAGTGTGCCATCAACATCTAATACTAAATACTTTATATTCTTCATTAAAAAATCTCCTTAGAAAATCTAAGGAGATTATACAATATTCTTATGCAGTTTTCTTTACAAAAATTGTTTTGATAGCAAATAATGTACCAATCATAAGGGCTATACCTATTATCAAGCATATTGCCCAGTTTCTAACAAAGCCCGAAATAATATATGAAACAAACGAAACCGCAGCAACTGTCATTGCATATGGAAGCTGTGTACTTACATGGCTAATGTGATTACATTCTGCACCTGCTGATGCCATGATTGTAGTATCTGAAATAGGTGAGCAATGATCGCCACAAACTGCTCCAGCCATACAAGCTGAAATTGCAATAATCATAAGCTCATTATTAACATCACCACCAAATACATTTACAACGATAGGAATGAGAATACCAAATGTACCCCATGATGTACCAGTTGCAAATGCAAGGAAGATACCTACCACAAATACAAGTGCTGGCAAAAGACTCATAAGTGCTCTGTTATCAGCGATTACAGCAACAAGTCCACCAACATACTCTGCTGCACCAAGAGAATCTGTCATTGCCTTTAATGTCCATGCAAATGTAAGTACTAAGATTGCAGGAACCATACTCTTAAATCCCTCTGGGATAGCGTTCATACATTCATTAAAGCTAAGAACCTTTGTTGCAAGATAGAAAATAATTGTAATTATAAGCGCTACAACTGAACCATATACAAGTCCAACTGATGCATCTGAATTTGAAAATGCATCGATAAAATTCTCGCCTGAGAAAAAGCCGCCTGTATAAATCATTCCGATTACACAGCAGATGATAAGCGATACAATTGGGAGCACAAGGTGAATAACCTTACCCTTCTGAGAAACAGGTGGATGTGGCTGATCCTCTGCTCCTGTTAATGCTGCTCCATCCTTTTTAACTTTGATTTTATTCTGTGCCATGTGATTAAGCTCAGCCAAATTCATTGAGCCATAATCAAAGTTCATATATGTGATTGTAAACATCATTACAAGTGTCAATAATGCGTAGAAGTTGTATGGGATAGCCTTAATAAATAATGAAAGGCCATTAGCACCATCTACAAATCCTGTTACAGCTGCTGCCCACGATGAAATAGGAGCAATAATACAAACTGGAGCGGCAGTTGCATCTATTAAATATGCAAGCTTTTCTCTTGAAATGCCGTGCTTATCTGTAACCGGTCTCATAACTGAACCTACTGTTAAACAGTTGAAATAATCATCGATGAATATCAACATACCAAGTACGATAGTAGCAACCTGAGCACCAGCTTTTGTCTTAACATGGGTAACAGCCCATTTACCGAAAGCTGCTGAGCCACCAGCTCTGTTCATAAGCATAACCATGCTTCCAAGTACAACCAAGAAAATCAGAATACCGACATTCCAGCTATCTGAAAGCTGACCTATCATTCCATCTACAAAGATATGTTCCATTGCTGCTGTAAGATTAAATCCAGCATACAATAATCCGCCTGCGAATATTCCTATGAATAGTGAAGAGTAAACTTCCTTTGTGATTAACGCAAGGGCGATAGCAATAATTGGTGGCAAAAGCGACCATATTGTATTAGTAAATTCCATATGTCTTCATGTTCTCCTTTAAAATATTAGTATGCCCCTCTTCCATTTCTGTAAGAGGTTTTCTAAGAGGTCCCACTTCAAATCCCATAAGATTAAGAGCTTTCTTTACTGGGATTGGGTTAACCTCAGAGAATAACGAATCAATAAGAGGTAATGCTTCTAACTGCATCTTTGATGCCTTTTTGTAATCTCCGTCCAAGCATGCCTGGCACAAATCATGAGTCTGCTGAGGCGCAACATTTGAAAGAACGGATATTACTCCAATACCTCCAAGTGACATGATTGGAACTATTTGATCATCATTGCCAGAATACACATCAATGCATCCATCTGCCAGCTGAAGAAGCTTTGCAATTTGACTTATATTTCCTGATGCTTCTTTTATTGCAACAATATTCTTAACATCCTTTGCAAGTCTCACAGCTGTCTCAGGAAGGATGTTGCAACCTGTACGACTTGGTACATTGTAAAGGATACATGGGATATTAATGGCATCAGCTGTATCTTTAAAATGAACATAGAGTCCGTTTTGGGTTGCCTTATTATAATAAGGAGTAACCAAAAGCACAGCATCAGCACCGGCAGCCTCTGCTTCCTTTGACAAATAAATAGCTGTCTCTGTGGAATTTGAACCAGTACCTGCAATAACTGGCACACGATGATTAACCGTTTTTATACAATGACAAACCACATCTAAGTGTTCCTCATGTGAAAGAGTTGAAGCTTCACCTGTTGTACCACAAATAACAATAGCGTCTGTATTGTTTTCAATTTGATACTCAATCAACTTATCGAGCTTTTCATAATTAACTGAACAATCCTCATTAAATGGTGTGACAATCGCTACTGCTGCACCTGTAAAAATACTCATTACGTTTCCTCCTTTTAGCTAATAAATCCCAATTGATGCAATAAAAAAGCCGACCAATAAATGGTCGGCAACATAAATCAAATACATCTTATGATAGCTCCCCATCTATTACTGCAAACATTGCATTAGATGACAGTCATGTGGCTATTAACCATATGCCCAGGACAAGCAGCATCAGGTGCTACTCTCCTTCGGCGAAATCCCCTTTCATCCTGTATCACATGGGCCTGTCCCATCAACAAGATTACTTTTGTCTTTCGCAACCTCTATCTCTTATTAAATTTGTGTATATACTACATCGCTATGTTTTACATGTCAACTATAAATTGCTAACAAATGTAAATCTATGTTAAAATTGAATCAAATTTATGGAGGAATATAAGATGAAATCGTTTTTCAAAAAAGGTATAAGTCTTGTTCTTGGACTTACCCTTGTATCCTTGCTTTTTACAAGCAACTCTTTTTACTCTGAAGCAAAAACAAAATCTTCAGCTAAAAAAAATATCGTTGTAGTCCTTGATCCAGGCCACGATACTACTCATACAGGATGTCATTATGAAAACTTTGAAGAAGGCATTGCCAATCTCTACATTGCATACTATTGCAAAGCTGAATTAGAGAAATATTCTGGCGTTACAGTATATATGACTCGTTATGGTTTCGAATGTCCTTACGGCGCTGATCCTGATTCAAAATCTTCTTGCTTATCAGCCCGTGTCAACTATGCAAAATCAGTTAAGGCCGATGTTCTTATCAGTTTGCACAATGACTATGACCCTGATTTAGATACATCTCAGAATGGTTCTAAGATTATCGTTCCAAACGCAAACTACAAGCCAGACATATGTGTTGCTGGTACTGCACTTGGTCAGTCGATTCTGACTCAGCTTACAGCTACTGGTCTTAATATAAACAATTGGAAGCTATGTCCAAACGGTACTGGTATTGTTACAAGAGATTCTGAGTCTAGCAAATATCCAGATGGTTCTGCAAAAGACTTCTACGCTCTTATAAATCAGTCTAAGACATCAGGTTTCCCATGTGTCATTGTTGAGCATGCTTTCTGCACAAACTACTCTGATAGAGTTAATCATCTTTCAACGCCTGAGCAATATCAGCAGCTGGGAATTGCAGATGCAACAGGTATTGCAAACTATTACGGACTCACATTAAAGTAATTAGAATGTATTGGGGAGATTTTTGTTTTGAGCAAACAAAGAATTTTTAATATTATTCAAATTGGAAATAAGGATGATATTCCAAGTAGGCTTTTTGATATTTTTATCACTATCATCATCAGTATAAATATACTGGTGATGGTCCTTGAAACCTACTGCGAATTATCTCCTTATTTTTCTTTTTTAGACAAAATAGCCTATATCACAATTTTTATTTTTTGCATAGAATATGCTCTTAGAATTTGGACGGCAGATTTGCTATATCCTAACCTTTCGAAGGCTAAAGCTATTCTTAAATTTTTAATATCATTTGACGGAATCGTCGATTTATTTACCATTTTGCCATTTTTCTATTTATCAGGGTTTGTTGCATTTAGAATCCTTAGAATCGTACGAATCTTTCACCTGTTTAGAATCAACGGACAATATGATTCTTTTGCCGTAATCATATCAGTATTACAAGAAAAAAAGAATCAAATACTATCATCCGTAATGATAGTACTAATCCTTATGTTAGCAAGTTCAATTGGTATTTACTACGCTGAGCACGATGCTCAACCTGATGTATTCAGAAATGCATTTTCAGGAATATGGTGGTCTGTATCTACTTTATTGACAGTAGGGTATGGTGATATATATCCAATCACTGTTGCCGGCAGAATAATGGCTATTGTAACAGCTTTTTTGGGCGTTGGAGTGGTTGCTATTCCAACCGGTATTATCAGTGCAGGCTTCGTTGAGCACTATTCTAGGGTCAAGCTTCTTGCAAACTTTGCAAAGGATGAACATATCGATTTAATCACAGTTAATATCAACGATGTTCATTGTTGGAACGGATTGCGAATATCTGATATAAGCGCTCCTGATCATTTCCTACCTGCTGTCGTTATGCGCGATGATGAAGCTCTCATTCCTCTACAAGAGCTCAAATTAAAAACCGGCGACAAAGTAATCCTTGCCGCCGATGTATATTTCTTACATACGTATTAATCTATTAACTGTTTCTTTATATAACTCGTCCTCTGAATCAATCATGATGACTTCATCAGAACCTAATTCTTTTGCTTGGAAGCTCTCCTCTGGGGAGCTTGCCACAGCTAGAATTGGCACATGTGTAAAGCTTTCTCGTTTCTTTAAATATTTAATAATTATTCCACTTTCATCTACCAACGACATATTAACCGCCACCAATTCCAAATGTTCATGATATTGGCTTATATATCTTAGGGCCTCGTCTTCATTGTGAGTCTTTACTATCTCAAATTCATCAGACAATACTCCGCACAAGCCTATCGCTTTGTCATTATTCTCGTCAGTCAGCGCAATTATAACAGGTTTCGATGGATTCTCTATACACTCAATATTCCATGCTGTACATCTACTTTTACCAGTTAGTTTTGATTTGTATAAAGCATCATCTGCCATTCTAAAAATTTCGTTGCATGAATGATTTCCACCATCTATTATTGCGCCAATACTTGCTGTAAATGGTTGACCATTTCCAAGATTAATATCTGTCATAAACATCTGCAAAGTTCGACATCTCGTCTCTAGGATGGTCATATCATTCATCTTTGGCATCAGTACAACAAATTCATCTCCACCATAACGACCAATTATATCGTAGGCTCTAAAATTATCAATTAAAAGCTGGCCTACTCGCTCCAAAAGCCTATCACCTGAATCGTGTCCCAGATTATCATTAACATCCTTAAAATTATCCAAATCAATCATAAGCATTGCACATGATTCCTCTGGCTTTTTATGTTCATAATGACTTTCCATTCTTTGCATCAACGCATCTTTATTTAAAACATGCGTCAATTTGTCTAAAGAACTAAGTTCCTTTAGTTCTATCATTGCCAAGCCTTCTCGGCTGCGCATTACAAGAATAATATGTGCTGACAACATAGACAAAACATATGCTGCCACTAGCATATACAATTCTCTGGTATATAGCTCTGGCTCCTTATTAAAAAACGCAATTATGGCATAAATTATTATAGCTATAAGTTCTTCTATGCCGTATTTGTACATTTTGTCAATGTAAACCATTGGAAACAGTGCTATAACTAACGGCGTCCATACTGCAGGACGATCTGGAACTGCAACTGCATCAAATAACATGATTATTGTTACTAATGAAAAATAAAAGATACCACAAACCACACCAGTCATGTGAGTACTTAGAGTGACTGAAGGTTTTCTTATATGTGTATTTATTACATAGTAAATGACCAAAAGTGGAACAATAAGAAAATGCACCTTATTAATACTAAAACTAGGCACAACAAAATAAGCCAAGATCAGCAATAATAAGTAAATTATTGCAGTATACATGCAGACCTTGCGCATCATGTAAAGATTGCTCTTATTGATGTTTTCAATGCATTCCACAAAGTAAGTTTTAATTTGAGCATTCTCGTTATGTTGAGTTCTTTTGTATAAATCAACAAACTTAAACATAGCATAACATTAGCATATTTATCTAATAATAATTTGCCCACATTGTGAAATAACTGTGAAACTATTGCCTATAACCCCTTAATATTCCCGAATTCATCAATTATATGTCTAGCCAGCACGCCTCTAACCCCATATTTTTTTGATGCCTCAGTACCGGCCTTTCCATGAAGATGAGTTGCCGCACAAACCGCCACTCTTATCTGTGGATTAACCTTTTGAGATATTAATGATGCTATTGCTCCTGCCAACACATCTCCGGAACCTGGGGTTGCCAAACCTTCATTACCGCTATTTACGTAAGAGACCTGTGTGCCATCTGTGATAATCGTAGTAAAATTTTTAAGCACAACTATGCAGCCATATTCTTTTGCAAAGTCCATAGCTACCTGCTCCATATTATAGTTAATATCAGACACTTTAACGCCCGTCAGACGTTCCATCTCTTTTAAATGTGGAGTAATAACAACAGGTACTCTTGCTGAAGTTTCCTTGAATAGTTCTTTCATCTCTTCTTCTGCTAACAGATTTATTCCGTCTGCATCAATTATTAGGGGATAATTTGCTTCCCTCAATATCTGCTTAAGAATTCTTTTTGACATGCCAGATGTCCCTAAACCAGGGCCAATTAAAGCAGTCGATGCCCATTTTATTTCCTCTGACAAATCCTTTTCATTGTATTCATCATATCCTGCATACATTGCCTCAGGTAAGTTTTGCTGAATACTTGCAATATTATTCTTGTGAGTATATATTTTCACCAGCCCTGTACCTGTAGTAAGAGCCGATTTTGCAGAAAGATAACATGCCCCGTATATGCTTTCACTCCCTGCAATAACAAGAAGCTTTCCACAGCTACCTTTATTAGCATCTACAGCTCGTGACTTTACAAATTTGAAAATATCATCATCAATTAAATTTTCATATTGGTCTGTTCCTCTTTCCAGGTAGATTCCAACATCTGCTACAACCATTTTTCCAACAGCTGCTTTGCAATCCCCAAGCAGCATACCTTTTTTCATATAAGCAAAGGTAACAGTAATGTCCGCCCTTACGCCAGTTTCTCCTAAAAGTTTTCCACTATCTGCATTGTAGCCCGAAGGAATATCCACTGCTAAAACTCTATTTGCACCTTGATCGATCATTGCTGCTGCATAATCATACTCTCCTGACAATCCTCGTGACAGACCTATACCAAACATAGCATCTATGGTTAAGTCAGCTTGTTCTATAGATTCTTCAATTAGCTTGTTGTGAATTGTCATCCCATAGCTTTCTGTTATTTTTATCTCCTGCTTTAACTGCTCAGAAAACTTTTCAGAGTCACCCAGCACCATGCAGTCTACCGTTTTACCTTTTAGATGCAACAGTCTTGCAATAGCAACACCATCACCACCGTTATTTCCAGGACCACAAACTACTGAAAAACTATTGGCATTCTCATATTCTTTTTCTATAGTTTCAACTACTTTAAGAGCCGCTCTTTCCATTAAAACCAAAGATGGTATTTCATGTTTTTCAATGGTTCTTTTATCACAAGCCTGCATCTGTTTAGCTGATAATAATTCTGTCATTGTTGTCCCCCATTTGAATGTTCATTTGGATAGTAAACTCAAAAATCTAACAACAGTATACTACATTACTCAAAATCTATGTATTTTACAAAATATTTCTATGTTCGATTGACACGAATGCGTGTTCGGTTATAACATATAAGTTGCAATATTACGAAAGGAGGTCAGTCATATGGAAAAGGATCGAGCTTTTATAGCTATCGATTTAAAGTCCTTTTATGCTTCTTGCGAGCTCACTGATAGAGGCTTGGATCCACTTACTACTAATCTGGTTGTGGCTGATTCCTCCCGTACCGAAAAAACAATCTGTCTAGCTGTCAGCCCTTCACTGAAGGCCTATGGAATTTCAGGTAGAGCCCGTTTATTTGAAGTCATCCAAAGAGTAAAAGAGGTAAATGCAGAGCGTTTTAGTCGTGCCCTTGCTTTAGGATTACTTCCAAAGGATCCAGAAACTGGAGAATACCACTTTACAGGTTCATCTTCTGATGCAGTAGAGTTGGAAAAAGATCCTTCGCTAGAGCTTGCATATATTGCGGCTCCACCTAGAATGAAACGATATGAAGAAATATCCACTTATATTTTTTCTATTTATCTTCGATATGTTTCAGATGATGATATTCATGTTTATTCCATTGATGAGTGCTTCATCGATGTTACAGGCTATTTAAATACCTATTCTTGTACCGCTCACGAGCTTGCAATGCGTATGATTCGTGATGTTCTTAAGGAAACGGGTATCACAGCAACCGCTGGCATTGGGACCAATATGTACCTTGCCAAAATAGCAATGGATATTGTTGCCAAACACGTTCCTGCGGATGAACAGGGTGTTAGAATCGCTGAACTAAACGAAAGAACCTATCGTGAGCTTCTCTGGTGTCATCAGCCTATCACAGACTTTTGGCGCGTAGGTGGTGGTATTGCACGTCGCCTTGCAAAACTGGGCATATTCACTATGGGAGATATTGCACGCACCAGCGTATACAACGAAGATGTCCTATATAAAGCATTAGGTATTAATGCCGAGCTACTTATCGACCACGCTTGGGGTTGGGAGCCTACCGAAATTGCCACTATCAAAAGCTATAGACCTCAAACAAACAGCCTTTCCAGTGGTCAAGTTCTTATGGAACCTTACACTACAGACAAGGCTAGGCTCATAGTCAAAGAAATGACAGAGCTTTTGGTTCTTGATTTAGTAAGAAAGGATTTGGTTACCAAAAAGATTGAATTAACCATCGGATACGATAGAACAAGCCTGGAATTTGAAAAAGAAGGTTCAAGTATAGGACGATCTACTTTTAAAATAGCCGGAACAAACAAATACTATACTGGAAAAGTTTCTGTTGATCACTTTGGTCGCCCCATCCCTTATCATGCACATGGGACAGGCAACTTAGACCGTTGGACCAGCTCCACCCAAAGAATTATGGAGACAATGGTTGAGCTATACGATCGTATCATCGATTCTGACCTATTAGTTCGCAGAATAAATGTTGTAGCATGTGATCTGATTCCTATTAATAAAATACCGGATGATGCGCCTTACCAAATGGATCTTTTCACTGACTATAATGCATTGGAAAAGGAAAAAGAAGCAGCTGATAAAGCTGATGAAAAAGAACGTAAGCTTCAAAAAGCCACCCTGGCAATGCATGATAAATTTGGAAAAAATTCGGTACTAAAAGGTATGAATCTCCAAGATGGTGCCATGACCATGAAACGCAATAAACAAGTTGGTGGCCATTCTTCTGGTGAATAAAAGGAGTAAAACTATGGCAAAAGGATATAGAAAAAACGAACCCGACCCACGAATCGTATACAAAGATATAATCGATATGCCTCACCATCAATCTCTCACCCATCCACATATGAGCTTGTATGATCGTGCTGCTCAGTTTGCACCCTTTGCAGCTCTTACCGGTTACGAAGATATGATTAACGAAGAGGCCCAAAAATCTCACGAATAAAAAAGCTGGAGCTTATTTGCTCCAGCTTATATTATTTATTAATAATTCTCTGCTCTTACTTCAAAATATGCCTTTGGATGATTGCATACCGGACAAACATCAGGCGCTTCTACTCCAACAACTATATGTCCACAATTGCGGCATTCCCACATTGTTACACCACTCTTTTTGAAGACCTCCATAGCTTCCACATTGTTCAAAAGCTTACGATATCTTTCCTCGTGTTCCTTTTCAATAGCACCTACGCCTCTAAACTGTGCTGCAAGCTCTGGGAAACCTTCTTCCTCAGCTTCTCTAGCCATTCTATCATACATATCTGTCCATTCAGCATTTTCGCCTTCTGCAGCATGTAAAAGATTGGCAGGTGTATCTCCTATTTCACCAAGAGCTTTAAACCAAAGCTTTGCATGTTCTTTCTCGTTATCAGCAGTCTTTAAAAATAACGCTGCAATCTGCTCATAACCAGCCTTTTTTGCAACTGATGCAAAATATGTATATTTGTTTCTTGCCATTGATTCGCCAGCAAAAGCTTCCCAAAGGTTCTTCTCTGTCTTAGTACCTGCATATTTGTTTTCTGCCATCACAAATCCTCCTTATACATTAATAGTATCTTTAGGAAGATTGTAACACATCTAAAGTTTATATTGTGTAAAATTAATTAGTGTAATTTAGTGCATTATTAATAAGCATACTCAACATGTGTTGTAACATCAACAAATGGAACTACTGTCTCTTTCATTGCTGCACTCCACATTTCATTATTCTCTCTTTGCTTTAATGATGCTTCATCTTCAAATTCTGCTACCATAATAACATCACCATTAGATGAGCTCATGCACTCACTGTGTACCTCAATTCTATTGAGTCCTGGAACCTGTCCATTTAACTCTTCGAATCTCGTTTTAATATTGCCTTTAATAGCACTAAGGTTTGGGCCAAAACATTTATCCTGTAATGTCCAAATAACTACCTGTTTTAACATTCTCTTTCTCTCTCTAACATTATATCTTTTGAGTAAAAAACAAACTCGAAGCCTATTATAGCGCTTTTACTCCAAAATTCAAAATAAAATACGGATTGTATTTGACTGTAAGCATCTTTTATTTAATCATTAATATGACAGATATTCCTCATTGGAATAACAGCTATATTTTTTTGAATACACGAATTAACGCAATTCCCTATAATACTTGGTTTTTCGCTGCTATAATTATTTGAGATTCATTACAGAATTGAATCAACCAATAAATTTAAGGAGGGGAATTATGGCTTGCTTTACTGTTCCAGCTGGAGAAGCTGTCGTAACAACAATCATTAAGAAAAGAATGGAAAAACAGGGTACAGAAAAACATGAAGATAACATGGCAGTACCTATGACAAGAAAGTTAAAATGGCTTTCAAATCTTTTATGGGGTGGTTCTGCTTTACTTGCATTTGAGCATGTATGGCACGGAGAAGTACAACCTTTCTTCCCATTTTTAACAGCAATGTCTAATCCAGAAGATACTCAGGAAATGCTTCATGAAATAGCAACTGTAGGTGTATCAATGGCAGTTCTAGTAACAGTTATTTGGATTGGCATGTGCGTTACAGCTGATATGATTGTAAAAAGACCTATTTCTACAATGAAAACAACTAATTAAGGGGGATAATATGACATTACTGATTACAGTTATCGCTGCGGTTATTAGTACAGTATTATGGTATAATCGCAAAAATAATGATATGCAACTTCATGTGTTAATGTTTATGTTTTGGGGTGCATCAATAATGTGGTTCGTAGATGCAATCTTTGAATATGCTGAATTACGTGCCGAGTACTTTACTCCAGCCTTGGAAGATATGATCAATGATACATTCCTTGGTTTTTCTGTTATTGCATTAGCACTTGTTATTTGGATTATCTTTATCTTAATTAAAGATCCAAAAGGCGTAATTAGACATTCATTATCAAACTAAAAGATTAAAAGCCTCGTGCTGAGCACGAGGCTTTTCTTATACCAAGTTTATAATCGTATACTCTATAAGCATAATAATTAAAAAAACAATATTAAATATAGAAAATACTTTAATGTATTTTTTGCTATTAGCTCCATCAATATAGCTATATTGTTTAAATGAAATAAGGCTTGCCATTGAAGCAATAAGTGTCCCTAATCCACCTAGATTCGTTCCTATAATTAGTTTTGGTATATCATTTGTAAATCCTGAACAAAGTATAGCTGCAGGCACATTGCTTATAAACTGACTCAGAAAAACTGAAACTATCACTTCATTGTTCTTAATCAACGCTTCTAAAAATGTACTAATAATTGATATATTCTTAATGTTACCAATGAAAACAAATAGAAAAACAAAAGTAAACATTAAAGAATAATCAGGCTTTCTAAGCACTCTTCTATCAAATATCACAACCAATAGAATTACTACTATCAAAGAAACATAATAAGGTATTATCCTTGCCACTACTAATAATGATGCTAAAAATGCAAATATATATAATCCAATCAATTTCTTTTCATACGGTGTTCTGTTATATACCTTTTTTGAATCCCCTGAAACAGATACAGGAGCATCTTTCACAAATAAATATGTGCTTAAAACTAAAAGGATTAATGCACATACACTATAAGGTAGCATTATAGAAATAAAGCTTAACAAATTCATATTTGATAATGAATATAAATAGAGATTTTGTGGATTTCCCAAAGGAATTAGCATGCTTCCAAGATTTGCCGCAATTGTTTCAAATACGATAACTACAATAAACAAGTCTTTTCTATTTGAAATCGAAAGCGTAATTATAGAAAACGGTACAAATGTTAGTAGTGCTACATCATTTGTTATAAACATGCTTGAAAAGAAGCACAATCCTAATAAGATTAGGACTATCCCTCTTATCGAATTCATCTTACCAACCAGTATTTCACCTATCTGTCTAAATACTGATAATCTCTGAAATCCAGCCATTGTTATCATCAGAGATAAAAGAATACTAAGAGTACGATAATCAATATAGTTAAAATAATCCCTACTTGGATGAACAAAAAAACAAGAAACAATAGCTAAAACCAAGGCTACACACAGTACAATTTCATTTTTAATAAAATGTTTTATAGCTTCCACAATACAATCCCCACATAAAATAAAAAATTATAAAAAAAAATCGCAAGCTATTAAGCATGCGATTTAAAGTCAAAGCCGATGATCGGACTCGAACCGATAACCTGCTGATTACAAATCAGCTGCTCTGCCAATTGAGCCACATCGGCTTGTTATAAATAACAACCTCAAAACTTCACACAGTATTCCGATACTACATATCTTCTTTTTAGAATAAACCTTCGATCTATTAGTATTCATCAGCTGAATGCGTTACCGCACTTACACCTTGAACCTATCTACCTTATCGTCTATAAGGGATCTTATTTCCTTAAAGGAATGGGATATCTCATCTTGAGGGGGGCTTCACGCTTAGATGCCTTCAGCGTTTATCCCGTCCAGACTTGGCTACTCAGCTATGCCGTTGGTCGACAGCTGATACACCAGTGGTCCGTCCACCCCGGTCCTCTCGTACTAGGGGCAGCTCCTCTCAAATATCCTACGCCCGCGCCGGATAGGGACCGAACTGTCTCACGACGTTCTGAA
>NZ_FOWB01000004.1:19531-259597 GCF_900115355.1 Pseudobutyrivibrio sp. JW11 | reverse complement strand
AGTAGCAAAAGTAATAATACAAAGACTAGTTAAGACTAGATGATTATATAAACTACATTGTCCGTCCCACCCATACATTACCTTCGAATAGTAAAAGCTTCGTAAGTACACCTACATATGGGCGACTTTACACATTAAGATAATCTATAAATCTGCTCCAATGATACCCTGGCTCCCTGGGGCTCTGGGCCCCGTTGGGGTGGCCTGGGGTAGCTGTTTTACTCCACGTCTTGGAGGGCTGCAAAGTCTTCTTCGCCGGTGCGGATCTTGACTACCTGCTCCACGTCGTATACGAATATTTTGCCGTCGCCGATGTGGCCAGTGTAAAGGACCTTCTTGGCGGTGTCGATTACCTGCTGTACAGGTACTTTGCATACTACTACGTCTACACGAATTTTTGGTAGAAGGGCTGGCTCTAAAGCTACGCCTCTGTAGTATTCTGGTGCGCCTTTCTGTACACCACATCCCATAACATGAGATACAGTCATTCCTGTGATACCTAACTTCATAAGTGAATTCTTAAGCTTTTCAAGGTTGCGTTCCTTGCAAAGAATTTCAATCTTAGTCATTCTAGGCTTGCCAGCTGCAGTGATTTGTGATGGAGCGTACTCTACTTCCACTGCCTCATCAAGTGAAGCAAGTCCTGCTGCTTCAAGTGTTTCTGTGATGAGGTTAGCTGTTTCATCATCTAGCTCATCAGTATCAAAGTCGTCCTCAAGCATGTTGAATCCAGAGTATGCAGATGGTAAACCATGCTCTGTTCTGTCTAAGCCTACAATTTCCTCTTCTGCTGATGCACGAAGACCGATTGTAGCTTTGATTACCGAAAATGCGATAGTGATTGTTACTGCTGCCCAAGCGCCTACTGTTAATACGCCAAGTAACTGTATTCCTAATAACTTAAATCCTCCCCCGTAAAAAAGACCAGCTAATTCGCTTTGTGGTGCTGATGTTGTTGCGAAAAGTCCAACTGCAATTGTTCCCCAAATACCATTCATCATATGGACTGCAACAGCTCCAACTGGATCATCAACACGAAGCTTGTTGTCTAAAAGCCATACCCCGAATACTACTAAAAATCCAGATACAATACCGATGATAATTGCACCAAGTGCATCTGTTACGTCGCATGGGGCTGTGATAGCTACAAGACCAGCAAGTGATGCATTTAATGACATAGATACATCTGGCTTGCCATATTTAATCCATGTATAAGACATTGTTGTTACTGTTGCAACGGCTGGTGCAATTGTTGTAGTTACAAAGATTGATGCAAGCTGCTCAAGTGATGTTGCTGCTGCGCCGTTGAAACCATACCAGCCAAGCCAAAGGATAAATACACCAAGTGCACCAAGTGCAATGTTGTGTCCTGGGAATGCATTTACCTTCTTAATCTTGCCTTTGCTGTCACGTGTAAACTTACCAATTCTAGGTCCAAGGATTTTTGCACCAATAAGGGCGCAGATACCACCTACCATGTGGATTGCACATGAACCTGCGAAATCATGGAAGCCAATCTGAGAAAGCCAGCCACCACCCCAAATCCAATGAGCCTCAATTGGATATATTACAAGAGAAATAATTCCAGAATATACACAGTAGCTGATAAACTTTGTTCTTTCTGCCATAGCACCACTTACGATTGTTGCTGTTGTAGCGCAGAACACAAGGTTAAATACAAAGTTGCTCCAGTCAAAGTTTGCATAGTCTGTAAATATTCCTAGTGTTGGTCTTCCTACTAATCCAAAGAGGCAATCCTCTCCAAACATAAGACCAAATCCTAAAACAATAAACATTACTGTACCAATACAGAAATCCATCAGGTTTTTCATAATGATGTTTCCAGTATTTTTTGCTCTGGTAAATCCTGCCTCTACCATTGCAAATCCCGCTTGCATCCAAAATACAAGGGCAGCTCCTATAAGGAACCAGACTCCAAATAACATGCTTGAATAAGCTTCCATAATATTTTCCTCCTTGGGGTTTATTATTATTTATATAAAAAGGCGCGCAGTATTTTTTCGAATACTGCACGCCTTTGTGCTACCTTCTAATTACGCTTATTTTACGCTATAAAGGATTTCTCCGTATGTTGGGTATGGCCAGATATCACTTGGTACTACTGTCTCAAGCTCATCAACCACCTCTCTAAGCTCATTCATATCTGCAAAGATTACATCATGATGGAACTTAGCCAAATCATATGTCTCAGTTAATTCTTTTGCCTTATCAATGTCTGCTTCAAGCTTTTCAAGTCTTTCATCCATTGATGTTGTTAACTTAGCTGCCTGCTCCAATCTCTTCTTTTCCACTGAAGAATCAACTGAAAGTCCTGTTGCAGCCTTTGCGTTAAGAGTTTCTGCAAGTGTAAACTGATAATCACTAGCAGCTGCCATAATGTCTTTCTTAACCATAGCATCCATTGTAAGAGCTTCGATATCAATTACCTTATAGTAATTCTCAAGCTGGATGTCATATCGGCTATAAAGCTCCTGCTCCGTAAATACGTTATGCTTTGTAAATACATCAATTGCTTTCTTATCTACGAATGCTGGAAGGGCATCTACTGTAGACTTGAGGTTCTTAAGTCCTCTTCTCTCTGCTTCCTTTACCCACTCATCAGAATATCCGTTACCATTGAAGATGATTCTCTTGTGGGCTGTAAGCTCTCTCTTAAGGAGCTCTGCAAGTGCCTTATCGAAATCAGCTGCCTTTTCAAGCTCTTCTGAGAACTTATCAAGCTCCTCTGCAACAATTGTATTTAATACAACGTTTGGACCTGAAATAGATGCTGCAGAACCAAGTGATCTAAACTCAAATTTATTACCTGTAAAGGCAAATGGTGATGTTCTGTTTCTATCTGTTGTATCCTGTGAAATGCTAGGAATAACAGCTGCACCAATTGACATCTTCTTCTTTTTAATGTCTTCATAATCAGTTCCATCGATGATTGACTCTACAATAGCCTCAAGCTCATCTCCAAGGAACATTGAAATGATAGCTGGTGGTGCCTCATTTGCTCCAAGTCTGTGATCATTTCCAGCAGAAGCAACCGATACTCGGAGTAATTCCTGATACTCGTCTACAGCCTTAATTACTGCTGTTAAGAACAACAAGAACTGAGTGTTCTGGGAAGGAGTAGCACCTGGTTCTAACAGGTTTACTCCGGTATCGGTTGATATAGACCAGTTGTTGTGCTTGCCCGAACCATTTACACCTGCAAAAGGCTTTTCATGAAGTAAGCAAGTCATTCCGTGACGTCCAGCTACAACCTTCATCATCTCCATTGTAAGCTGGTTATGATCTGTTGCTATATTAGTGGTTGAGTACACTGGTGCAAGCTCATGCTGAGCTGGCGCAACTTCATTATGCTTTGTTTTTGCAAGTACACCTAGTTTCCACAACTCCTCGTCTAACTCTTTCATGTAAGCAGAAACTCTTGGCTTAATAGTTCCAAAATAGTGATCCTCAAGTTCCTGACCCTTTGGAGGCTTAGCTCCAAATAATGTACGTCCTGTGTAAATCAAATCTGGACGCTTGTTATACATTTCTGTATCTATTAAAAAGTATTCCTGCTCTGGTCCAACTGTTGTAATAACTCTCTTTACATCATCGTGACCAAAAAGCTTAAGTGCTCTAACTGCTGATTTATCAAGTGCTTCCATTGAACGAAGTAATGGAGTCTTTTTATCAAGTGCTTCACCTGAGTATGAACAAAAGGCTGTTGGAATACAAAGAGTATCATCCTTGATAAATACATAGCTTGTTGGGTCCCATGCTGTATATCCTCTTGCCTCAAATGTAGCTCTTAATCCACCTGATGGGAATGAAGATGCATCAGGCTCACCTTTGATTAATTCCTTTCCTGAGAAAGTCATGATAACCTTGCCACCTTCTTCAGGCTGAATAAATGAATCATGCTTTTCAGCTGTAACACCTGTCATTGGCTGGAACCAATGTGTGAAATGTGTAGCTCCAAGTTCAATTGCCCATTCCTTCATAGCATGTGCAATTACATTTGCAAGCTCTCTGTCAAGAGGACGTCCCTCTTCAACTGTCTTCTTAAGAGCTTTGTAAGCATCTTTTGGAAGACGCTCTTTCATAGTCTCATCATTAAATACTTTGCTTCCGAAAATCTCTGTAACCTTGCTCATTTCTTATCCTCCTCTTATACTCCGCTAGCGCCGTAGTTTGCAAGTACGCGTGCGGATGGATCATCAACATCGCATCCCTCCCAAGCCCTGTTTGGCATCCAAAAGTCTACAACCATCTGTGCCTGGCCTGGATAGTACTTCTCAAATAAATCTCTATACAAAAGTGATTCCTTTGTAAAAGGTGTTGCAAATTCGTATTTGCGATACGCATTCTTTACATCCTCATCACTGTATAAGCTATTAGCATATTCTTTCAGGTAATCTACCATTGAGTGTCCAACTGCATCTGAGAACGCTGCTTTCTCTCTGAACAATATGTCGTGTGGTAAGTAATCTCCATCCTCAAAAGCATGTCTTAATAAATACTTGCCTTTGTTGTATTTATTCATCTTGATTTCAGGATTTACACTCATTACATAATCCACAAAATCTAAATCACCAAATGGAACTCTTGCCTCCATTGAATGAACTGAGATACATCTGTCAGCCCTCAGTACATCGTACATGTAAAGCTCTCTAAGTCTCTTTTCTGCTTCCTTCTGAAACTCTTCTGCATTTGGAGCAAAATCTGTGTATTTATAACCGAAGATTTCATCTGATATCTCACCAGTAAGAAGAACTCTTATCTCTGGGAACTGTTTCTTGATTCCCTTGCAGATTAAATACATTCCCATGCTGGCTCGGATTGTTGTTATGTCGTATGTACCAAGTGCTGCAACAACTTCCTCCAAAGACTCAATTACGATGTCTTTATTGATTATGATTTCGTGATGTTCTGAACCAATGTAATCTGCAACTTCCTTTGCATACTTTAAATCGATTGCATCCTCGTTCATGCCGATTGCAAATGTTTTAATTGGCTTATCCATCATCTTCTGAGCGATTGCACAAACAAGTGATGAATCAAGTCCACCAGAAAGAAGAAATCCTACAGGAGCATCTGCATCAAGTCGTTTCTCAACACCAGCTACAAGCTTTGCCTTAATGTTTGCTGCAACCTCTTCCACCCCGTCTAATCTGTATGTCTGTCGCTTCGCCAAATCTCTGTAGCATGTAAACACACCCTTGTAATAATAATGTCCTGGTGGAAATGGCTTAACCTCATCTGTAAGACCAACCAAGTTCTTTGCTTCTGATGCAAACATTATTGAACCTTCACTGTCGTAGCCATAAAACAAAGGTCTAATTCCGATTGGATCTCTTGCTGCTACCAAATCATCTATTTCCTTGTCGTAAATAACCATTGCAAATTCTGCATCAAGCTTTTCGAACATCTTTGTTCCGTATTTACGATACATTGGTAAAATGATTTCGCAATCACTGTCGCTTAAGAATTTGTATCCCTCTGCTTTCAAACTCTCTCGCTCTGTTTTAAATCCATACAACTCTCCGTTGCATATTACATAATTTCCATCAAGCTCAAAGGGTTGCATTCCTGCATCTGTCAAACCCATAATTGATAGTCTTTGAAAGCCCAGCACCGAATCATTCACGGTTATAACTCGTTGCATGTCTGGCCCTCTAGAAACCGTTTTTGAAAATGCCGCCTCGAAGTCTTTCATCTCCACATGGCATTTACTTAAAGCCATAATCGAACACATAAAATCACCTTCCCATAGGAACAATAATAAAAAGAAAGGCGTCGTAGTTTTAGCTACTTAGCTAAAACTACGACGCCTTTGTCGTTCCATTGATTTTTATTTGTTTAGAATAATATTCTTTTGATAAATGTTTGTCAATAACATTTTTTATATTTTTTAAAATAAATTTTGGATTAAATTTTCCAAACCTAAAATTATAGATTTGTATAACCCATCAAGAACTCATCTACTTCCCGAGCACAATCGCGGCCCTGTCTAATAGCCTTTACAACCAGTGATTGTCCTGTGTGCATATCACCTGCAGTAAATACCTTAGGCACATTTGTCGCGAATGAATTCGTATTTACGGATGCAACATTAGTACGTCCATCCAGCTCCACCTTGAAAGCGTCTGCCACATATTTCTGCGCTCCAAGAAATCCTGCTGCAATCAGACAAAGCTGGCAAGGCACTTCTTTCTCAGTACCTTCCACTGGCACCATCATTCTGCGTCCTGTTTTCTTGTCAGTTTTAGACTCAAGTGAAACTAAAACAACAGACTTCAAATCACCATTCTTATCTGTCTTGAATTCCTTGACAGTTGTAGTGTAGATTCTAGGATCATGACCGAACTTGGCAATAGCCTCCTCCTGACCATAATCAGTTTTACATACAAGAGGCCACTGAGGCCATGGATTTGATTCTGCTCTCACATCTGGTGCCTTTGGCATCATTTCAAGCTGTGTTACAGACTTACATCCATGACGAATTGCAGTACCAACACAATCGTTACCTGTGTCTCCACCACCGATGATGATAACATCCTTGCCTTTGGCAGAAATATACTGTCCCTCTACAAGCTTCATATCATTTGCCCAGAGGCATTTTGTAGTAGATGTAAGGAAATCCACAGCAAAATAGATACCCTTAGCCTCTTTTCTACCTGTAGCCTGAATATCACGTGGATTAGATGAACCGCAGCAAAGAACTACCGCATCGTACTTCTTTGTCAAATCGGCCGCCTTAACATCAACACCTACATTGGCATTAACTACAAAGCTTACACCTTCCTCCTCCATGATTTTAATTTTACGGTCAATAATCTGCTTTTCAAGCTTCATGTTAGGAATACCGTAACGAAGTAATCCACCTACATTGTCATTGCGCTCGTACACAGTTACATTGTGACCGCGTCTGTTTAATTGATCTGCCACTGCAAGACCAGATGGGCCTGAGCCAATTACCGCAACAGATTTACCTGTACGAACCTCTACAGGCTTTGCATCTGCCAATCCATTGGCATAGGCATACTCAATAATGGCCTTCTCGTTTTCCCTTGTAGATACAGCATCTCCATTAAGTCCGCAGGTACATGCTTTCTCACAAAGTGCAGGACATACCCTGCATGTAAACTCAGGGAAATTGCTAGTCTTGTGAAGCCTCTTATAGGCCATCTCATAATTTCCCTGATATACAAGCTCATTCCACTCAGGAATAAGGTTGTTCAGAGGACAACCAGAAGTCATCCCCTTAATTGTCATACCTGACTGGCAGAATGGTACACCACAATCCATGCATCTTCCGCCTTGTCTTCTCTGCTCCTCTTTTGAAAGAGGCTCATGAAACTCATTAAAATTCTTTATTCTGGCAAGAGGGCTAACCGCTTCAGCCTCTACTCGCTCATACTCTAAAAATCCAGTTGGCTTTCCCATGGTTCCCTCCTACTTGTTTAATAAATTAAATGCTTCTATCTGTGCCTGCTCAGAAGATAATCCCTTTTCCTCCATTTGCACAATTGTCTGCATCATCTTTTTGTAATCAAAAGGTACAATACGCTTGAACTTAGGTAGATACTCGCTAAAGTTGTCGTAAATTTCCTTGCCCTTAGCGGAGCCAGTAGCAGCCACGTGCTCAGCAATAATCTCCTTAAGCTCTAATACATCGTATTTGTCAGTAACTGTCTCCAGTGAAACCATAGATTTGTTTAGTCTCTTGTATAAAGATGCGTCTTCATCAAGCACATATGCAATACCACCAGACATACCTGCTGCAAAGTTCTTGCCAGTCTCACCAAGTACTACAACTCGTCCACCTGTCATATATTCGCATCCATGATCTCCACAGCCTTCTACAACTGCTGTAGCACCTGAATTACGTACTGCGAAACGCTCGCCTGCTACACCGTTGATAAAGGCTTTACCACTGGTTGCACCATACAAAGCAACATTACCGATAATGATATTCTCATCCTGCTTATAGGTCGCCTTAGCAGATGGATATACAACAAGCTTTCCGCCTGATAATCCCTTACCGAAGTAGTCGTTAGAATCTCCCTCCAGGTTAAGTGTAAGTCCCTTAGGTATAAATGCACCAAATGACTGTCCACCTGCACCCTGGCAGTTAATTACATAGGTATCTTCCTCCAGATTTTCTCCATGGTTTCTGGTAATCTCTGCTCCAAACAATGTACCAAATGAACGGTCCACATTTGAAACCTCAAGACTTACCTCCTCCTTCTTACCAGAGGCTATAGCACTCTTTAGCTTTTTAAGAAGAACCTTTTCATCAAGTGTCTTTTCTAGCTCAAAGTTGAATACATTCTTTTTATCATATTCAATCTTCTCATAAGGATTTGGATTAGAGATTACAGCAGATAAATCTACCTTTTCTCTACGTCCACTTCCAGCCACATTCTTAAGAGTAAGCAAGTCATATCTACCACAAAGCTCATCTACAGTTTTGCATCCAAGCTCTGCCATATATTCACGAAGCTCCTGAGCTATAAAGCGCATAAAGTTAACTACGTATTCTGGCTTACCTGTAAATCTCTTTCTAAGCTCTGGGTTCTGAGTTGCAACACCAACAGGACAAGTATCCAAATTACATACTCTCATCATTACACATCCCATAGTTACAAGTGGTGCTGTAGCAAAGCCAAACTCCTCCGCACCAAGTGCACAGGCGATAGCAACGTCACGGCCGCTCATAAGCTTACCATCTGTCTCGATAACAACCTTATTACGTAATCCGTTCTGAGCAAGTGTCTGATGCGCTTCTGCCAAGCCTAATTCCCATGGAAGTCCTGCATTATGAATAGATGACTTAGGAGCTGCTCCTGTACCACCGTCGTATCCAGAGATAAGGATAACCTGCGCACCTGCCTTGGCAACACCGCTGGCAATTGTACCTACTCCTGCCTCTGATACAAGCTTTACTGATATACGTGCATCCTTGTTGGCATTCTTTAAATCATATATGAGCTCAGCCAAATCTTCGATTGAATAAATATCGTGATGAGGTGGTGGCGAAATAAGAGCTACACCCGGTGTAGAAAGACGAGTCTTTGCTATCCATGGATATACCTTCTTTCCTGGTAGATGTCCACCTTCACCTGGCTTTGCACCCTGAGCCATTTTAATCTGTATTTCCTTTGCAGATACCAGGTACTTACTTGTAACACCAAATCTACCTGATGCCACCTGCTTTATAGCTGAACATCTGTTAAGACCATCAGGACCAACCTCATATCTAGCTTCCTCTTCACCACCTTCACCGGAATTTGATTTTCCGTGAAGCATATTCATGGCGATAGCCATTGTCTCATGGGCTTCCTTAGAAATTGAGCCATAGCTCATTGCACCTGTTTTAAATCGCTTTACGATTGAATCCACTGACTCAACTTCATCGATGCTGATTCCCTTCTTAGGGTATTTAAAGTCTATAAGGCCACGAAGATTTCGAACCGCATCTTCATCGTTAATTAAAGCTGTATACTCTTTGAATGTATTATAGTCACCTGTTCTTGTAGCAAGCTGAAGTAAATGAATGGTAGCAGGATTATATAAGTGTTCCTCTGCTCCCGCTCTCATCTTATGTACACCCTTCGAATCAAGTGTCTTATCAACAGACAATCCAAGTGGATCAAATGCCATAGAATGCTGTCTTTCCACATCAGCCTGAATATCCTCAATAGTGATTCCACCAATACGGCTGATTGTGCCAGTGAAATACTTATCGATTACATCGGAGCTGATTCCTATTGCCTCAAAAATCTTTGCACCTTGATATGACTGTACAGTAGAAATACCCATCTTTGATGCAATCTTAATGATGCCTGTAATAATAGCCTCGTTGTATGAATCAATGGCTGCATGTACATCCTTCTGCAACTGCCCCTTCTCCACGAGTTCTTCGATTGTTTCCTGGGCAAGATATGGGTTAATTGCAGATGCACCATAACCAAGCAAGGTTGCAAAATGATGCACTTCTCTTGGCTCGCCCGACTCGAGAATAAGTGAAAGGCTTGTTCTCTTTTTGGTCTGTACCAAGTGATGCTGCACTGCTGCTACCGCAAGAAGTGATGGTATTGCAACATGATTCTCATCCACACCTCTATCAGATAGGATGATAATATTTGCACCCTCTCTATTTACTCTATCTACCTCTACATACAGGTGCTCAATAGCCTTAGCCAATGATGTATTTTTATAATATGTGATAGGTACAGTCTCAGCCTTAAGTCCTGGCACCTTCATAGATTTAATCTTCATCAAATCTGTCACTGTAAGAATAGGGTTGTTAATCTGCAACATATTGCAGTTTTCTTCCTTTTCCTCTAATACATTGCCAGCTGTACCGATGTATACAGTTGTTGCTGTAACAATCTCCTCACGGATTGAATCGATTGGTGGATTTGTTACCTGGGCAAAAAGCTGCTTGAAGTAGTTAAATAATGGCTGATGCTGATTTGAAAGAACTGCAAGCGGAGTATCAATACCCATAGCAGCTGTGCTCTCAACACCATTAAGGGCCATTGGAAGAATTGATTCCTTCACCTCACCATATCCATATCCAAAAGCCTTTTGAAGTCTGTCACGCTCTTCCTGTGAATGCTTTGGAACAGGCTCGTTAGGAATCTTGATATCAGCTAAATGAGCAAGATTTGCATCGAGCCACTGACCATAAGGCTGGCTGTTAGCATATTTCTCCTTTAGCTTTGCATCATCAATAAGCTTACCTGCTACAGTATCAACAAGAAGCATTTTTCCTGGACGAAGTCTATCCTTCTTAATTATTCTCTCCTCCTCAACAGGAAGTACACCCACTTCTGAAGAAAGAATTAGATAATCGTCGTTTGTAATATAATAGCGGCTTGGGCGAAGACCATTTCTATCAAGGACAGCACCCATAATATCGCCATCAGAAAACAGGATAGACGCTGGGCCATCCCATGGCTCCATCATTGTTGAATAATACTGATAAAAATCTCGTCTTGCCTGGTCCATAGCCTTATTTTTATACCAAGGCTCAGGAATAGTAATCATTACCGCAAGAGGAAGTGGCATGCCATTCATTACCAAAAACTCTAACGCATTATCAAGCATTGCGGAGTCGGATCCTGCCTGATTACAAACTGGTGTAATCTTTGACATTTCTGGCTCAAGCACCTGAGAAACCATTGTCTCCTCACGGGAAAGCATTTTATCTGCGTTACCCTTGATAGTATTAATCTCACCATTATGAACTATAAATCTATTTGGATGCGCTCTCTCCCAAGATGGATTTGTATTAGTAGAGAAACGAGAATGTACTGTTGCAATTGCAGACTCGTAATCTGGATCCTCAAGATCTTCGAAAAACAGTCTGAGCTGATTAACTAGAAACATTCCCTTATATACAATAGTTCTACTAGAAAGAGATGCTACATAAGTATCCTCTGCTGTCTGTTCAAATACACGTCTTGCCACATACAGTCTTCTATCGAAATCCAATCCTTTTTCGCAGTCTGCAGGCTTTTTAATAAATGCCTGGCAGATATATGGCATGCAGTCTAAGGCCATCTTTCCTAATATTTCAGATTTAGTAGGAACTTTACGCCATCCTAAGAATTCAAGTCCTTCCTTCTCGACACTGATTTCAAACATCTTCATTGCCTGTTTTCTCTTCAACTCATCCTGAGGGAAGAAAAACATACCAATTCCATATTCTCGCTCATTGCCGATTGCAATCTTTTCTTTTTCACAAACCTTCTTGAAAAATTTATGAGATATCTGAAGTAGGATTCCAACACCATCGCCAGTCTCACCTGATGCATCCTTGCCAGCTCGATGCTCCAAGTTTTCTACAATCTTTAATGCATCTGACACAGTCTGATGGGTCTTGATTCCCTTAATAGATACAACTGCACCTATACCACAGTTGTCATGCTCAAAAGATGGGTCATAAAGACCTTGCATTTGATTACCCATGTTAGCTACTCCTTCCACATAGTAGTTTTAATAAACAAAAAAAGAAAAGGCATCTAAAGAGACTCCCCATAAGGGAATTTCTTTAGACGCCTTTGTCTTGAGAAAAAATATACAACTAATTAAAAGATAATGCAAGCACTTTTTTAATTTAATGTGCTAAAGCATCCTTAATTTTCTGTCCAGTTACTGTTCCAGCGACTCCACCTTTACCAGTTTCCTTTATATTAGGATTCATATCTTTACCTACAGCACTCATAGCATCAAACACTTCATCTGCAGGAATTCGACTTTCAATACCAGCCATAGTAAGTTCTGCTGATGTAACTGCATTCATAGCACCACAAACATTTCGCTTAACGCATGGAACCTCTACTAGGCCTGCCACTGGATCACAAGCAAGACCAAGAAGATTTTTTAAAGCAAGTGCTGCCGCATTAGCACTCTTTCTGCCATTACCTCCCTGAAGATATACAAGGCCCGCTGCTGCCATTGAGCTGGCTGCTCCGATTTCCGCCTGACAGCCACCTTCAGCACCGGCAAGTGATGCTCTGGCTGCTATTACCTCACCAACTCCTGCTGCTACAAAAAGAGCCTCTGTCATCTTTTCATCAGTAAGTCCTAATTTCTCCTGAGCTGCTATAAATACTGCTGGAACAACTCCACATGAACCGGCTGTAGGTGCAGCTACAATTCGCTTCATACATGCATTACCCTCAGCAACACGAAGAGCCAATTCCATAACACGGCCTGCAAAATCTCCAACTAAAGCATTACCACTGTCAAGGTATTCTCTAAGAAGACCTGCCTCACCGCCTACTAAGCCGCTGTTGCTTTTCACTGTCTTGTCGTAATTAAGGGCAGACTCCTTCATTGCTGTGTACATGCGCTTCATATTTTCAAAGGATTCTTCCTCTGAAACTGCGCGTTCTTTGCAATCGTCCTGCTGAACTATCTTCCAGAAATGAACTCCGCTATTCTCTTCTAATTTACAAATCTCTTCTACTGAATCAAACATCTATAATCCTCTACTCTGGACAGTAATATGAAACCTTCATAATACCTTCTAGTTTTTCTAATTCCTTGATTGTGCTATCTGGTACACACTCATCACACTCAATTACCATAACAGCTTCTCCACCACGCTTTTTACGATAGAGCTGCATAGTGGCAATATTAATATGTTCTATACCAAGAAGTCTTGTAACCTCAGTAATGTATCCTGGCTTATCAACATTATGAACTATAAGTGTAGGGCTTTCTCCGGAGAAGTTGGCCTTCACGCCATCAAGCATAACTACCTGAATACGTCCACCACCGATGGATGATGCCACTACCTCCAAGCTGTGACCTGAAACGCCATGCATAATCACCTTTGCTGTGTTTGGATGAACATCTCCCAAGTCAGCTGCCTGTATTGTATATTTAAAGCCCATCTCCTGTGCCACTGTAAAGCTATCTGGCAAACGCTCATCATCGCAGGCCATTCCTAGCAAACCACCTACGATAGCCTTGTCAGTACCGTGACCTTTGCCTGTTTCAGCAAAAGAACCGTGCAAATAAATCTCCGCACTTTCGATTTTTTCTGCCATAAGCTTATTACAAACATTTCCAATTTTGGCTGCTCCTGCTGTGTGAGAGCTGGAAGGACCTACCATAACCGGTCCAATAATATCAAATAGATTCATTAAAAAATCTCCTAATAATTTTTAAGCTCACCGGCAATATTTAAAGAAAAATAATCCTTTATTTCAGATGGATTACTGGTCTTTCCAAGAATCCACATGAGCTTTGTAAGGGCCGCTTCACTTGTCATATCCTGAGCCTGGAGTACTCCGCTTTCGAGAGCTCTCTTACCAGTCTCGTAAACATCCATCTTTGAGCCTTCGTATCTGCACTGAGTACCAACTACAACAGTCATACCATCAGCAATAACCTTCTCGATTGTGCTGATAAAATCATGCTTTAAAAATGGCATGCCACCAATTCCAAATGCCTCAATGTAAAGTCCCTTATATCCCTGCGCAGCGATTGATTCAACAAGGCTTCTATGAATGCCTGGGAACATTTTCAGCATACAAACTTCTGTAGAATAATTGTTTTCCAGGTGGAATACACCGTTTCTAACAGGGATTGTACTATCATCAATATTCATACCAAGTGAGCTGATTTCAGCTACATTGGGATAGTTGATGCTCTCAAAAGCATCAAAGCTAAGAGAACGAACCTTTGAAGCACGACAGCCAAGCATTACCTTACGATTGAATGCAACAAACACTCCTGCTCTGCCACTTGCTGCCATATGAATGGCGCATCGCAGGTTTTCCATAGCATCTGCAATTGGATTTGTAATAGAAAGCTGTGAGCCAGTAATTACAACCGGAATATTTATGTTTTGAAGCATAAAAGAAAGCATAGATGATGTGTATGCAAGTGTATCTGTTCCGTGGATTACAACAATGCCATCATAGTCATTACGTATACCACCAATATGCTCAGCAAGCTTGCTCCAATCCTCTGGAAAAATATTGGCACTATCAACAGCCATAAAATCTTCTATTTCAAAATTAATATCACCTGACACCACATGCAATTCACGCTTCATATCCTGAGTAGACAGCCCAGGTGCCAAACCACTTTCCTTCATAACCGAAGACAATGTTCCGCCAGTATTAATAATAAGTATGTTCCTGCTCAATGCTTTCTCTCCTTTTTCTTAGGAATATAGAATACACCTTTTAAAAAGCTTAGTCTAGATTTAACTACTGGTATTTATTCTCTTATTGTATCTCCTCTAACTCCTTCATCCAAATACTATAGCTTGCATCACTTGGCATTCTGAAATCGCCCCTTGGGGAAAGGGTAACTGTTCCCACTTTAGGAGCATCTGGCATACAGCTTCTTTTAAACTGCTGGCTAAAGAATCTCCTATAGAAGGTCCTCATCCACTTAAGTATAAATTCCCTGCTATAGTCCTCTGCAAAAGAAATAGTTGCAAGTCTATATATCTTCCTTGGAGTAAATCCGAAGCGTAACATATAATATAGGAAAAAGTCGTGCAGTTCATATGGTCCTACTAAATCTTCTGTCCTCTGTGCAATATTCCCCTTCTCATCAGGTGGAAGTAATTCAGGACTTACAGGTGTATCTAATATATCATTAAGAATCATTCTAAGATTTTCAGTTGCATTTCTTGATTCATAATCCACCAACCATCTTACGAGCGTCTTTGGAATAGATGCATTAACTGCATACATGGACATATGGTCTCCATTGTAAGTGGCCCATCCAAGAGCAAGCTCAGATAGGTCCCCTGTTCCAACAACGATTCCTCCGTACATATTAGCCTTATCCATTAAAATTTGTGTACGTTCCCTAGCCTGGGAGTTCTCATAGGTTACATCGTGAATGTTCTCACTCTGACCTATATCCTTGAAATGTTGCATTACACTGTCCTTAATAATAATCTCCTCAAGGGATGTGTGATACTCTAAAGCCAGCTTACAAGCATTATTGTATGTCCTATCCGTAGTTCCAAAGCATGGCATGGTTATAGCTCTAATACCTGACCTATCTAACCCTAATCTGTCAAATGCATGGACTGCTACTATAAGAGCTAAAGTAGAATCCAACCCTCCTGAGAGTCCAATCACAACATCTTTACAACCAATATGCTTTATTCGTGTGGCAAGTCCTACAGATTGCATTGTGAGGATTTCTTTACATCGATTGTTTAGATTGCTTTGTTCAATCGGTACGAAAGGAAGTTTTGCTGGGTCATGTTCTAATACTGTATTCTTTTTGGTTAAAACAAAATTAGCTTCTTCAACACATGTACCACTTTTAAAGGTATTCATTCTCCTTCTTTCATGTGCCAGTTTATCAACATCTATATCTGCAATAATCATATCGTTTTCAAATAGTTCAGATTCAGCAAGAACAGAACCATTTTCGACTATTATGTTATTTCCAGCAAATACCATATCCTGAGTAGATTCTCCTATTCCAGCATCCGCATATACGTATCCACAACACAAACTGCCAGATTTAGCTTTTATCAAATTTTTTCTATAATCTCTTTTTCCTATAACCTCGTCGCTAGCCGATAGATTAAAAATAATTGTAGCCCCGTTTTCTGCTAATCTAACAGACGGAGTGTCTGCAACCCACAGATCTTCGCAGATTTCTATACCAAATTTAAGGTTAGGCATGGATTCCAAAGAATAAATCTGATTACAACATATAAAGCATGACTTTTCCTTTCCAAAAGAAACCGATTCTTTAAAGTCAGCTTCTGCTGGAGTGAAATGTCTCATTTCATAAAACTCGCTGTAATTAGGTAGATTCTGTTTTGCAGTTCCTCCTATGACCTTTCCACAGTTAAGTACTACAGCTATGTTGTACAGCTTCTGTTTGATAACACATGGTAATCCAACAATAGCCACTATATCTAAATGCTTAGTTTCATAAGCAATATATTCAACAGCCTCCTTTGCACCTCTAAGTAGGGTATCCTGCAGAAATAAGTCTCCACAGGTATAGCCCGTAATACAAAGTTCAGGAAAGCAGATAATATTTACACCTCTATCAGCTGCCTCTTTTATCTTTTCCACAATCACATCTGCATTATGTTTTGTATCAGCCACTTTTATATCACATGTTGCACTTGCAACTTTAATAAATCCGTCAGTCATATTGTTCCCTTCCTTCTACATGCATCTACAAAAGCCTGCATAATCTTTTTACTGTCATCACTACTGTCATATGAAAATTCTGGATGCCACTGTACCGCAATTGCGAATTTCTGATTTTTAATCTCTATAGATTCCACTAGCCCATCCTCAGATATCGCCATAGCTTCAAGTCCATCTGCCAACTCTTTAATTGCTTGGTGATGATAGCTATTAACTCCATGTATACCTGCCCCAATAATGTTCGCCAATTTGGTATTTCCTCTTACGTCAATATTGTGAATCACATTATCATAAGGTGGCTTCATATGATGCTCTACATCACTTTTATACTCTGTAGGCAAATCCTGATATAGCGTACCGCCCAAATATGCATTTATAAATTGGATGCCTCTACATATTCCTAGTAACGGCTTATTATCCGATACGCATAAATCTAGCAAAAATCCTTCCATTACATCTCTTGTTTCGCAAGCCATTCCACACTTATCTGATATGACCTGACCATAAATTGTAGGATTAACATCATGTCCTCCAGTAAACAAGATTCCATCACATAATCCATAAGCGACCGTTAACTCGTCTTTATCTTGTGTAAAAGGAAGCATAATAGGGACTCCCCCTGATTTCTCTACCGCCTTCATGTATCCTGGAAGCATCCAATAGCTTTCCTTCTCATCATCATATAAAGGTATTAGTCCAATAATAGGTTTCATAATAATCTCCATAAAAATAGGCGCCTGCTATTTATTAGCAGACGCCTTTGTCTATTAAACAATATTAAAACTTCGCTGTATCACAAATGATATCAACGCATTTTTCAAGCCCAAGTGTTGAGCTCTTTAAGCACAAATCGTAGAACTGGGCATTGCCGAATTCTGTTCCAGTGTAGTGCTTGCAATATTTCTTTCTTGCCTTGTCCACGTTGTGAAGCTCCTCGCGAACCTTTTCCTCTGTGGTGCCTGGCATTTTCTCCATCATTCGCTTAACACGGAAGTGCTCTGTACCTGAAACGAATACATGAAGAGAATGATCAAATTCCTTAAGAATGATGTTGGCATTTCTGCCGACTATTACACAATTGCCTTTTTCAGCAACCTTTCTGATTGCTTCCTTTTGAGCATTGTAAAGACGCTCATCAAGTGGCTTATTGTAGAAGTCAAATAGACTCTGTCCCAAGCCAAACTCTCTTGGTACCTTCTCATCAAAGTATCTAACTTCTTCAGGACTAAGATTACCTGATTCGATTGCTGCTCTGATAATCATATCCTTATCACAGTAATAGTAGCCTAAACGCTCAGCTACCTCTTTACCGATTGTACCGCCTCCAGCACCAAACTGACGGCTGATTGTAATTATGTTTTTCATACGCCCCTCTTATAATACTTTATTTAAGAAATCGATGGTTCTAGCTTCCTTTGGATTAAGCAATACCTCTGAAGGTGTGCCTTCCTCGATGATGTAACCACCATCCATAAAAATTACTCTATCTGCTACTTCTCTAGCAAATCCCATTTCGTGAGTAACAATAACCATTGTCATGCCATCTGCAGCCAAATCCTTCATAACCTGAAGAACCTCTCCTACCATTTCTGGATCAAGAGCTGATGTTGGCTCATCGAAAAGCATAATATCTGGCTCCATGCATAGTGCACGAGCGATAGCAACACGCTGCTTCTGTCCACCTGAAAGCTGACTAGGGAAGCTTGATGCCTTGTCTTCAAGACCAACCTTTGCAAGCATCTTTTTAGCACGCTCCTCTGCCTCAGCCTTAGAACACTTCTTAAGCTGAACAGGTGCAAGTGTAAGGTTATCAAGTATGTTTAAGTTGTTGAAAAGATTGAAATGCTGGAATACCATTCCAATGTTTTCTCTAACTTTATTGATATTGATATGTTTATCTGTGATGTTGTTTCCGTCAACAACAATTGAGCCTGCAGTAACAGTCTCAAGTCTATTTAAGCAACGTAAGAATGTAGACTTACCAGATCCTGAAGGACCGATTACACAAACAACCTCGCCCTTAGTAACATCTGTAGAGATATCCTTTAATACCTCTAAGTCGCCATAGCACTTCTTAAGATTTTTAACACTGATTTTAATTTCTTTATCTGCCAACGTTTAATCTCCTTTCAAGAACCTTTGCACTACGTGAAAGGATTGTAATAACTATAAGATACATAACACCAACAATAGCCCATGTCTGGAATGACATGAATGTGTTTGCCTGTACGTTCTTTGCTGTGTTAACAAGTTCTGGGAAACCGATAACTGAAAGAATTGATGTATCCTTAAGTGTAATAATGAACTGGTTGATGAATGTAGGAATCATAGTCTTGATAGCCTGAGGTAATACGACTTTGCGCATAGCCTGACCATATGTAAGACCAAGAGATCTTGCAGCTTCCATCTGACCTTTATCAACAGACTGAATACCTGCTCTAATAATTTCTGCCATATAAGCACCACAGTTTAAAGCAAGACAGATTGTACCTGCTTGAAGTGCTGTCAAACTTACAGAGAAACCTCCAATGATGGTATTAAATAAGTAAGGAATACCAAAATATACAAAGAAGGCTAATACAATCATCGGAACTCCTCTGATTACATCAACGAAAATCTGTGAGATTACATTGCTTACTCTGTTCTTAACTACACCCATAATACCGAAAAGCATACCGATAATGCAGGCAAAGAATAAGCCTAGTAATGCAAGAAGCAATGTTCTGCCCATAGCAATTAGAAGCATAGGACCATAAACTGAAATAATAGTTAACATAAAAAATAAACCCTTTCTAACTGGTTTTATAAATAATAAGGGCAGGAAAACCCCTGCCCCTTTAATCTAATACTATTCGCCTAAGTACTTTGCAATGATTTCATCGTATGTACCGTTTGCCTTGATATTTGCAAGACCTGCATTAAACATATCAATAAGCTCCTGGTTGTCTGAGTTGAAAATTGCAAATCCGTATTCAGCAGGATCGTTACCAGTGTTCTCAAGAATCTTCATTGAGATACCAGTATCTTTAATATTGGAAGCCATAATTGGAGTGTCATCGAAGCAAGCTGCAACCTGACCACCTACAACTGCCTGATACATTGTAGGAGAATCCTCAAAGTATGTAACAGTGAAGCCATACTCACTTGAAAGGCTCTCAGCATAAGAAGCACTCATTGTACCTGTCTTAACTGCAACTGACTGTCCCTTTAAATCTTCAAAACCTGCAATATCAGAAGATGCCTCCACAGCCATAGACTGATTTGCATCATAATATCCATCAGAGAAAACCCATCCAGATGCCTTTCTTTCATCTGTAATAGAAGCACCTGCAATCATTCCATCAGCCTGTCCTGCCTGGCATGCTGCAATTGAAGCATCCCATCCAAGAGACTTAAGCTCGTAATCGAATCCCTGATCCTCAGCGATAGCTGCAAGGATATCTACATCAATACCTACGAAATCCCCATTGTCATCTGTGTACTCAAATGGCTTGAATGAAGTATCTGTAGCGATAACCCATTTCTTATCTGAACTAGTAGCAGCATCTGCACCTTGTTCAGTTGCGCCCTGTTCTGATGCGTTTCCACATCCAACCATTGCAAACATTGTTGCAAATGCCATTAATAATGCTAGTGACTTTTTCTTCATTTCAAAATCTCCTTCCTGAAAACTGTGTTAATAAACACAGAAATTATTTTAGCATTTTTGTAGCTTTAATGCACTACTATTGCTAATTTTAGAAAAAGCGCCTGCTAAACCTATAGCAGACGCCTTTGTCTTCGTTACGCAATAATATACCTTTTTTTAGAAAGGATTTCAACCCAAATTTATTTCATAACTTATTTAATTACTGGTCTAACTCTTCTTGCAAGTACAAGTGCAAGTGCAAGCTTTACTAAATCAGGAATGATGAATGGGAAAACACACCATGAAAGTGCTGTCATTGCCCCAATTGCACCAGCATCCCTAGAGTAAACAACCATGAACCAAACTGTTCCAAGTGCATAGCAAGCTGCAAGTCCAATGACAAGTGCTACGATTTCAACTACAAGTGTCTTCTTGAAGAACTTAGTAGCCACAATGTATACAAGACCTGTAAGTAAGAAACCAATAATGTAGCCACCTGTTGAACCAAGAACTACACCAATTCCCCCCGAAAAACCAGCAAATACTGGAGCACCTACTGCTCCGATTAAAATGTAAACCAATACTGAGAGTGTTCCTCTCTTGCCCCCAAGAAGGGAAAGCATAGCAAATACTGCAAATGTCTGTAGAGTAAATGGCACTGTTGTAGGAATGCTAATCCATGAGCATACTGCAATAAGTGCTGCTCCAAGAGCAATATATGCAATATCAAGTGTTTTAAATGCTGATTCTTTTGTTGTTAATGTGCTTGTGTTATCCATATTGCCTCCCTGTAATACTTTAATTTTTTCACCTGAATAACAATATCAAAACACTAGCTCATTGTCAACCATATATATTATTAAAGGTGACAATCTGCATTAAGCAATGAAGTTTTCAATCATATTTTTTCCATTAGAAGTCAAAATTGATTCTGGATGAAACTGTAATCCATATACTTCATATTCCTTATGAGCAACAGCCATAATCTCCCCATCTTTAGTAATTGCAACGGCTTTAAGCATCTCTGGTAAAGAGTCTTTATCTGCAGCTAACGAGTGATATCTGGCAACATCCACTGTATCTGGAAGCCCCTTAAATAACTTGCAGCTATTGTCAACCTGAACCTTTGATTGTTTACCATGCATTAATTCTTTTGCATAGGTAACATTTGCGCCAAAGGCTTCGCAGATAGCCTGATGTCCCAAACACACCCCCAGAATTGGTATCTTTCCTGCAAAATAGGTGACAATCTCCTCGCAAATTCCGGCTTCACTAGGCTTACCTGGTCCCGGTGAAATAATAATATGGCTAGGATTTAGTTTTTCAATATCGGAAATACGAATTTCATCATTTCGGCAAACCTTAATATCTGGCTCAATTTCCCCTACCAGCTGAAAAAGATTGTATGAAAAACTATCATAATTATCTATTAGTAAAATCATGCCAAACCTCCCTCAGCCAGGCTAACAGCATTTACTACAGCCTTTGCCTTATTGATACATTCAATTGCTTCGTTTTCTGGAACTGAATCATAGACAATGCCTGCTCCTGAACGAATACAAATTTTATCGTTCTTTTTATATACAAGTCTTATTGCTATGCACACATCAAGATTTCCTGAGAAATCTATATAGCCAAGGGCGCCTCCGTATATGCCACGTTTGCTCTGTTCTAGCTCTTCGATTATCTGGCAGGCTCTAAACTTTGGCGCACCTGACAATGTGCCTGCTGGTAGAATTGCGTCCACTGCATCAATAGCATCCTTATCATCTGCCAAGTGTCCAACAACTGTGGAACCTATATGCATTACATGGGAATACCTTTCTATTTCCATATATTTTTCCACATTTACAGAACCAATACTGCTTATTTTTCCAATATCATTTCTGCCCAAATCAACAAGCATATTATGTTCTGCACGTTCCTTATCATCTGCCAAAAGCTCTTTCTCAAGAGCTATGTCCTCTGCCTGATTTTTCCCTCTTGGTCTTGTTCCAGCAAGAGGAAATGTGCTCACCTGCTTTTGTTCTACCTTGACCAGTGTCTCTGGCGATGCACCAGCAATTTCGATATCATCACTTGAAAAATAAAACATGTATGGAGATGGATTGCTAGCTCTTAGAAGACGGTATGTATCAAACAGACTTCCCTCTGCTTTTGCTGTAAGAGGATTGGATAAAACGACCTGGAAAATATCACCTTCTTTTATGTAATTCTTTGCCTTTTTTACCATCTCACTGTACTCTTTATTAGTGAATTTAGGCTTGATATCCGTTATAAGCGAAAGAGGCTGAAATTGTTCTTTCTTTCCACTCTGCAATAGGCTTTTTATCTTTTCCAGTCGAGTTTTAGCTTCATTATATAAGCTTTCCAAATCATCCGATTCATCCAGCATTACGCCAGTAATCAAATAGATTTTTTGCTTGAAATTATCAAATACAATTACATCGTTAAAAAGCATCAAATCCATATCTTTAAAATCGTCTTCTCCATGATTTTCAAGCTTTAGCTTTGGCTCAGCATATTTGATGTAATCATATGAAAAATAACCTACTAATCCACCTGTAAAAGTTGGAAAATCCGATAACACTGGACTTTTATACATCCTAATAATTTCACGTAGTGTTTCACCTGGATGTGCAACTGTTTTTTCCTGAATTAGGATTTTACTGTCACCCTTATTTTCCTTTATTAATAGATGTCCGTCTTGGCAGGTCACCTCCAAATTAGGGTTGAATCCAAGAAACGAATATCTTCCCCAGGTCTCTGTCTGGCTTGCACTCTCCAATAAATAACACTGATGACTGGCAGCTTTCAGTATTCGTACCATCTCTATTGGTGTAAAACTATCTGAAAGCATTTCTATCATTACAGGTATTCTTCTATATTCGCCATTTTTAGCAAGCTCTTTAACCTGCTCTAAACTAGGATGCATGATATGCCTCCTTCATTGACTTAACAAACTCTCCCACATGTTTTGGAGCCTCTTTACCGTACTCCTCTACAACTCTAACAATTGCAGAACCAACAATTGCTCCATCCGATATATCAGCCATCTTTGCAGCCTGCTCTGGAGTTGATATACCAAATCCTACCGCACAAGGTACATCTGTGTTTTTTCTAACTCTATCAACTACTGTTTTGATGCCTTCATTAAGCTCACTTCTTGTACCTGTCACCCCAAGGCTGGAAACAATATAAATAAATCCCTTTGCTTCTTTTGTAATCATATCAATTCTATCCTCAGAAGTAGGTGCAACCATCGATATAAAGTCTACTCCATATTCAGATGCCACTCCTTCAAACTCTTCCTTCTCTTCGAAAGGAACATCCGGAAGGATGATGCCGTCAATTCCAACCTCCTGGCACTTGCAAAAAAATCTGTCTGAACCATAAGAAAAAACAACATTTGCATAAGTCATAAAGCAAAGCGGAATCTTCACTTCCTTTCTGACCTCTCTTACCATTTCAAATACATCATCGGTTGTGATTTTATTCTTCAAAGCTCTAATATTTGCACCCTGTATTACAGGACCTTCAGCAGTTGGATCAGAAAAAGGTATTCCAAGTTCAATCAAGTCTGCGCCGTTTATCTCTAGCTCCTTGATTATTTCTTTTGTTGTCTCTAAATCAGGATCTCCACATGTAATAAATGGAATAAATGCCTTTTTATTCTTGAATGCTTCTGAAATCTTACTCATGGATATCCTCCCCTCTGTAACGTGCAATTGCTGCACAATCCTTATCGCCTCTACCTGAAACAGTAACTATAATAATCTGGTCTTTTCCCATTGTTGGAGCAAGCTTCTTCGCATATGCGATAGCGTGACTTGACTCTATAGCAGCAATTATTCCCTCTGTCTTTGCAATATACTCAAAAGCATCAACAGCTTCGTCATCAGTTACTGGCACATATTTTGCGCGTCCAATATCGTGCAGATAAGCATGCTCTGGACCAACACCAGGATAATCAAGGCCTGCAGAAATAGAATATACAGGAGCAATCTGACCATATTCGTCCTGGCAGAAATATGATTTCATTCCATGGAAAATACCAACCTTTCCAGTATTTACAGTTGCTGCAGTTTCAAATGTATCTATTCCTCTACCTGCTGCCTCACAGCCTATCAGCTCCACATCCTTGTCATTGATATAGTGATAAAAACTTCCAATAGCATTGCTTCCACCACCTACGCAAGCAATGACAGCATCTGGAAGTCTTCCTTCTTTCTCAAGAATCTGAGCTCTGCTTTCCCTGGAAATAACTGCCTGGAAATCTCTAACAATTGTAGGAAATGGATGAGGTCCCATTACTGAACCAAGGCAATAATGAGTATCATCAATACGTGTTGTCCATTCTCTCATGGCCTCTGAAACTGCATCCTTCAATGTGGCAGTACCGCTTGTTACAGGGATAACTTCTGCTCCAAGAAGTCTCATTCTATATACATTAAGTGCCTGACGCTCAGTATCTTCCTTACCCATAAATACAACGCACTCCATTCCAAGAAGCGCCGCAGCTGTGGCGGTTGCCACACCATGCTGTCCAGCTCCTGTTTCTGCAATGATTCTTGTCTTGCCCATCTTTTTAGCAAGAAGAGCCTGTCCCAATACATTGTTAATTTTGTGGCTTCCAGTATGATTTAAATCCTCACGCTTAAGATAGATTTTTGCTCCGCCCAGGTCTTCAGTCATCTTCTTTGCGTAGTATAAAAGGCTTGGTCTTCCCGCATACTCATCAAGAAGCTCCTTCAACTCTCTATTAAACTCTGGATCATCCTTGTAGTGATTGTAAGCTTCCTCCAGCTCCATAACCGCATTCATAAGAGTCTCTGGAATATACTGGCCACCGTGAACACCAAATCTACCTTTGCTCTTTGCTGGAACCACATCCTCTCTTACCGCTTTTACGAATTGATCCATTTTGTATCCATCTTTAAGATGGTCTGTCTCAATACCAGAACTAACATCAACGCCATATGGTTTTACAGTATCAATTGCTTCAGCAACGTTCTCCTGGTTTAATCCGCCTGCAAGAATAAAAGGTCTATCTATATAGGTGAGAAGATTTAAATCCTTGATACGATTACCCTCTCCATTTCCTGCATCAAACATAATCATGTCTGCGCTGGACTTTTCTGCCTTTATAAGCTCCTCCGCAGATGTAACCTTGAAAGTTTTGATAACAGGAATGTTGTTATCCATAAGTGATTTAATGTAATCCTCATCCTCGTTTCCATGAAGCTGGGCCACATCAATAATGTTTTCTTCAAATAAGCTTTCAACTTCCTGCTCTGGTGCATCAACAAATACACCTACAGCTTTTATTTCAGGATTTAACATACTCTTTAACTTTTTTGCCTGCTTTCGACTAACGTTTCTTTTGCTTTTCTCACAAAAAACAAATCCAACATACTCAGGCTTAAGCTCATTTGCCTTTATGATATCTTCTTCTCTTGTAAGACCACATAGTTTAATTGTTGTCATCTTCATCACCTCTTAATTCTTTAAGCTTTCCCTTCTTGTCAGTTGCTTTCATAAGTGTTTCACCAATTAAAACTGCATCAACACCTGCTTCTTTCAGCTGAGATATATCCTCTGCTGTTTTAATTCCACTCTCTGATACAAATATCACCTTGTCATCTACAAGTGCTTTTAATCTCCTGCTATTTCCCGTATCTACTGAAAAATCCTTTAGGTTTCTGTTATTTACACCTATTATTCTAGCCCCTGCCTTTGCTGCCATCTTTACTTCAGCATCATCATGGGCCTCCACCAAAGCACTGATTCCAAGACTATCGCATATACGAATGTATTCTCTAATTTGCTCTTCTGTCAGGATGCTACAGATTAGAAGTACAGCGCTAGCGCCTAATACCTTTGCCTCGTATATCATGTACTCATCTACAGTGAAATCTTTTCTTATAATCGGAATTGAAACCGCATTTGCGATATCCTCTAGATACTTGTCACTTCCCAAAAACCACTTTGGTTCAGTCAAAACAGATATGCAATCAGCTCCTGCTTCTTCATATGCCCTGGCTATATCCAAATAGTCGAATTTCTCGGCTATGATTCCCTTTGAAGGGGATGCCTTTTTGCACTCACAAATGAAGCTCATACCTGGCATTGCCAATGCTTTTTCAAATTCAAAAGCTCCCCTTGGAAGAGTTAATGCCTCTGCTTTTATTTCTTCAAGTGACTTATTCTTTTTATTTTCTTCAACACGAAACCTAGCATGCTCCGCTAACTGCTCCAGTATGTTCATCGCTATTGTCCTCTGAAATCTTGTTGCTTAATAGTATGAATTTTTCCAATGTCTCAAGTGCTTTTCCAGAATCAATTATTTCTCCTGCAAGCTCTACTCCAGCTTTAAAACTTTCAGCTTTTCCACCGATGTAAAGAGCTGCTCCTGCATTAAGAAGAACTGCATTTCTTTTATGTCCCTTTACTCCATTTAAAATGTCCCTTGTAATCTTTGCATTTTCTTCTGGAGTACCACCCTTCAAATCTTCTTTAGCGCATTTTTCAAATCCAAAATCCTCTGGCTCAATGATGTAAGTTTTATACCATCCATCTCTAATCTCACAAATCTTTGTTGGACTGCTTAAAGAAATCTCATCTAGCTTATCCAGGCCATAAACTACCATGCCACGCTTAACCCCAAGGTTAATAAGTACCTGCGCAAGTGGCTCAACTAAATATTCGTCGTAAACCCCAAGCAACTGCATTGATGGAACAGCTGGATTTGTAAGAGGTCCCAGGATATTAAATACTGTTCTAAATCCAAGCTCTTTTCTAATTGCTCCTACGTATTTCATTGATGTGTGATACTTCTGAGCAAAGAAGAAACACATGCCTACTTCCTTAAGAAGTTCTACACATTTTTCTGGATCCTGGCTGATGTTTACTCCAAGAGCTTCCAAGCAATCAGCTGTACCAGATAGTGAAGAGGCCGCTCTGTTTCCATGCTTTGCTACCTTCATTCCACCGGCCGCTGCCACTAGTGCTGATGTTGTTGAAATGTTGAAGCTATGTGCATTGTCTCCACCTGTTCCAACAATCTCAAACACATCCATGCCTGTATCAACCTTAACAGCATGCTCTCTCATAGCAGCTGCACAGCCAGCAATTTCATCAGTTGTCTCCGCTCTTGCACTTTTTGTAGAAAGTGCAGCCAAAAAAGCCGCGTTCTGTGTTGGTGAGCTTTCACCATTCATAATCTCATTCATTACAGTGTAGGCTTCCTCGTATGTAAGGTCCCCCTTGTTTACAATTTTCTCAATCGCTTCCTTAATCATCTCTTCTCCTCCTTTTTTTTATTTCAGTTACGTTGACAAGCCTTGGTATTACTCCGTCACGAGATTGGTTCCTTGAGTAACACCAAGAGCTATTCAACTACTGAAATAAAAAAAGCCCTTGATAGAAACCATCTCGTAGTTTCCATCAAGGACGAAAATTCTTTTCCGCGGTGCCACCTTGAATTCATAGGATAATCCTATGCGCTTAACAGGATACCATCATATCCCTGGCAACTAACGTATGCCTTACGTCGTGCAATACTCTGACCAAAGTCATTTCCTCACGCCCTCAGGAGTCCATTCCCAAATTGCTATCATACCGCATCCCACCATCGCGGCTCTCTCCTATGAATCACAAAGAGGTACTCCTCTCCCTCATCGGTTTATTACTTTATTGTGTTGAAGTAATACTACCATTCCGTAATTCTGTTGTCAACAACTAATTTTTCCATCTAGATCCATTTACTTTGATGCTACCAAGCTCACAATCTAAATCAAAATCTACTTTATTTGCATCAGGAACTGTAATATCAATGTCTCCCATCTCACAGCTAGCTGTAATCTTTTCAAAATTTCCGTCAATATCAATGCTTCCCATATCAGCATCAAAAGTACCACTTGTTGCAGTAACATCATCCATTTCCACAGCTCCTGCATCTGTGGTTACCTTTACTGTGTCAAAAACAGATTTACTAACATCTATGTCGCCTGCATCTGCCTCTATAACAAAGTCATTTGCAGTTACCTCATTGATATCGATATCCCCAGCATCAGCATCAATCTTCAATGTATCGAAGTTAACTCCGTCAATATCAATATCTCCTGCGCTAGCAGTAATATCAGCTGTGTCAATCACTGTACCCTTAGGTAAAGTAATTTTGATGTAGCAATCTTTCAGGTTTCTTACATTAACAGAATATTTCTGCTCGATTGTTAAACATTCATCTTCCAATGTAACCTTTGGTTCAACATTCTTTTGATAGTTTGTATTTACCTTAAACTCATCACCATATTCAATATATAAATCTGCGGCATCTGCATCCACTTTTACAGTTGCTACACTGTATTTAGAAAAATCATATTCTGACTCTTCACTACGACCACTCGAAAAAGGAGCAAAACGAATAATGCAAGAGCCAACAACAATAATCAGAGTAACAATCCATATTATTAACTGAAATTTCTTTGTAGTCATTTCTTAATCCTCCTTTACAAGTGCAATCTTAAATACTTTATGAGCAATAGCTGCTATAACCCAAATTATCCATGTAGAACCCCAATTAAAGGTTGTGAAACTGATAATAAGATATAAGCATGTAACTATTGACCAATATGATTCCATAAGAATCTTTGCACCTTTGCTTACATATTCCACATCTTCCTCATTTCCATTTGACTTTATGTCTTTGCGAGCAACATTGCCTGCATCCAACAAAGTTTCAAAGCTGCTATTAATTATTCCGGAATAAACAAACAACCATACACCTATGCCAACCATGATAAATATAAAAGTTGCAAATATATCGATATCGAAAATCATAATTGGCACAACAGCGCATATGCACAAAGCACATCCAAGTGTTATTGCAGCTGCTGTAATAGGCTTAAACTCAGCTTTCTTTTCTTTAATCATATCTGTTGTAGCCATATCCATCTGGCATGGCTCTTTTCTAAGAAAACTGAAATCAGAACTAACAAAACTACTATAAATGAACAATCCTACACCAACTGCTATCCATACAAACCTCATAGCTGCGCCATAATTGTCGATATTCATAAAGCCCCAAACAGCATCTGTAACTATTGGCCAGCAAACGCATGTGATGCAAAGTAAAACGCCTGTAGCTACTAGAAGAGCTCTCTTTTTCTCACATCTAATGAACTCAAGTGCCTCATCCATTGATACAAATCTCTTAGGCTGCTGCTCTCTCTCGTGAACTTCCTCAACCTCTTTAGTAAGCCCTAAATCCTGAGCCAACTCATCAAGATTGCCAAACTCAGAAATAACTGTACCAACAGCAGTATTCTCATTAACACCCTCTGCAATAAGCTCGTTATACTTATCCTCCATCATTGAAAAAAGCTCAGCCTTTGCTTTTTTAACCTCAGGAGTGTTTGGCATACTACTAAACATTGCATCTAAATAGCTCTTAATTGTTTCCATATCTTCTCTCCTATTTTGAAATAAACTTTCCAACTACTTCTTTTGTAAGCTCCCACTCATCACATTTATCAATATAATACTCTTTACCTTTATCCGTGATTCTATAATAGGTCCTTTTCTTTCCATTTCCCTCAGGATCCGGATTAGCCACAAATGATTCGATAATACCATTCTTTTCCATTCTGGTAAAAGCAGAATACAGAGTCGTTTCTTTAATAACATATTTCTCTTCCGAAATACTCTTTATCTGCTTAGAAATCTCATAACCATAAGAAGGCTCCTTCATAAGAATGGAAAGTATCATGGTGTCATTGTAGCCTCTAATTACATCACTACTTATTTCACCCATATAATCCTCCTACGTCTATCGTACTATGTCTGCCGTACTACGTCTGTCGTAGTACGTTTGATGTAGTAAATATACTACGACTATCGAAGTAAGTCAACCCCTTTCACAAAAAAAATCCATCCCTCCATAGCAATGTACGTATATGACTTCCTACTTTATGTAACCGAGCGCCCTTACTTATTTACGCCGACAGCGCAAGGATTATAGTTTTTCTTAGCATCACAAGGGAGCATTAAGTGCGTGTCCTTTAATTGGTTTTGCACTTCGAAGCCACTGTAGGTAGAGGGCAGACACATGAAGTCTACGTATTAGTCTCCACACAAGGCTTAGGATAATTGCGCTCATACTCCGTTTGCCAAGAAAATTATGAAAGGGGATTTTGGATGCTTAGGCGCCGCCCTTTAACTCAGTCCGTTTCGTTGTCGGGCTCTCGGCGCCGTCCGTGGCGCCTCACGCCTATTCATCGCAAAATACCCCTTTCTAATTTTCTAGGCTCACTACAAATGTCGCGTCAATTATTCCTAAGCTTGTTGCGGAGATTAATACTCATAAATAGTGTGTGTCTGCCCACTCTACCAACAGAGGTGTTAGAAGTGCAAAGAATTTAAAGAACACGCACCATAAAAAATGCGACACGTGATGCTTAGAAAAACATAATCCGCAGACGATGCAAGTAAATAAGTAAGGGCGCTCGGTTACTACATAAAGTAGGAAGTCACTAGAATGATTAGGCTATGGAGGGATGGAATGTAGACCTGGCTGGGGTTGACTTGGGGCGTACGGGTAATAAAAAAGGCACTGCGTAATGCAGTGCCTGTAAGGTTTGATTATTATTTTTTGATTGAGTTCATGAAGTCTGGCATTTTGATGTTTAATTCAGGTACAGTGCTCTCTGTAGGTACAGTTGGAGCTGTTGGACGCTGAATTGGAGTTGTAGCAACAGGTGTAGGTGTAACAGGTCTGTTAACTACAGGAGGTGTATTTGTAACACCTGACTGGCTAGCTGGAGCAGCTGATCCTCTCATGCCTGCAAGTAAGTCAGCGCTTGACTGTCTAGGCTGTGAGCCATAAACCATACCTGTTGAGCTGCGGAATGCGCCTGTTGTAGCTGTGTTTGGCTCGCCAAGTCCAGTAGCGATAACTGTAACTGTAACTTCATCGTCCATTGTGTCATCTTCTGTAACACCGAGGATGATGTTAGCGTCAGCACCAGTCATATCCTGAACATAAGATGTAGCCTCTGATGTGTCGTTAAGTCCAACATCACCACAGATGTTGACGATGACATCAGTAGCACCCTGAATGCTTGTCTCAAGAAGAGGTGAAGCAACAGCCTGCTTAACAGCCTCAAGAGCTTTTTCGTCACCCTTAGCTGAACCGATACCAATATGTGCAAGACCCTTGTCCTTCATAACTGTCTGAACATCAGCGAAGTCAAGGTTAATAAGCGAATTCTTTGTGATAAGATCTGTGATACCCTGTACAGACTGGTGAAGTACCTGATCTGCAATACGGAAGCTCTCACCGATTCCCATGCTCTTGTTTGTGATTTCAACAAGCTTCTGGTTAGGAATTACGATAAGTGTATCAACATTTTCCTTTAATCTTTCAATACCATTTAAGGCATTGTTCATACGTGGCTTTCCTTCAAACTGGAAAGGCTTTGTAACGATACCTACAGTAAGGATACCCTGCTCCTTTGCAATTTTAGCAACAACTGGAGCTGCACCTGTACCAGTGCCGCCACCCATACCACAAGTAACGAATACCATATCTGCGCCCTTGATAGCTGCAGAAATATCCTCTGCACTCTCCTCTGCAGAACGCATGCCAACCTCTGGGTTAGCACCAGCACCCTTTCCACCTGTAGTCTTCTCACCTATAGCTAAAAGAGTAGGCGCTTTACATAAATCAAGTGCCTGCTTATCAGTGTTGATTCCAATGAACTCAACTCCCCCAATACCCTCTTCAACCATACGCTTTACTGCATTGTTGCCAGCTCCGCCGACACCAACAACAATGATTCTGACAGGAGCCCCTGTCTCGTCAGTCGTAATGTTAATCAAAACCATATCCTCCTTTTATTAAACCTCGAAGGGAGGTCGAAAATCTCTAATACCAAAAAAGCATACTATACTTGTACACTAATAACATATTATAGTTTTTCACCTTATTTCGCAACTGTTTTTTACCAAAAATTGCATTTTATTCGACCACCTCAGTATCTTTTTCGAATACAATATCTGTGTTTTGGGTTGAGTAATTCTCAAGATGTAGTGTACCTTGCAATCCTTCGATTTGTGGAAGAATCTTTAATGCGCGGTCTATCTTCTCTTCCAGGTAAACGCTACTTCCCAGTGAAATATTGTATGTGTCATATTTAAGCGTAATGTGGCTATTTTCATCATATGAAACCACATTAGGCATAATATCATTTTTTTGAAGAATCTTTATCAGCGATGTAAGATATCCTATTTGATCATCACCGATAGGGAGTGTCATTCCTACTTCTGGTTCCTCACAAGTAACTCCTTCGACCTGCATATATCCTCGGTCAATATAGCTCTCGCTGATTTCAGTAATGGAACCATCATAATTGAAATATATGTATTTGCCATCTTCTTGACTAATGTAGCCTAGAATTGGCTTTTCATTACAAACAATTGTAATGCTATGCATTCCTGTTATCTTTACATCAAATGACTCAATAAACTCAGCATCACCCTTTGGAAACAGCTTATTTTTCAAAAATGCATATATCGTATTAGTCGAATACTTGTCATCTAAAATATATTCTGAAACCTGATCAGAAGTATATAAATCAGTGCCTTCTACTGATACATCCGTTAAAGGACATAAGAAATAGGCTAAAATGCCAAGTATTACTAAGAGTAATATCAACGAAAATAAAATCTCAATAATAGCCAGTACATGGCTTTTTCTATTTTTACGGCGTCTAGACATCTTCATCACCTTCGAATTCCATATTCTTTGATACGCTAAGCGCCAAGCCCAGTTCCGTTAAAAGTATGGCTACAGATGTACCACCATAACTAATAAGCGGCAAAATAACACCTGTGTTAGGTATTGAATTTGTAACAACGGCAAGGTTTAAAATAACCTGAAGAGCAATATGACTCATAATGCCAATACAAATATAAGAACCAAACATGTCCTTTGAATGATTGGCAATATATAAAAGTCTGTACAGGAGCAAAATATAAAGAAGAATAATACAAACTGCTCCAAATACACCTAGCTCTTCGCAAATGATAGAAAAAATCATATCGTTTTGGGCCTCTGGAACAATGTACTTTTGCATACTCTCTCCTAAGCCCTTTCCAAAAAGACCGCCACTACCAATGGCATAAAGTCCCTGAAGTGTCTGGAAACCAGATCCTGTAACATAATCCTCTGGATGAAGCCATGTGGCAACACGATCAGAACGATAACTAGCTAATGAAATATATAAAATAATGAGTAAAACTCCTCCTGCAGCTGCCCCCACAAAATACCAAAACTTTGGAGATGCAATAAATACCATTATGAAAGAAATACCCATAATGATAATAGCTGTAGAAAGGTTGTTATAAGCAACTACTGCGAAAATCGGAAGTACAAGACACATAGTCTTGATGGAACCTTCAAATGTTCTTTGAGCTTTCGGTGCTCTGTCTATTACATTGGCCAGCAGCAAAATAACTGCAACCTTTGCAATCTCTGAAGGCTGAACTGAAATACCACCAATGCTAAGCCAACGTGCCTGACCATTGATTGTTGTACCTACGAAGATAACCATGACGCAAAGAACCATTGAACCAATATAAAATGGCCAAACAAAATGAGACCATCTACGGTAGTCTATCTTTGTAGAAAAAAACATACCTACAAATCCTAAGCCTGAGGCAAACATCTGACGCTTAAGATAATATGCCGAATCTCCTCTTTTCAAAGATGCAGCATACGCTGATGTGCTGTAAAGCATAACTAGTCCTAATGCAAGGATGAATATTATGATTAGTAAAAGCGTATAGTCAAAGTTTAATAGCTTTTTAATTTTCTTACGCCGCTTTGCTTCTTTTCTGGAAGCAACCAGCTCTTGATCTCTTACCATAAACTCTTCCCCATCCCTTTAGACCATGTAGTATGCAAGCACGCACAAGAAAATAGTAACGGTAGTAAATACAGCAACTACCTTTACTTCAGACCAGCCACCTAATTCATAGTGATGATGAATTGGAGCCATTCTAAATATTCTTTTACCATGAGTAAGCTTGAAATAACCTACCTGAAGAATTACAGATAAAACTTCTACTAAATAGATAATAGCAACAATAATAATGAAAATAGGCATCTGAAGCATATAAGCGCAACTTGCAACAAAGGCGCCAAGTGCCAAAGAACCTGTATCTCCCATAAAGATTTTTGCTGGGTGAACGTTAAACATTAAGAAACCAAACAATGCACCAATCATGGCAGCTATTGCTGGTGTGATATCTGAATAAAGCTGTACTGAAGCAATTCCAAAGAATGCTGCAATTGCAAGAGTTACAGATGTAGCAAGACCATCCATACCATCTGTAAAGTTAGCACCGTTTACTGTACCAAGAACTGCAAGATATAAAAGTGCGATAGCAACCCAACTGATGTCAACAAATGCTCCTGTAACTGGAATTCTAAGTTCAAGTGAAACATCTGAAAACTTAACCATATATACAGCGAAGCAAGTTGTAAGACCGATTTGCCCAAGCATCTTCTGCCAAGCCTTTAAGCCGTCTGAGCTTTTCTTGAGGGCTTTTAATAAGTCATCAACAAAACCTAAAACACCAAACCCTAATGTCAACAATACCACTGGATAAATGTGAGGTGCCTTTGGTGCATAGTAAAGTCCTACAATTGCAAATGCAATAAGAATCATAATTCCACCCATAGAAGGTGTTCCATTTTTTACCTTGTGCTCTTTGATATACTCTCTTTCTGTATTTCCCATCTTAAGGCGTCTTAAAACAGGTATGCATATTGGTCCTAAAATAAGCACAATAACAAAAGATACCAACATTGGTAAAAAAACTTCTAACATAATAAAACTCCAATTCTCTAACTTTAATTCTCTAAAAATTCTCTATTGTTCCTCTTCGACTTCAGGAGTCTCTGCAGGATCTGCTGTAGATTCTGAGCCTTCCGGTGTATCCTCTGTTCCACCTTCGTCTTCTGTAGCCTGAGCAGCTTCAGTAAGACTAGCTGCAGCTGCAGCCTCCTCTTCCTCTGTCAAAGAAGATTCGATTCCCATGTATGGGAGAATCTGTTCAAATATATTATGACAAATCTGCTGAGCGAAACTACTGTGGGCCTGATTATCACCAACAGCACCTACACCAGGTTCATCAACAATTACATATACTACAACCTGTGGATTATCAACAGGAGCAAAACCAATAAATGAAACTAAATATTTGTGATTTCCACGAGGAAGTTTCTCGGCAGTACCTGTCTTACCACCAATGCGATAACCATCAACACCAGCAGTCTTTCCTGTACCATCAGAAACAACGTACTCAAGGTAGCTTTTAAGAAGATCACCAGTCTCCTCTGAAATAGTTCTCTTTAAAATAGTAGGTTCAACCTCTTCTACTGTATTACCGTTTGGGTCGGTAATCTTTGTAACAAGGTGAGGCTCATAGAGATATCCACCATTGATAAGCGAACTAAAGCCACTTGCCAACTGTACCATTGTAGTATTAAAGTTCTGACCGAATGAATTTGTAGCAAGGTTGATAGCTGAATTCAAATCCTCTTCGCTATAGATAAGACCTGCTGTACTAGCTTCTCCTGTAAGGTCAATACCAGTCTTTTGACCAAAGCCAAAAATTGACTGATAGTCAGCAAAAGTCTCTGGGCCAATAACTCTAACCATCTGCATCAATGCATCGTTGCAAGAATTTGAAAGTGCCTCTGCAATAGTCTGTGTTCCATGGCCACCTTTTCTATAGGCAACACACTTAACCAGATTTGGATAACCTGTAATCATCTCTCCACCATCGCAGTAGTATGTCTCATCGCCTGTAAGAACTCCAGTCTCAAGTCCCATTGCAACAGTGAAAGGCTTGAAAGTAGAACCTGGCTCGTATGTGTATGTGATACAGAAATTCTGCCAGATTTGGTTCAACGCATCCATTTTCTCATCGGTTGTCATCACTTCCAAATCTTCGTCTGAATAATAACCTGTCAAATCTCTAGGATTGTTCAAATCGAATGTAGGATACTGAGCCATGGCAAGAATCTCGCCATTGTTTGGATTCATAACAAGCACTGCTGTGTGTTTTGAACCAAATGATTCTGGCTCATCAGGATGCTCCGCATTGTAAGCAGTCATCGTTTCATTGTTCCAATCTGCAACAGCCTTTTCGACTATTGTCTGGATATTAACATCCAGGGAAAGAACAATGTTATTACCATTTGTAGCATCTATCGTAGTCTGTTCAAGATTGCTATCAGAATTTAAATAGCCATAGGTACGACCATTAACTCCATTAAGAACACTGGAATATTTATTTTCCAGGCCGATAACACCTACATTACCACCACTGGCATATCCGATTGTAGCTGCAGCCAAGCTGCCATATGGATACTGTCTGATGTATTCCTTTTCAAACCAAATACCAAAAACCTTGCCTTTGTATGACTCTGTTGTTTTGAGCTCTTCGAAAGCTGCCATCTCTTCATAGGAAACTTTCTTAGCAAGGATATAATACTGAGATGTGGGATTGTCTGTAAGCTGTGTTTTAACTGTATCCGCATCTATTTCGTCGAAACATTCTGTAATAGCACTGATTGTAGTACTGATAGCATCCTCATTCGCATTAAGAACCTTACAATCCAGAATTACATTGTAAACATCTACGCTAGTAGCAAGAACTGTTCCTCTTGCATCAATGATATTGCCTCGCTGAAAAGGGATAGTTGTACTATCGTAATCCTGCTGGGCAAGAACAATTTTTTCGTATTTGTCACCACTAGTGTGCTGAATGTACATTACTCTGCCTATCAGAACGACAAAAAGAATACAAACAATTCCAAATACTACCCAGAGCTTGCGTTGCATTCTTTTTAAAATCTTATTATTCGGTTTTACTCTTCGTCTTTTATTCTCAGCCATTTTGTATCTCTATTCTTATGGAATATCCTGGTACTGACTCATGTAGTCCGAACCATCTACACTATAATACACTATTTGGCTGCTAGTTGCATACACCATACCAAGGTCATTTATGGCTTTATCCTTAATATCTGAAAGATTGGTAGTTGTTGCAATTCTGCTCTCTGCTGCGCTGTTGTCAGCGTTTAATGTTGAAAGCTCGTTCTCTAAATCTGCGATTCTGCTCATTCTAGTAGTAACGTTTGTCTGTAATGCTACATATCCAACAAGCATAACGCATGTTAACATAACTGCTACAATCATATAACCAGTTAATAATCTGTTCTTTCTAAGGGCTGCTGCGCGTTTTCTGTCTGTAATCTTCTGGCGACGAATAGCATCCTCGCGCTTCTCACGCTCGCGCTGCTCTCTTGTAGGTAAAACACGAACTGGACGATATGGCTGTGCGTAAGGATCAACTTCCTTGCGTACTGCATTTCCCTGGTTGTAATAATATGTCTGTAACTGTTGCATTCTCTAACTCCTCATTCTCGCAATTAAAACTAGCATTATTCCCCATTACTTTTGTCTTATCCGATTAGCTATCTTTTCTCTCAAAAACCCTGAGCTTTGCGCTCTTTGATCTGGAATTCTCTTCCAGTTCCTTCTCACTAGGTAAGATTGGCTTTCTCGTAACCACCTTACCTTTTGATTTCTTACCACATACACATACAGGAAAATCCTTTGGACATGTGCATGGGTCTTCATTTCTTTTAAATGCCACTTTCGTGATTCTATCTTCCAGCGAATGGAAAGTGATGATGCATAACCTTCCATCTGGATTAAGCAAATCGATCATGTCATCGATGTGGTCTTCTAAAACAGTAAGCTCTCTGTTGAGCTCAATTCGAAGTGCCTGGTAGGTTCTTTTAGAAGGATGACCCTGACCTACCTGAGCTTTCTTCGGAATACTTTCAGCTATTATTTTATTTAACTGTCCGGCTGTAAGTATTGGTGCGATTTCTCGCTGTTTAATAATGTTTTTAACAATTTGCTTGGAAAATTTTTCCTCGCCATATGTAAACAGGACTCTGGTCAAATCCTCAGCTGAATAAGTATTAACTATATCAGCTGCCGTCATAGGATTATCCTTGTCCATTCTCATATCAAGTGGTGCATCGTCAACTCTGTAGGTGAATCCTCTGTCTGCTTCATCAAGCTGGAAGCTTGATACTCCAAGGTCAAGCATGATTCCATCTACCTTTGTGACGCCCTGCTCTAAAAGCTTTTCTTTCATGAATTCATAGTTGCTGTGAATTCTGGTGACTTTGTCACCAAACTCTTTAAGTCTTTCACCAGCAGCTTTAAGAGCATCTGTATCCTGATCAAATCCGTAAAGATGACCAGTGGTGAGGCGTTTTGCTATTTCATAAGAATGACCGCCACCTCCCAGTGTTCCGTCAACGTAGATTCCGTCAGGCTTAATATTCAAATTATCAATTGTCTCATTTAAGAGAACTGAATAATGATTAAATTCCATTTGACTCCTAAATTCCAAGGCCAAGCTCAGCCATGTGTTCTGCTATCTCATCCATATCATCGTAAGCGCCTTCATCTGTCCATCTCTCCTTAGACCAGATTTCAATTCGGTTCAAGACACCAACAGAAACAACTTCCTTATCAATTCCTGCGTATTCCTTTAGGTTACCAGGAATAAGTACTCTTCCCTGTTTGTCGATATCGCATTCTGCCGCTCCTGCGAAGAAGAAACGAGAGAACTTTCTAGCATCTTTGGTGGTAAGTGGAATCTCTCTAAATTTTTCTTCGATGGTTTTCCATTCGCTCATAGGATAAACGAACAAGCATCCATCAAGTCCCTTAGTGGCTACGAAGTGCTCTCCCAACTGTTCACGAAACTTTGCAGGCATAATAAGACGGTTCTTCGCGTCTATATTGTGACTGTATTCACCCATGAACATGAAAGCCGTTCCTCCTTTCCACCACTTTGTGACACTTTTCTTCCACTTTCCTCCACTTTTAAATACATTTTATACCATTTTCCCTTATTGCGCAACCCAAAAACCGTGAAAAATCAATGTTTTTCGGCATTTTCTATATGTGGTATAAGGTGGAGGGCCAGACCACAAAAAGTGCAATTTTTGATAAAAAAAGGCATAAAAAAAGACATTGGAAATTCCAATGTCTTAAAAAAAATACAATTTCTTATGAATTTATCTCCTGTGGGGTGGAAAGTGGATGATTCTTTTTATAGTAAAAAAACAATCCACTACCAAGAACAATACATACAGCAGCTATAAGCTGAGATACTGCAAGATTTGTTCCCCAGAGCTTAAGCTGGTCTGTTCTAACTCCTTCTATCCAGAAACGGCCAGCACCATATACTATGAGGTATGTAAAGAATACATAACCATTAAATGTTTTCTTTTTTCTAGTAAGCAATAAAAAGATTAATAAGGCAAGATTCCACAATGACTCATACAAGAATGTTGGATGAACACTTATATAAGTAACACCATCAATCTGCACCAGATTAGCAAGCATTTCAGCAGTCACATCGCTCTGCGAACGAATTGCATCGATAGGAAGTAACATTGCAAACAAGCCATCTGTATACTGTCCAAAAACCTCTCTATTAAAGAAATTGCCCCATCTGCCAAATATCTGACCGATGATTACGCCAAAGATAGCTACATCCATTACCTTAAGGAAGTCAAGGTTCTTTCTTTTAGAAAGGATATACACACAAGCTATACCAGCAAGCACACCACCATAGATTGCAAGACCGCCCTGCCTGATATTGAGTGCACTAATAGGATTGTCCTTGTAGTAATCCCAGGCAAATATAACATAATAAATACGAGCACCGATAACGCCCACTATAATAGTGATAATGCAAATATCTAGAAATGAATCTTCATCAAATCCTACTCTTTTTGCCTCTTTTAAAATAAAACCTACCCCAACCAGCATACCAATTGCGATAATAACTCCGTAAAAAGCAATGAAAAAGGATCCAATATAGAATCCTTTTCCAACATTATCTAATGTAATATGCAAATTAGGGAAAATAATACTTGTATTCACAGCAATTCTCCCTGTTAATAATTACTCTGCGTTGCTAAATAACTGATAGATTTCAATCTTGAGTGCATCAGTATCTGTCATTCCAACAAAGATACATCCATACTCATACATACCATCTTCAAGCTTGTTTACACGAACAACCTTAAAAACTGTGTCGATTGTTTCTTTTGTCCAAATCTGAATTCGAGCATCAAAGCATGCTCCTTCTTCAAATTCAACATCCTTTACTCTAAAAGCTAAACCAGTCTTTGAGATATTGGTAACTTCTACCTCCATGTATTTAACGGTGGTAATGTTAGCCTCATCGATACGTTCAATTTCGACCTTTACATCAATATCCAAACGCTTATTTCTTCTCTTCTCTTCCATGCTCCTGACCTCCCAATCTTATTTTGTAGATTACATCTTAAGATTAATGCCTTTGTTCTTAAGCTTTTCAATGATATCATCGACTACCTTCTGTACTTCGTCATGTGTAAGAGTTCTCTCATCATCACCAAAGAGAAGTCTAACTGTAATCGACTTTCCAGTGCTATCAGAATATACATCGGCAACTCCTACCTTTTTCAATATACTCTGTGCGCTCTCTTTTATTGTATCATTTATCTCAGAAAATTTCTCTGCTACAAATGATAAATCTACTTCAATTGAAGGATATTTTGAAGGCTCAACATATGAAATGTTCTCCTGCTTGATATCTGCAAGTGCTTCAACATCGATTTCCGCAAATACGATAGCAGCCTTCTTATCAATTTTCTTTGAAACAAGTGGATGAGCAACACCCATCTCACCAATTACTACATCATCAAGAACTAAGCTGTAAAGGTTCTTTGGATGCTCATATGAATGAGTAGCCTCAAGCTTCTTGTATGTAAGAGACTTATGTCTAACATCAGCAATTGTCTCAGCAATCATATCGCGAAGCTCAAAGTAAAGTGTCTCAAGTGACTTTGTCTTTGAGAATAATGTAATGCAAAGCTTCTTGTGCTCATCACAAAGGCCATCTTCTTTTAAGCCTTCAACTACACGACCAACCTCGAAAATACCAAAGTCAGTAGCATAACCAGTGTTGTAGTTTACCTGGCAAAGCTGTGTAGGAATGATTGAGCGACGAAGTGTTTCGATATTAGGGTTTGTAGAGTTAGCAAGCTTAATGTTCTCCTCTACTTCCATACCAAGCTTCTTGTACTCATCAGCATACTGCCATACATAAGAATGAACCTCATGAAGCTGGAATCTCTTAACAAGGATATCCTTAATTCTATCTTCTACATTTTTGTCCTCTGCCATACGAACTGGGTAAAGAGGCGCATTTGTTGTAGAAAGCTCAAAGTTATCATATCCGTAGATACGTGTGATTTCCTCAATAATATCTGCCTTAAGGCTGATGTCCTTTGTGGCACGATATGAAGGAACCTCTACATGGAAGTTTGCTCCATCCTGAGATACTCCAAATCCAAGTGATGTAAGTGTATCCACAATATGCTCATCACTGATTTCAATTCCTGTATACTTATCCACAAAATCCTTGTCAAAATCAAGAGATACCTGTGGATAATGGAATGCATATTCATCTGTAAGTGCGGATACAACCTTTACGCCATCATCAATATCAGAAAGAAGCTTCATAAAACGAGCAATAGCTACTGTAGTCATCTCTGGATCAAGGCTCTTTTCATAACGAGCAGAAGCATCTGTTCTGTGAGAAAGACGAACTGCACTCTTTCTAATAGAAGCAGCATTGAATGTAGCTGACTCAAGAGTAAGTGTAGTTGTATCTTCAACAATTTCAGAATCAAGACCACCCATGATACCAGCAATAGCAACAGGTGTGTTGTCGTTGCAAATCATAAGAGTGTTCTCGTCGATATTTCTTTCGATACCATCAAGAGTTGTGAAAGTGAAAGGCTTATCAAATCTCTTGATACGAATCTTTTCAACCTTACGTGAATCAAATGCGTGCATAGGCTGTCCCATTTCAAGCATGATGTAGTTTGTAAGGTCTGCAAGAAGGTTGATTGCTCTCATGCCACAGTAGAAAAGTCTGATTCGCATGTTAACAGGAGCAACTTTTGTATTAATATTCTCTACCTTTAATGATGAATATCTCTGGCAGAGCTCATCTTCGATTTTTAAATCAATCTTTTCAAGATTGTCATATTTGCTAAGGTCAAGTGTAGGAAGCTCCTTGAGCGGACGCTTTGCAATTGTAGCAAACTCTCTTGCAATTCCGTAGTGACCCCAAAGATCAGGACGGTTTGTAAGTGACTTGTTATCAACCTCAAAAATAATATCATCGATTTCATATAAATCCTTGATATCTGTTCCATTTGGAGCATCGTCAAGAATATCCATGATACCGTCATTGTTATCAGAAATGCCAATTTCCTTTTCAGAACAGCACATTCCGAATGAATCATAACCAGCAAGTGGTCTTGGAGCGATTGTGATGTCGCCAATCTGTGCTCCCACCTTAGCAAAAGCTGTCTTCATACCAACGCGTACATTAGGTGCACCGCAGACAACATCTGTAAGCTTGCCATCTCCAGCATCTACCTTAAGAAGGTGAAGCTTCTTAGACTCTGGATGCTCCTCTACTGATTTGATTTCAGCAACAACAACTCCAGATAAATCCTCGCCTTTATGGAAAATATCATTTTCAACCTCTGCTGTTGCAAGAGAGAACTTTGAAATAAGCTCCATCTTGTCGAGACCTTCAAGGTCAACGAAATCAGAGATCCAATTCATTGAAATAAACATGGTTATAGTCCTCCCTTACTGCTCATCATCAGTGAACTGAGCTAAGCTTGAAAGATTTCCGCTGTTCAGATCACGAATGTCTTTAATTCCGTATTTCATCATTGCAAGTCTTGTAAGACCAAGTCCAAAGGCAAAGCCAGTGTACTTGTCAGGATCGATACCACCCTCTTCAAGAACCTTTGGATGAACCATACCACATGGGCAAAGCTCAAGCCATCCAGAGTGCTTGCATGATGGGCAGCCTTTACCGCCACAGTTAAGGCAGTTGATATCAAGCTCGAAACCAGGCTCCACAAATGGGAAGAATCCTGGACGAAGACGAACCTTTATATCACGTCTAAATACTTCTGAAAGCATTGTCTTCATGAAGTAGATAAGGTTTGAAATAGAGATATCCTTTCCAACCATAACACCTTCCATCTGGAAGAATGTGTTTTCATGGCAAGCATCTGTAGCCTCGTTTCTAAAGCAACGTCCTGGGAAGATAGCCTTGATAGGTGTGCCATCCTCGATAAGCTGCTTACGATACTTTTTATAGATAGCGTTCTGTGCAGCTGTTGTCTGAGACTTAAGAAGCTGTCCATTTTCAAGATAATATGTATCTTGCATATCACGAGCTGGGTGATACTTTGGAATATTTACAGATTCGAAACACTCATAATCAGTAACTACCTCGCTATAATCCTCAACAGTAAAGCCCATAGACTTAAAGATAGTTTCGCACTGACGCTGTACAAGTGTGATTGGATGATAACTTCCCTGTTCAAAATGCTCTGGAAGTGAAATATCAAACTCAGGAACCTTGTCAATTTCCTTTTGGAGCTCAAGTGCTGCGATTTCTTCTTTCTTTTCAGCAATCTTGTCAGCAACAGTATTTTTTAATACGTTAATCTTCTGGCCAAACTCTTTCTTTTCTTCAGCAGAAAGCTTGCCCATTTCCTTCATTGCAGCTGTAACACTACCTTTTTTACCTAAGTATGAAACACGTATATTTTCAAGTTCTTCAGAATTTTTGATGTTCTGAAGCTCTTCTTCAAACTTTGTGCTCAATTCAGATATGATATCTATCATGGCTTCCTCCGTAAACTAAATTTTGGCCTGTGGCCAATACTACTAAATCAAAATTTTAGCTTTTATTTCTCTTGAATTCAAGGAAAATGCGCTTAATTATTTAGATAAATCTGTAATTAACATCGCATCTCCAAAAGAGAAAAATCTGTATTTTTCCTGAACTGCTTCTTCGTATGCTTTAAGCACATGCTCTCTGCCTGCTAAAGCCGAAACAAGCATGATAAGTGTTGACTGTGGAAGATGGAAATTAGTGATAAGTCCATCTATTACCTTAAACTCGTATCCAGGATAAATGAAAATCTGAGTCCAACCGCTCTTTGGTGTAAGAGGCTTTCCTGCCTCAGCTGCAGACTCAAGGGTACGTGTACTTGTTGTTCCAACAGAAATAATTCTGCCTCCGTTAGCCTTTGTTTCATTAATAATATCGCAGGCTTCCTGATTGAGCTCATAGTACTCAGAGTGCATATGATGCTCAAGAACTTCCTCCTCTTTTACAGGACGGAATGTACCGAGACCTACATGAAGAGTAACCTCAGCAATCTTAACCCCCATAGCTCTCACTTCATCAAGAAGCTCTGGTGTAAAATGAAGGCCTGCTGTAGGAGCAGCTGCCGAGCCATCGTACTTAGCATAGACAGTCTGATATCTGTCTCTATCCTGAAGCTTGTGAGTGATGTATGGTGGAAGTGGCATCTCTCCTAATTTGTCGAGAATCTCCTCAAATATTCCCTCATATGAAAACTCAATAATACGATTACCCTCATCAACGATATCGATAATCTTACCCATTAAAAGGCCATCGCCAAATGAAATTTCCATTCCTGGACGAGCCTTTTTGCCTGGCTTTACAAGACACTCCCACTGATTGTCGCTAATGCGCTTCAAAAGGAGAATCTCAACTTTTCCGCCAGAACCAACTCTGGCACCATATAATCTTGCTGGGATAACTTTTGTGTTATTGATAACCAGGCAATCACCTGGCTTTAAATAATCTTTGATGTCATAGAAATGACGATGAAATGTTTCTCCAGTATTTTTATCCAAGACCATAAGCCTTGAATTACTTCTTTTTTCAAGTGGATCCTGAGCGATAAGCTCCTCAGGAAGATCGTAATCAAAATCCTTTACTTTCATGATAAATCCTTAAAACTAAATCTTATTTTTCCAATAGATAATAGCATAAATATACCTTATAAGCAAAAATCTATTATAAAAAAATTCTATTACAAAAAGCGTTATGTTTTGCACAATATAATTTATTTCTATTTTGTTTTGTGCTATAATTCCGAATTGTTTACTGTTTTTAGGAGGAATATAAAATGAAAAAGTCAACAAAAAGGTTTTCCTTTGTTCATTCAATGGTTTTTAAAATGGTTCTAACTATTATCACTGCTCTTACGGTTATTTTGAGCGTGATTGGAATCCTCACTCTTAACAACTCAAGGTCTACTCTAACAAATACCTACGATAACTACACACAAAACCTTGCAGAGGTGGCAGCCATTGCAATTAACACTACAATGGAAACTACAGCTCACAACACTACTATTGAAGGTTATAGCGATTTAAATGGTATCGTAGTTGAAAAATATCTTATTTCTCAGCTAAAATCTTACCCTACTGAAAAGAAGCAATCTATGTTCGATACTCTTGATGTGGCATTAGGCACAGTCAACATCACCGGTGTTGACGGTTCTTATGCTTACTATGTATCCAATGAAGGCTTAATGCTATACCACCCAACCTTAGATAAGATTGGTAATCCAGTAGATAATACAGCAATCGATGATTTAGTAGCGCGAATTCAGGCCGGTGAGACACCAGAAGAAATTGGAAGTGGTTCTCTCAAATATAATTATGAAGGAACTAAGCATTATGCAGGCTACGCTTTTACTGCCGCAGGAAATATTGTTGTTGTAACTGGTGACTATGATTTAATTATGGCTCCAGTTAACAAGCTTATTTCTGCTATGTCATTACTACTTATTATTGTAATTATCGCGTCTGCAGTATTGTTCTTTATCCTTATCAGAACAATGCTTAGCCCACTTGCAACTATTACTGACATTATCGACCATACAGCCCATCTTGATTTCAGAAAGACATGTAATGCCGATGCGCTTATGAAACGAAAGGACGAAATAGGTGAAATCACTCGTTCAGTTAGCCTTATGCGCAATTCCCTTAGAGATATGGTTGTAAACATCACTGATACAGAAAGTCGTATCAACGATAATGTAGACGGACTCACATCAACAGCCAATAATGTTAACACAATGTGCTCCGACAACTCTGCTACTACACAGGAAATCGCAGCATCTATGGAAGAAACTTCTGCTGCTACAGATGAAATTAATCAGAATGTAATTACTATTAAAGATGAAGCTGCAAGCATTGATTCTATGGCTCAGTACGGCGCTAACCTTTCTCAGGATATTATGTCTAGAGCCCAGCAGTTACAAGCTTCCACAATTCAAGCTTCAAACAAGACAAAAGAAACTTACAACAATGTTAGACAGCAAACTAACACAGCTATGGAAAATGCAAAGGCTGTAGAAAAGATAAATGAGCTTACAAGCACAATCATGCAGATTTCGTCTCAGACTTCTCTTCTAGCACTTAACGCTTCCATTGAAGCTGCCCGTGCCGGTGATGCAGGACGTGGTTTCTCTGTTGTAGCTACAGAAATTGGAAATCTTGCAAATCAAACCAGCGATGCTGTGTCAAACATCGATAACATTGTATCCGCAGTAAATAATGCTGTAGCAGACATGTCAAACTGCCTCGAAGAAACCACTACTTTCCTTGAGGAAAACGTATTGGTTGATTACGAAGGATTCAGCAAGGTATCCGAACAGTACTACGCTGACGCAGAAGTATTCCACTCTAGCATGAGCTCAATCAGTGAGGGTGTTGAACAGCTTACAGGTTCTATTGCTCACATATCAGAAACAATCGAACACATCAACGCAACAGTAAACGAATCTGCAAACGGCGTATACGACATTGCAGAGAAAACAACAAACATTGTAAATGGTACAGTGGATGTAAACGACAAGGTCGGCGACACAAAGCAGGCTATCGACGCTTTAACAAACATTGTAAATCAATTCCAAATGGACGAATAAAAAGAAAGGGACAGTGATTAATCACTGTCCTTCTTTTATAAAGATCCTTCTTTTATTTTTCTTTTAAAATTATCCCACGCCATTCCAAATGCTTCTTTAAAAAATACATTTGCTTCCGCCGCCATCAGCATGAAATACATACAAAAATACAGCCAGAACATAAACATCATCATAGTTGCAAAGGCGCCATACATTGAAAAGTTATTGAATATCTTAACCCATATAGCAAGCAACATACTGAATACATACCAACTAGCGGCACAAATAATACCTCCTGGCAGCTGACTAAAAAAAGTAAGGTTTTTATTTGGTAACACAGTAAATAAAAACGTAAATACGATAACCAAAAAGATAAATACAAATATCCCTCTGAATAACGGACGAATACCAACTACATATGCAAGGAAACCATAATAGTTTTTAGCATAGTACTGAAGCTTTTGTGTAAATACAAGCATAAGCATAATTACAACAATAACAAACAACAAAACAAGAGTATAAAAAATTGCTCTTAATCTTCTTCCGAACCAATTTCTAGTCTCTTCTATTTTGTTCACCTGATTAAGGCCTACCATAAGATTCTGAAAGGCTTTTCCTGATGACCAGATTGCCATGACAGCAGAAATAGAAATAGCACCAACTGACGCCTGTGTAACAAGCCTGATAACCCTTTCCATATATGGCAGAAATGTTTCTGGAAGCACATCAAAAATAAGCTCATTCATGTACTCATTTATCGAAGGCACATAACCTGCAATCCATACCAAAAGCATCATAAAAGGAATAGCCGACATAATCATAAAATACGCCGTCTGCGCCGCATAAGCACCGATATTATCCCTTCCGCATTTATCTAAATATGTTTTTCCATAACCTAAAAATGTCCACATAATAATCTCCTCTAATCACAGATTCTATCAAAACCGTGCGGCATTTTAAAGAGGTTAGATTTTTTATTGCAAATTACTAAATAAAAAAACACCTTGTGATACACAAGGTGCTCTTAATTCTAAAGAATCTAACCCAGAGTGCCGGGCCTATCAATTGACTCCTAGCTCTAGCTAGGTGGATCGCCGCAACTAATCTTTTGTCTTCCTCTGCGCAATGAAGGCCTGACAGCCAATTAGAAATATAGGCATTCCGTTTAAAGTAAATGTAGGTTCAAAAAGGATAAGTTAAATCGTACATCCCAGGTTAGAAATAAAGTCGGTATATTTACTACCTGCAATTATATTACAACAGATTTGTGATAAAATAAAGAACTGATTTTTCACAAAAACAGGTCCAGAGTGTTTTTTAACTCTGGACCTTTGTTTGTTAAATATACATTATATTCTATAACTGTGGACCTGCAGAAACAAGTGCCTTACCAGCTTCGTTTGTCTCATACTTCTTGAAGTTCTTCTGGAAACGTGCAGCTAAGTCCTTAGCCTTCTCTTCCCACTCAGAAGCATTTGCATATGTATCTCTAGGATCAAGGATTGCTGGATCAACTCCTGGAAGCTCTGTTGGTACCTCGAAATCGAAGAATGGAATCTTCTTTGTAGGTGCCTTAAGAACATCGCCAGAAAGGATTGCATCGATGATACCTCTTGTATCTTTGATAGAGATTCTCTTGCCTGTTCCGTTCCAACCTGTATTAACAAGGTAAGCCTTTGCACCAGACTTCTCCATCTTCTTAACAAGCTCCTCAGCGTACTTTGTAGGATGTAACTCAAGGAATGCCTGTCCGAAGCAAGCTGAGAATGTAGGTGTTGGCTCTGTGATACCACGCTCTGTACCAGCAAGCTTAGCTGTAAATCCTGAAAGGAAGTAATACTTAGTCTGCTCTGGTGTAAGAATAGATACTGGAGGAAGTACTCCGAATGCATCTGCTGAAAGGAAGATAACATTGTCAGCATCTGGACCAGAAGAAACCTTGTTTACCTTCTGTGCAATCTTGTCGATGAACTCGATTGGGTAAGATACACGAGTGTTTTCTGTAACGCTCTTGTCATCAAAATCAATCTTGCCATCATCAGCAACTGTAACGTTCTCAAGAAGAGCATTTCTCTTGATTGCGTTGTAGATATCTGGCTCAGACTCTTTGTCAAGTCCGATAACCTTTGCATAGCATCCACCCTCAAGGTTGAATACACCGTTGTCATCCCAACCGTGCTCATCATCACCAATAAGGAGACGCTTTGGATCTGTAGAAAGTGTAGTCTTACCTGTACCAGAAAGACCAAAGAAAATAGCTGTGTGCTTTCCATCCATATCTGTGTTAGCTGAGCAGTGCATTGAAGCCATGCCCTTAAGTGGAAGGAAGTAGTTCTGCATAGAGAAGAGACCCTTCTTCATCTCTCCACCATACCATGTATTAAGAATAACCTGCTCTTTGCTTGTTACGTTGAAAAGAACTGCTGTCTCAGAGTTAAGTCCAAGCTCCTTGAAGTTCTCAACCTTAGCCTTTGATGCATTGTAAACGATGAAATCTGGCTCAAAGTTTGCAAGCTCTTCCTCTGTAGGACGGATGAACATGTTCTTTACAAAGTGTGCCTGCCAAGCAACTTCCATAATAAATCTAACTGAAAGACGTGTGTCCTTGTTAGCTCCGCAGAAACCATCTACAACGTAGAGTTTCTTGTTAGAAAGTTCCTTAACTGCAAGTTCCTTACATGCCTTCCATGCTTCCTCTGAAGCTGGGTGGTTGTCGTTAGGATATTCTGGAGTTGTCCACCATACTGTATCCTTTGATGTCTCATCCATTACGATAAATTTGTCTTTAGGTGAACGACCTGTATAAATACCTGTCATAACATTTACAGCGCCAAGCTCTGTAACCTTACCTACTTCATAGCCTGTAAGATCTGATTTTGTCTCGTCTTCAAACAACTGCTCGTATGAAGGGTTATAAACAACTTCTGTTGCCCCTGTGATACCATACTTTGTCAAATCAACATTAGCCATCTGTCTTACCTCACTTTTCTAATTTATTTAATTAGCCTCCCTTTATTGGGATAAAAACTAATTTTCGCTGATTATCATTTTAAATTTTCGTTAAAATAAAGTCAATCTTTTTGAGCAAAAATTGTTTTCAAATCTATACAATTTTCTGAGATAATTTTTAGCAGATTGCCATGTATTAATTTTTTCTTAAATATGCCCATATTTTCTTGAAATCTTGTTAAAAAAAATGTCACAATAAACCTTGAGTTATAAAAGACAGTTTAGTAAACTAAAGTGTGAAACTGAACCCGATAAAAACAAGGAGGAAAATGTTTATGGCAATTGATAATTTCAGCGAGATTACTCCAGAGCTTGAAAAGCTTGCGGAGCTTTCGAAAAAATCCTCATATATAGATCCTGATTTATATACGACCTACGATGTCAAAAGAGGTCTTCGTGATCTTAATGGTAAAGGTGTGCTTGTAGGTATTACAGAAATATCTGAGGTTAACTCAAAGAAATTTGTAGACGGAAAAGAAGTTCCTTGTGATGGTCAGCTTTTTTATAGAGGCTACAATGTTCAAGATTTAGTTAAAAATCTTCCATTAGAACAGCACTTCGGATTCGAAGAGTGTACATATTTATTATTGTTTGGCACTCTCCCAACCAAAGAACAATTAGAAGAATTCAAAGCTCTTCTTGCAAGCTATCGCTCTCTTCCACCAAACTTCGTTAGAGATATGATTATGAAGAGCCCATCTAAAGATATGATGAACTCACTTGCAAGATCAGTACTTGCTTTATATTCAAATGATGAGAAGGCAGACGATACATCTGAGCCAAACGTTCTTAGACAATGTTTGCAGTTGATTGCCAGCTTCCCATTGTTATCAGTATACAGCTATGCTGCCTACGACTATTACTACAATGACGCATCATTAATCATTCATCAGCCAAAGCCAGAATACTCTACTGCAGAGAATATTCTTCATTGTCTGAGACCTGATAGCAAGTTCACTCCACTTGAGGCAAAGCTTCTTGATGTTGCTCTTATTCTTCATATGGAGCACGGTGGTGGTAACAACTCTACATTCACCACTCACTTGGTGTCATCATCTGGTACAGATACATACGCTGCTATTGCAGCTGCTTTAGGTTCTCTTAAGGGGCCAAAGCACGGTGGTGCCAACATCAAAGTTGTCCGAATGTTTGAAGATATGAAAGCTCATCTTAATAATTGGGAAGACGAAGAAGAAGTTAGCACATACTTGCGTGCCTTACTTCACGGTGAAGCATTTGATAACGCAGGTCTTATCTATGGTATGGGTCATGCTATTTACTCAGTATCTGATCCTCGTGCCATCACCTTCCACTCTTTCGTAGAAAAGCTTGCCGTTGAAAAAGGCATGGAAAAGGAATACAACCTCTACGAAACAGTCGCTCGTCTTGCTCCAAAGATAATCGCCGAGGAGCGCAAGATTTACAAAGGTGTTTCACCAAACGTGGATTTCTACTCAGGCTTCGTTTATCAGATGCTTGGCATTCCAGGAGAGCTCTTCACTCCTATTTTCGCCATCGCTCGTATCGCTGGTTGGAGTGCTCACCGCATGGAAGAAGTTTGCCACAAGGGCAAAATCATGCGTCCTGCATACATGACAGTATGCCCACACAAAAAATACATTCCAATCGAAGATCGTAAAGTAGATTAAAAATGTAATCCCAGCAATTTAATTTGCTGGGATTTTTTACTAGAACTTTATTATTTTCAATTCCGCCTCTGCATCCGCATATGTAAAAGGATTATTCTTGGTTTCAAAAGTATAAATCACATTGTGCCCTGGTATCAGACCATAATCATAAAATACTTTCATTTTGTTAAATGCATTTCTGGCATAATCAGCATCATCCATTCTTCCAAAATGCTCCCAATATATTATCTTTCCAGTATCTGGAATCCTCAAGGTAAAATCTGGATAATAAGCCTGGCCTCCCAACACCAACTCGCATTCGTACCTAAAAGGAATCCCACGCTGAACTAAAGCCATATCTATAAAAGCTTCAGATTTAGAACGTACCATATGTCCTGACAAACACGAAACATTGCACTGTTCTGGATAATATGGATTAGTTTTATATTTCTGATTTTCCCAATCTCCCTCCCTATTAACACTCAACTCTCCTAGTAAATCACAATAGTTCTTGTTCCTTAGAAAATCTTCAAATTTCTTCTGTGCATTGCATGGAAATGCACTTTGACTTTCTATTTTATATTTCTTTTCTAATAGTAATTGTTTTTTTAATAAATAATACTTTTTCATAGCAAGCTTCTTTGCTATATCTTTATTGGACCTAGATAAATAAACTCTCTTATCGCCATTAATGCAAAACCACCTGCTTGAACCATTATTATTATATGCCTTAAGTTCTCCTTCTGGCATTTGCTTTAAATATTTATCAATTTCTCTTAGTTCTTTATCAATTGAATTTAATTGTACTTTGTAAAATGTTTCTATAACTATTCCTCCATAAAACTTATTTTTTAGGAAACAAATAATACTTCATCCAATATCTATTTTGTTACTCATAGGAAAAATAAAATCGATTGAAAAATACGAAAAAGACATATACATACGATTAGATGTATAGAAAATAATAGATGTACAAAAACAAAAAGATTTTATATTGTTGTAAGTTCGATATCAATGGTTAAACAATCTATTCTGTCCATTATCTGACACTTCATACTTCAAAGCTCACTACTATTATTATGTTTGATAGATGTTTTATCACAAGCCAACGCAAGTACAAGCTTTGCGATACTACCTGTGATAAAATTCTTCAGATTATCTCTATTATTTATCACATGTCAACGTAGTTATAGGCTTTACAAGCCTTCTTGTGATAAATTTGTCCTGATTTTCTCTATTTTTTATCACAAGTCAACGTAGTTATAGGCTTTCCTGAACTTATTGTGATAAATACTCTCTAATTTTCTCTATTTTTTATCACAAGCCAACGTAGTTATAGGCTATATTAACCTTCTTGTGATAAACCACCACTCTCCAATGCCAATCAATAAGATGTATTATCTCAAAAAACAAAAACCTCAAGTAGATATCAAATAAGATATCTACTTGAGGCTTTATAAGAACAAGGACAGTCGCAGCTATTGATAATTTGCCTTCGGCAAAAGCTGCTCCAGTATAACTTAAATCAAAATCAAGTTTTGATTTAAGTTATATTTTAGTATGCAATACCCTGTGCCATCATAGCATCTGCAACCTTTTCGAAGCCTGCGATGTTTGCGCCAGCAACGAAGTTGCCTTCCATACCGTACTTCTTAGAAGCATCATCACATGCGTGGAAGATTCCTTCCATGATTCCCTTAAGCTTAGAATCAACTTCTTCGAATGTCCAGTGAAGTCTCTCAGAGTTCTGTGACATCTCAAGAGCAGATGTAGCAACACCACCTGCGTTTGCAGCCTTAGCTGGTCCAAAGAGAACGCCAGCTGCCTGGAATGCTGCAACAGCTTCTGGAGTTGAAGGCATGTTAGCACCCTCTGCTACTGCTGTAACGCCGTTAGCGATAAGCATCTTTGCGTCTTCTTCGTTAAGCTCGTTCTGTGTAGCACATGGAAGAGCGATGTCTACCTTGTACTGCCATACACCGTGCTCGCCGTTCTTCTTCTCATGGTACTCAGCTGATGGTCTAGCTGCAGCGTACTCAGAAAGACGTGCTCTCTTAACTTCCTTGATTTCCTTAAGAAGGTCAAGGTCGATTCCCTCTGGATCATAAATCCAACCTGTAGAATCTGAACATGTAACTGGCTTAGCGCCAAGCTGATATGCCTTTTCGATAGCGTAGATAGCAACGTTACCAGCACCTGAAACAGCTACTGTCTTGCCCTCGAATGACTCGCCCTTTGTAGACTTAAGCATCTCCTGTGTGAAGTAGCATACGCCGTAACCTGTTGCCTGAGTACGAGCAAGTGAACCGCCGTAAGAAAGGCCCTTACCTGTAAGAACGCCTGTGAACTCGTTACGAAGTCTCTTGTACTGACCATACATATAACCGATTTCACGAGCACCTACACCGATATCACCAGCTGGAACGTCTGTATCAGCACCGATGTGCTTTGCAAGCTCTGTCATGAATGACTGACAGAATCTCATGATTTCCATATCTGACTTGCCCTTAGGATCGAAGTCAGAACCACCTTTACCACCACCGATTGGAAGTGTTGTAAGTGAGTTCTTAAAAATCTGCTCGAAGCCTAAGAACTTAATAACTGATAAGTTTACTGAAGGGTGAAGTCTAAGACCTCCCTTGTATGGTCCGATGGCTGAATTAAACTGAACTCTGTATCCACGGTTTACCTGAACCTTGCCCTGATCATCAACCCAAGATACTCTGAACTGGATAATACGCTCTGGCTCAACGATACGCTCAATAACGCCAAGCTCCTCAAGCTTTGGATTTGCAGCTACAACTGGCTCTAAAGACTCTAAAACCTCGCTAACTGCCTGAAGGAATTCCTTCTGCTCTGCGTTTCTAGACTCAAGTCCGTCATAGACACGCTGTAAATAACTACTCTTAAAATTCATTACAAAATCTCCTTTCAGAATATGTCGTTCAGAAAATGCCGACTCTTGCCACCCGACACAATCTAGAAAAGATTTTACTGCATTCAGCACTTTAATGCAATAAAGTTTTTATAAATTTCTACTTAAATGGAGTCTTTTTCTTTGTCAGCTAAAAACCGGTCAAATTCTAGTTTTAAAAGTGCTGCAACTGGTACTGCAACAAGCATTCCAACAAATCCTCCCAAAGCACTTCCACCTATTAATGCGGCAACCACAAGCAGCGGATGGATTTTAATATTGGAGCTAAGCAGGCGAGGATTAATCACATTGCCATCTATAATCATAATTACAACAAGTGCTATTATTCCCGAAATTAGCTCTGTAAATGCCTGTTGTGGCACGCATATCAATAAAAGAGATGCATACCCCACAATTGGTCCCACATAAGGAATAAGATTTCCAATGCCCACCAGTAACGCTATTAATAATGCATCAGGAATACCAAGGATTAAAAATACAACTCCAGTGATTACTGAAACCAACAATGCATCTATAAATTGGCCTCTAAGATATCCTGAAAAGATTCTATCTGCATCACTCCAAAATCTTTCAAATCGCTCTTCTTCTTTTTTGCTTGTGATAATTCTAAATGCTCTCTTCCAATATCTATTGATTCTTGCTCCATCAATCATGAAATAAACAGAAAAAATGCAACCAAAGAACAAGGTTGTAATTACATTCTTCACGCCACTCAAAAAGCCTGTCACATATCCACCAAGCTGATTCATAGAAATGCCTATATTTTTAAGCTGCTCCTCTATGGTTGATATCAAGCTTTGTACATCACTCTGAACTAAATCTGCTATTGATAAGAGAGATTCAAAGTTAATAGCTGAAATGTTCTTGTAAATGGTCAGAATAAGTATGATTAAAATACACGCAATAACAGCAAGTACAATGATAAAGCTTAGTAGAATAGCCAGCGGTCTATCCCACTTGTGGCTTTTTCTTCTGCTAAATAATCCTTCGATTCTATCCACAATTGGTGAAAGCAGAAAGCTTATTATTCCACCCACAACCAAAGGCTTTAACACTGCCGTAAATATGGTCCATAATCTAGACCAAAAGCCTGTAGTCCAGTACAAAAGGCATACCACAATCAGTGTTACTATAACAGTTACACTTGCATATAAGCATACCTTTGCATACTTCTTATCCAGTGATGACCAGAACTTTTTCAGCATATACTTCCTCCTTATGTAAATCTTACTTTTAATTCAGTATACAAAAAATGGTTTCCAGAATCATCTGAAAACCATTTTCTTTACATAATTTTAATAATTATAATCTGTTGTTAATTCATCATCTGTTGTAGAATCCTCTTCTGTCTCTTCCACTTCCTTGCCCTTATTTAAAATAGAGCTTGTGATTTCCTCACGAAGTGAAGACATTGATGTTCTGCTGCAAAGACCAACAGTCTTGCCATCAACAGCAACCACACATGAGTCGCCATCATACTGATAAAGAACAACATTGACCACAGTAGCATCCTCATCGTTAAGAGTGATAGCAAATGCCAGCTCTTCTGTTCCCTTGCTGTAATCATCTCCAACTTCTGTCAAAGATAAACTGTCGATAAGTGATGTTGCGGTAACAAAATCTACTGTCTCATCATCAACTGTATATGTGTTTCCGTCGTCCTCATCATACTCAACATTTACAATATAAGTTTCATCATCAATATCTACTGAAAGCTGTGCTACATTTGTCCAATCTACAGAAACAACCTCTGTAGGTCGAAGTGTTGAATAGCTAACATCTGCTATATCATCATAATCGTCAGCTGTTATAGCATATACGATAGTTGAACCATCAAAGTAAAGATATGCTGTATCAGCATCATCTGCCTTTGCAAAATAAATTGTCTGAGTCTGTGACTCTACTGCTGCATCATCAGAATCTTCCTCAGAATCATCTGCAGGAATCTCCCCAGTGATTGTTACTGTAAGTGTTGGATTATCTAATCCGTAATCTGCTAAGTCATCCTCAGTTGCCTTGTAAGTTTCATACTCTGTTAAATCCATAGATAAAAGCTTATCTACAAAAGATGTCACCTTAGACTCTGATACAGGACTATATGTCTTTCCATCAACATAATAGAAATCATAATCATCTGTATATGTGTAATCGCCATCAGGGTCATATACAACATTTGCTTCACCATCACCAGATACAACAACTGATATTATCTGTGAGTAGTCGTTGATTTCATCTCTATCAAGGAAATCGTCCTGACTAGCAGATACATATTGAAGGATATCATCATCTATCAGATATACGCTCTTTTTATCAACGCAGATATATCGCTTTTCATCGATTGTAGAGAAATCACCGAATGTGATAACACTATCCCCATCTGCTGTAGTAAATGTGATAGTAGCCTCAGGACTATCAAGTCCATACTGAGCGTAATTCTCTACGTCATCGATAATAAAGCTTGCGTGTACCGATTCAAAATAAGAAAGCATATCAGCTACGTAATCCTGATCTACAGGAAAATCTGTATCATCTGAAATCTGCCACTGAGAATCATTTTGAATAAGTGTCACACTGTCATCGTTATACTCTATCGCTACCTGTGTCAGGTCATCTTCATCAATTGTAAATACTTCTTCGTCTATGGTATTTACGGTGTCGATATGTTGCTTTACTGCCTTTTCCACTACAATGGCCACAATTGCAATAACAAGAATGGCACATAGAATAAGCAGTGTTTTTCCTCTTTTCATTTGATAATCCTCCCTATTCCAGGCTAACCTTTCTTCGTCTTACAACTTCATCAATTCCATAAAGTAAATATCCTACTGGTAATACACCAATCATAATTACCTTAAGAAGTGTTGCTGCTGAAGCACTGATTGTCAAATAGTTGTAATCAAGTGACTTTGATCTGATAGAAAGTGATTCTGTATCAGTCATCTTCCATGACATAGCGTTCATGAAGAAGTCCTCATTTGCACCTGATGAATAAGAGTTATACTGGTCCTCTAACAAGTAGTCAGAAGCAATCCATACAAGTGAACCATCGTTGCTGTTTTCTGCTGCAATTGCAAGTGAGAATGGTCCATCAACATCTCCATCTTCTTTCTCATATGTGCTGATATCGTAGCCTGCAGCCTTTGAGTATGCTGAAGAGGATGTATCAAGAAGTGATGTTACTGTATATGCGCCTGCTGCATTATCGATAGTTAAACCTGCTGCAATTGGCATAATAACTTTGCTGTTCTCATCAATAAGAGCATCTGTAATATCAGAAGACTCAATTGTTGGAAGAAGGAAATATGGATAATCAAATGCATAGTTATCTCTGTTTGTATCGATGACAATACCGTCAGTCATAGATACACCTACATAAGCTAACAAAGCTTCAAAGTTTGTAAGCTCACCCTCCTGCTGTGTACCAGAAAGCACTACAATATGTCCACCATTATCAATATATTCCTCAAGGATTGTTACCTCTTCTTCAGATAAATCGCTTGAAGGAGAGTTGATTAAGATTACATCAGCATCCTCTGGTATTTCATCCTCATTAAGTAATGAGAACTCTGTTGTCTCCATATTGCCGCTTTCAAGAGCAGATTCCATAGTTGTAGACATATCTGCCTCGCCGTGTCCTGTAAGAACATATACCTGTGGAAGCTCATCAGATACAACATAATCAATTGCTGTTGTAATCAAGCTTTCACCATCAAATGACTGTGAAACAGAACCTGTTGTGTAGTAAGAGCTACTGTCTACTTCATACATTGATTCATAGCTTATATATCTACTCTTATCTCCTGAAACTACAATCAAAGAGTTATTTGTAACAGTTTCTGATGTATAGTTAGACGCAAATGTTGGATAAGTATCTGGGTCTTTCTTTTCTACTGTAAGTTTATCTGAAAGGGAATCGTAAACATCCAAAAGCTTTTCTATAACTGTCGACTCCTGGCCAGACTGACATATCCAGTAGATAGTAACGTCGTCCTCCAAGTTACCAACTACCGCCTTACTTGAAGATGTAAGGGAATATAGCTGAGCGGCTGATATATCAAACTGAGTAACTGTGGCTGGAAGTAATGACATAAACACATTTATAGCAATTACAATAGCAAGAACTATAACGGAAATAACAAAACTGTAGCCACCGATTTTGGCAGACTTTGTATTTAATTGCTGTTTATTTTTATCTATAAACTTTTTAAAATCAGGTTTCTTAATCTTCATTATCCGTTATACCTCCTCTTCTCTAATGATTGCACACATAAGAACAAGAAGAAGGCTATGATACTTATGTAATAAACTATTGCAGTCAAATCGAACACGCCATTGTAAAACATAGTAAATCTTTCAAATAATGAGATTTGATTCATTACCTTTGGAAGCAAGTCCTCAAGTAACTCTGGCTTTGCAAAGAAAAGGATGATTGCAACTAAGCATGTAATAAATGAAAAACCATATCCCATCACATCGGACTTTGTCATATATCTGATTATTAGTCCGAGGATTATCATTATTACTACTATCGTAAATACGGAACCAACAGCAGATGATGATACCGCATCAGCAAGTGTTGTGCAGTAATAATTAAAGAGCATTACAACAACGCAGATACCTGCTGCCATTCCTTGTGACTCAGTTAATGATGATATAAACATTCCTATGCTGATAAGGGCAAGTCCCAAAAATATAAAAGCAAATATAGTGCCGTAGCTTGTTGGCAAATATACCTCTCCATACATAGAAAAGATTAATGGATAGGCGCAGATAAAAATCATAGGCACTACAAAAACTACAAGAAGCGCCATAAACTTACCTGCCACAATTTCTGTTGTGCTAATAGGTAATGAATAGAGAAGCTGATCAGTTTTCTGCTTCTTTTCATCTGCTATTATCCTCATAGTAAGTATTGGTACAATGATGATAAATACAATTTGAATAAAGCTTAATACATACTCAAAATTTGCTACCGATGCATTGATGTTATATATAAGGGCTCCTATTCCTGTAAAGGCAAGTAGGAAGGCGCCAAAAACATAGCCTGTAAGGCTGTGATAATACAATGACAATTCGTGCTTTAATACTGCCACCATCTTACTCTTCCTCCTCTTCTTCATATTCTTCGTATTCCGAATCCATCTCTTCTAACTCACTCTCCTGTTCAGAAGAAGTCAGTTCAATAAAGATGTCCTCAAGTGATGTCTGAACTGGATTAAGCTTTACAAGAGGAACTGAATTGGCAACAAAAGCTCTAAATACAAGCTCACATACCTCGTATGGATTCTCCATTGCTGTAGAAAGTTTGTAACAATGATACTTTTCAAAATCCTCAACATGCTCAAAGCTAGAGATAGCATCAATGTGATTAATCACCTCTGATACCTTTTCTTCTGTAGCTTCTGTCGTAATCTCAATCTCGTTTTCTGATGACAATGACTTACCAAGATTCGATATGTCGTCAAATACAACAAGCTTTCCCTTGTAGATAATAAGTACCTTCTCACATATTGCCTGTATCTCAGAAAGAATATGCGAACTTAGAATAACTGTATGCTTCTTTCCTAGCTCTGATATAAGGTCCCTTATCTCGATAATCTGCATTGGATCAAGGCCAACAGTTGGCTCATCTAGAATGATTACAGAAGGATTTCCAAGGAGTGCCTGGGCTATACCTACTCTTTGTCTATATCCTTTAGAAAGATGCTTTATAAGTCTGTTTTGCATCTCTTCGATATGGGTTTCTTGTATTACTCTGTCTATTTCTGACTCCAAATCTGCCTTAACAATACCCTTAGCCTCTGCAACAAATTTAAGATATTCTCTTGGAGTCTGTTCTACATAAAGAGGTGGAATTTCAGGAAGGTAGCCGATAAGCTTTTTGGCCTCCTTCTCCTCCTCATAAATATCATGTCCGTCAATTTTTATATCACCACTGGTTGCAGCGAGACAGCCAGTTATAATATTTAGTGTAGTAGATTTACCTGCACCGTTTGGTCCAAGGAAACCATAAATATGACCATCTTCGATGGTAAATGACAAATCATCTACGGCAAGTACATCACCATAGCGTTTCGATAGATGTTCTACAGTTATCATTTCGCATATTCTCCTTTATTTTTAGTCTATAGTACTGTAGAACATGAATATTACGTCTATCTGACATCTATGTGAAATGTAAGTGAAAAAAAGAGCCCACATTTCTGTGAGCTCTAATAATTATATCGTTTATACGTTAATCTCAGCTTTTACACCAAGTACTTCTTTGTTTGCCTCAAGAATAGGATTGATAACATCACGAAGGTAAACCTCAACCTGACGTGGGCTACGTCCTACGTATCTTGCAGGCTCCATAGTAGCCTCTAGTTCCTCAAGTCCCATTGGGAATTCATCGTCAGCCGCAATAAGTTCAAGAAGGTTATTGTCCTTACCCTCTACCTTAACGTTCTTGCCTGCCTCCATAGAAAGTGTACGAATCTTCTCGTGAAGCTCCTGTCTATTTCCACCAAGCTTAACAGCATCCATCATAATGTTTTCTGTAGCCATGAATGGAAGCTCAGACATAAGACGCTTTGTAATAACCTTGTCATATACAACTAGACCATCTACTACGTTCAAGCAAAGATCAAGAACACCATCTGTTGCAAGGAAGCCCTCAGCAATTGACAGACGCTTGTTTGCTGAATCATCAAGTGTACGCTCAAACCACTGAGTAGCTGATGTAATCGCTGGGTTAAGTGCATCAATCATAACATAACGAGAAAGTGATGCAATACGCTCTGAACGCATTGGGTTGCGCTTGTAAGCCATAGCTGAAGAACCAATCTGGCTCTTCTCAAATGGCTCCTCTACTTCCTTAAGATGCTGAAGTAAACGAATATCGTTTGACATCTTGTGAGCAGATGCTGCTATACCTGCAAGGATATTGCAAACTCTAGTATCTACCTTTCTAGAATATGTCTGACCTGAAACTGGGTAGCATGCCTTGAATCCCATCTTCTCAGCTATCATTGGATCAATCTTGTCGATTGTTTCGTTGTCTCCGTTGAAAAGCTCAAGGAAACTAGCCTGTGTACCAGTTGTACCCTTTGAGCCAAGAAGCTTAAGAGTAGAAAGTACATAATCAAGATCCTCAAGATCCATTACAAACTCATTAAGCCAAAGTGTTGCACGCTTACCAACTGTTGTTGGCTGTGCAGGCTGAAAATGTGTAAATGCAAGTGTAGGCTGTGCCTTATACTTGTCAGCGAATGCTGCAAGCTCAGCAATAACATTCACAAGCTTTGTACGAATAAGCTGTAAAGCATCTCTCATAATAATGATATCTGTGTTGTCACCAACATAGCAGCTTGTAGCGCCAAGGTGAATAATACCTGCCGCCTTTGGACACTGCTGTCCGTATGCATATACATGACTCATTACATCATGTCTAACTTCTTTCTCACGAGCCTTTGCAACATCATAATTGATATCCTCAATGTGCTGCTTCATCTCATCAATCATATCCTGAGTTATGACAGGCTTTCCATCCTGTGAAAGACCTAACTCCATCTCAGTTTCTGCAAGGGCAATCCAAAGTCTTCTCCAGGTTGAAAACTTCTTATCCTGTGAAAAGATGTACTGCATCTCCTTGCTTGCATATCTCTCAGAAAGTGGGCTTGTATATCTATCTGTACTCATATTCTCTCCTTAAATCGTGTAATCTATCCGAATATCAATCGGGAAGTTACTTTTCATAATCCCCACGAATATCTTCAGTTGGTGGCTCCATAGGATAGGTACCATCGAAGCAACCATGACATATCTCAAGGCCATCTACCATTTGAGGGAGGCGATTGAAGTCGAGGTACGCTAACGAATCCGCTCCGATGATATCCTTTATTTCATCTACTGAATGATTGTAGGCAATAAGCTGCTCGCGACATGGCACATCAGTACCAAAGTAGCAAGGCCACAAAAATGGTGGTGATGAAATACGAACATGTACTTCTGTAGCCCCAGCATCACGAAGCATCTTTACAATACGGTCTGATGTGGTGCCTCGTACAATTGAATCATCAATCATGATAATTCGTTTACCCTTAACTACTTCTTTAAGAGCATTAAGTTTTACCTGTACTGAGGACTGTCTGCTTGCCTGCTTAGGCTTGATGAAAGTACGTCCTACATAGCTGTTCTTGATAAATGCTGTTCCGTATGGAATACCTGATTCTAATGAATATCCCTGTGCAGCTGCATTTCCAGATTCTGGAACACCAACTACAAGGTCAGCTTCAACTGGTGAATCCTGTGCCAAGAATCGACCAGCTCTGATACGAGCATCATATACAGACTGCCCATCAATAATACTATCTGGTCTGGCAAAATAGATATATTCGAATATGCATCTACCATGCCTGCTCTTATCGATACATCTGCTCTTATCAGATTTGATACCAAACTCAGGTGAAATAGTTACGATTTCTCCTGGCTCTACATCTCTGATGTATTCAGCACCGATTGTATCAAGAGCACATGTCTCTGATGCAATTACATATGCATTATCGCGTTTTCCAATGCAAAGTGGTCTGAATCCCTGAGGATCACGGGCAGCAATAAGCTTTCTAGGAGACATAACAACAAGTGAATATGCTCCTTTGATTTTGTCACAAGCTCTCGCAACTGCTTCCTCAACTGTTGCACTTTTTAAACGCTCTCTTGCAATAAGATATGCGATTGTTTCTGAATCGATTGTTGTTTGGAAAATGGCACCTGTCATAGAAAGCTCATCTCTAAGTTCCTCTGCATTGATTAGGTTACCATTGTGGGCCATTCCAAGAATACCCTTTATATAAGATAAAACAAGTGGTTGTGCGTTCTCTCTTGTAGAAGAGCCTGCTGTAGAATAACGAGTATGTCCTACACCAATATCTCCGTGCATGCCCTCAAGTATTTCCTGATTGAATACTTCATTTACTAATCCCATATCTTTGTGAAGGGCAAAATTGCGTTTTGGACCATTAGTGTCAGATACTGCAATACCACAACTCTCCTGTCCTCTGTGCTGTAAGGCAAAAAGGCCATAATAAATCGAGGAGGCAACATCTCCACCGTCAAAATCGTACATGGCAAAGACGCCGCACTCCTCGTGCAAATCGTCCCATGGCATGTCCTTTACTTTCAAATCTGTCATAAAATCTCCTAATACATAATCTACGCTATAAGGTATTTTACACTTCAAGTGCTTTGCCAGTTAATAGCTTGTAAGCTTCAAGATATTTGTCGATTGTCTTATCGATAACATCCTGTGGAAGAAGGTAATCTGAATCTGGATTAGCTTTGAGCCAATCACGTACGAACTGCTTATCAAATGATGGCTGTCCATGTCCTGCTTCATAACCCTCAAGTGGCCAGAAACGTGAGCTATCTGGAGTAAGCATCTCATCTGCTAAAACAATGTTACCATCCTCATCAAGACCGAACTCAAACTTTGTATCAGCAATAATAATGCCCTTAGTAAGTGCATAATCTGCACACTTCTTATAAAGAGCGATTGTGTTATCACGAAGTGCAGTTGCGTATTCTAAGCCATGACCAGGGAATTCCTTTTCAAGAACTTCAATGGAACGCTCGAAAGAGATATTTTCATCATGATCACCAATTTCAGCTTTAGTAGAAGGAGTATAGATAGGTTCAGGAAGTTTATCTGATTCCTTTAACCCTTCTGGAAGTTTAATGCCACAAACAGTACCGTTCTCTTTGTAGCTGGCCCATCCAGAGCCTGTGATGTAACCACGTACGATGCACTCGATTGGAAGCATTGTAAGCTTCTTGCACATCATTGACTTGCCCTTGTACTCATCGTTCTGGAAGAACTCTGGCATGTCTTTTACATCAGTTGAAAGCATGTGATTTGGAACAATGTCTTTTGTAAGTTCAAACCAGAACTTGGACATCTGTGTAAGCACTGCACCCTTGTTGACAATTTTGTTTTTGAGAATTACATCGAATGCAGATATACGATCTGTTGCTACCATAATAATGCTATCGCCATTATCGTATACTTCTCTTACTTTTCCTTCTTTAATTGGTTTCATAATCAAATCCTCTCTCTTTTTATTCTATTTTATTTATAATCATGTCGCCCCCCTGAGGGGGCTAATGACTACTTTCTAACTAAAAGTGACTTTCCAGTCATCTCCTTTGGCTGCTCAAGACCCATGATCTCGATAAGTGTAGGAGCGATATCACAAAGAGCACCGCCCTCGCGGAGTGTATAGTCACTATCGTAGTTAACTAAGATAAATGGAACAGGATTTGTTGTGTGAGCTGTGTGTGGCTCTCCTGTCTCATAATCAATCATCTTTTCTGCATTACCGTGGTCAGCACAGATGAATAATGCTCCATCCATCTCCTTAACTGCCTCTACGGCTTCACCTACAAGTGAGTCAACACGCTCTACAGCTGCAACAGCTGCCTCTATGACGCCAGTATGACCAACCATGTCTGGGTTAGCAAAGTTGATAACGATAACATCGTACTTGTTAGACTTAATAGCATCTACAAGCTTTGCTCCAACCTCTGGTGCCGACATTTCAGGCTTAAGGTCATATGTAGCTACATCCTTTGGAGAGTTTACAAGGATTCTTTCCTCGTCCTTGTTAGGCTCCTCAACACCACCGTTGAAGAAGAATGTAACGTGTGCGTATTTTTCTGTCTCAGCAAGTCTAAGCTGCTTTAAACCATTGTTAGCTAAGAACTCACCGAATGTATTTGAAATGCTCTCCTTTTCGAAAGCAATGTGCTTGTTAGGGATTGTCTCATCGTAATCCTTGAAGCAAGCATAATAGAGATTTAAGAACTCTCTATCGAAGCCTGTGAACTTGTCATCACAGAATGCTCTAGTAATTTCACGAGCACGGTCTGGACGGAAGTTAAAGAATACAACCGAATCGCCATTCTTAACAACTGAAAGAGGCTTTCCATCAGCATCTGTGATAACTGTAGGAAGAACGAACTCATCAGTTACACCATCATCGTAAGATGCCTGCATAGCATCAGGTACTGAAGTAGCCTGAACGCCTTCACCCTTAACAAGTGAATTGTAAGCCTTCTCAACACGATCCCAGTTGTTATCACGGTCCATTGCGTAGTAACGACCAGAAAGTGATGCAATCTTACCAACTCCGATTTCGTCCATCTTTGACTGAAGTGCTGCTAAGAAATCCTTACCAGAAGCAGGTGGAGTATCACGTCCATCAAGGAACGCGTGAACGAATACATTTGTAAGACCGTTCTTCTTGCACATCTCAAGCATACCGTAAAGGTGCTCGATGTGGCTATGTACACCACCGTCTGAAAGAAGACCCCAAAGGTGAATGTCTCCGCCAGTCTTTTTAGCATTGTCGATAGCTTCAAGTAAAACCTTGTTCTCGAAGAACTCGCCATCATTGATAGCTTTTGTAATACGTGTTAAATCCTGGTAAATAATGCGGCCTGCGCCGATGTTCATATGTCCAACTTCTGAGTTACCCATCTGTCCGTCTGGAAGTCCAACAAACATTCCAGATGCTTGACCTGCTACGAATGGACATTCAGCCATAAGTTTGTCCATAACAGGTGTCTTTGCCATTGCAATGGCATTTCCCTTTGGATTGTCATTAAGACCATATCCGTCGAGAACCATAAGTACTACAGGTTTCTTACTCATAGTAAATCCTCCTTATATCTGGCAAACGCCAGAAAAAACTATTTATTTTTTACTAATACGTCCGTCCTTACCAATCTTTGCTGATGATGATAAGGAATTCAGACCATCTATGATATTGCTGTAAGCCATATCTTCTGAACCAAGCAGGCTTGTAACTCCTGCGTTAAAATTACATGGAATAAAGTATGAATCTACGCTTCCATCTTGTTTTATACGAATCTGTGCTAATCCTGTATCGTATGATGTTGGCATGTTGCTGGTTGTAGAGAACCAGTAGTTGCCCAAGCTATAGTAGATAGGCACATCATCCATATACTCAATTGTTTGAAGGCAATGTGTATGCCCTCCTATTATTACATCTGCACCAGCCTCAACAAATGCTCGAGCAAGTGCCATCTGATCACCGCCATAATTGGCAGTGCCTTCTGTACCCCAATGAGGAAAAACAATAACAAAATCTGCATTTGCTTTTGCCTCTGATATAGTTTCACAAAAAGCTTCCGGGTGCAAGCATTTCATAACACCTGGCGTAACGCCTGTAGCTTCCTTTGTGTAATTAAGAGTTCTTTCTATTTGAGTAGCTGCCACAATGGCTATCTTTCTGCCACCGACAATAAAGTATATCGGCTTTTTGGCTTCCTCAAGATTAACTCCTGCCCCTACATAAGGAATGCCTTGTAAATTTAGGGTATTTAATGTATCTAAAAATCCAATTTCATCATAGTCATAGACATGATTGTTGGCCACACTAACTGCGTCAACTCCAAGCTCTTCGAGCAAAGCAACTCGACTTGGATCTGCTTTAAATGTATATGCCTTTCCAGCAAGAGGAGTCCCTCTGTTTGTATAGGCAAACTCATTATTAACAAGAAGAATATCAGCTTCTCGCATTTCTTCTAACAAATCTGCCGAAAAGCAATCTTCTATTCCATTAATTTGGCTGTCCATAAACTCTGTTGTAGCTATTCCTTCTGCAAATGACAAATCGCCGGTAAAATCAAGAACTATGTCTCCATAGACTGGCTTATCTATTACGTATGTTTTGTCATAGGAATAACTCTGCAAGCCTGTATCCATACAGTACTCGTACCAAAGTACATGAATACTCTTGCCAGTAAGTTGATACCAAATTTCTGGTGTTTGGAAATTTGCATAACTTGCAATTTCCTCTATTACATCCTCACCATATTCAGATGTAATCATCGCGAGAAAAGACTCGTCTATAGGATGACCTCCTATAAACTCAATTGTACTATTGTTTAAAATCGTATCCCACGCGTCCGTTAAATCCGCAATTTCAATGATTTCCGGCTCGCTAGCTTCAAGATTTACGGTATCAACCTCAATTGTTTTGTGTCCGCATCCTGTTAGTAAAGAGATAACAACCGTAACTATCGCTATGCAAAAGTTACATTTCTTCATTAATCTGTGCCTTTACTCGGACAACAGCCTCCATAGCGCCTTCATAACCCGAATCAGCCGCCATTTCATAATACGACAAAGCTGTTTCCAAATTCCTCTCAACCCCGTACCCGTTTTCATAAAGAAAACCTAAATTAACCTGAGCAATTGCATAACCCTGCAATGCTGCAAGCTTTTGGTAATAAACTGCCGATGCAAAATCTACATCTACACCAAATCCATTGTAATACATGTAACCAATCTGGTTAAGTGCTGGTGCGTAGTCTGCATCTGCTGCGATAAGATAATACTCCATCGCTTTTTCATAATCTCTATCTACATCTAAGCCATTTTCATAAATCTGGCCTAGGTAATAGCTAGCCTTAGCGTAGCCGTTGTCAGAAGCAGCTGTAAAATACTCGATAGCCTTTTCTGTATCCGCTTCTACTCCATTGCCTTCTACGTAAAGAAGACCAACTGCTGTATTCGCAAGATTGATAGCATATTGATCTGCTAAATCTGTGCTTTCTGATTTGGTAACCCTTGAATAGTAATCAAAAGCCTTTTTGTAATCCTGAGCAATGCCAATACCATGCTCATATGCATAACCTAGATAGTATGTACCATCTATATCTCCGGCAATCTGTGCCTTGTATATGTAATCGTAAGCTTCTTCTGCTTTTTCTTCGTCTTCTGTGGATATTTCTACTTCTTCTGATTCTTCTGTGTCAGTGATATCCATATCCTCATCAGATTCATCAGCGAAAAATGCTTCTGGTAACGATGCCATTATAACTCTGGCCTTGCCAACGTAAGCATTATCTGAGCCACCCTCAATGGCAGCATCAAAAAGCTCCTCTGCTTTTTCTAAATCCTGCTCAACACCTGTGCCTGTTAAGTAGAAATAACCAAGTGCACATGTACCGTCAACATTTCCTGAATCAGATGCCATTTGATACCAGGAAATCGCCTCAGCAAAGTCCTGCTTAACATCCTCTGTGCCGTACTCTAGCATACGACCAAGCATAACCTGTGCGTCAGTGTCGTCCTCATATGCAAGAACTTCAAGCTCACTATATGAAAGAACTGTATAATCCTCAACTTCCACGTCGTCAAATGCGACCTGTTCAGTAGTATCTACTGTATCCTCTACTTCCTCTTCCTCTTTCTTGCCGCAGGCAATAAGTGAAAGCGAGCAAAGGCCTAACATAAAGTATAAACGAAATTTTCGTTTCATAAATTCCTCCAAGGACAAAACGTCCATCAGCGCAAATTATATCATAAAATGAACTTATTTAAAACAAAAATAGCGCACCAGAAACTGGTGCGCATGTAAAACTTTAGGAGTTTTTACTACTTATAATTGACAATTTCAACAAAGTCTTTCCTAAAACCCAATTTTATTAAGCATTAACGATTTTACCGAAGTCTGGCTTAAGTGAAGCACCGCCGATAAGACCACCATCAATGTTTGGCTTGCTAAGAAGCTCAGCTGCGTTAGAAGCATTCATAGATCCGCCGTACTGAATACGAACAGCCTCTGCTGTAGCACCATCATAAAGCTTAGCAATAAGCTCACGGATGAATGCACAAACTTCTTCTGCCTGATCAGCTGTAGCTGTCTCACCTGTACCGATAGCCCAGATTGGCTCGTAAGCGATAACAAGGTTCTTTACCTGGTCAGCTGTAACGCCTGAAAGATCCCAAGTAATCTGACGCTCAATCCACTCCTTGTATGTGCCAGCCTTGCGAAGTGCAAGTGACTCACCACAGCAAAGGATTGGTGTAAGACCAGCAGCAAATGCCTTCTTAACCTTAGCGTTGATAAGAATATCATTCTCACCAAAGATGTCACGTCTCTCAGAGTGACCCATGATAACGTACTTAACACCAGCATCTACAAGCATAGGAGCTGAAATTTCGCCTGTGAAAGCACCCTTATCCTCGATGTAGAAGTTCTCAGCACCAACGTTTACGTTTGTGCCCTTTACAGCCTCTACTACAGGAACGATGTCGATTGCAGGTACGCAATATACTACGTCTACATCATCGTTCTTTACTAAATCCTTAAGCTCAGCAACAAGCTTTACAGCCTCAGAAGGTGTCATGTTCATCTTCCAGTTGCCGGCAATAATTCTTCTTCTTGCCATTTTTTCTCTCCTTTACGAGAATAGAACTTCGCTAGTTACGCCTACAAGCCTTAGTATCTTTTCGCTCGACTAGAATGTCTCGCGCAAAAGATCTAAGAGCTTGTTGTCTACTAGCTTGTTCAATTCTCTTAATCTACATAAATAAGATTTATTTACCTTTACGATTTATTTATCGTCTGCTGCGTAAACGCCTGGAAGCTCCTTACCCTCAAGGAACTCAAGTGATGCTCCACCACCTGTAGAGATGTGGCTCATCTTGTCAGCGAATCCCATCTGGTTAACAGCTGCAGCTGAATCACCACCACCGATGATTGTTGTAGCATCTGTCTCAGCAAGTGCCTTAGCAACTGCTTCTGTACCTACAGCAAGTGCTGGGTTCTCGAAAAGACCCATTGGTCCGTTCCAAAGAACTGTCTTAGCTGTCTTAACCTTCTCAGAGAAAAGAGCAACTGTCTTAGGTCCAATATCGCAACCCTCTCTGTCAGCTGGCATGTTCTCTGTATCATATGTCTCGCACTCTACTGGAGCGTCGATTGGATCTGGGAAGCCTGCGATTGTAACAGCATCAAGTGGAAGGAGAATTTCCTTACCCATGCTCTTAGCCTTCTCGAGCATTTCCTTACAGTAATCAAGCTTTGTATCGTCGCAAAGTGACTTACCGATTTCGTAACCCATAGCCTTCTGGAATGTGTAAGACATACCACCACCGATGATAAGTGTGTCGCACTTCTCAAGAAGGTTGTTGATAACGTTAAGCTTATCAGCTACCTTTGCACCACCAAGAATTGCTACGAATGGACGTACAGGATTCTCAACAGCGTTGCCAAGGAAGTCGATTTCCTTCTGCATAAGGTATCCAACTACGTTTGAACCACCCTTAGCTGTGATGAACTTTGTAACACCAGCTACAGAAGCGTGAGCTCTGTGTGATGAACCGAAAGCATCGCATACATAATCATCTGCAAGATCAGCAAGCTCCTTAGAGAATGCCTCACCGTTCTTTGTCTCTTCCTCGCCACGGAAACGAGTATTCTGAAGAAGAACTACATCTCCTTCCTTCATAGCCTCAACTGCCTTTGTAGCAGCTTCTCCTGTTACGTTGTAATCAGAAACGAATGTTACTTCCTTACCAAGCTTCTCTGAAAGACGCTTTGCAACTGGAGCAAGTGACTCGCCCTCGTTAGGACCATTCTTTACCTTTCCAAGATGTGAGCAAAGAATAACCTTTCCACCATCAGCAATAAGCTTGTTGATTGTAGGAAGAGCTGCCTTGATACGTGTATCATCTGTGATTTCGCCTGCCTTAAGAGGTACGTTGAAATCGCAACGAACAAGTACACGACGACCCTTAACATTAATGTCATCTACTGTCTTCTTATTTAATGCCATAATTTTATCCTCCATATAAAATAAAAAAGGGCTCGGTCCAATAGGACCGGACCCTTAAAAGTCGTATTTCGTAAAAACGAATTAAGCTAACTCTGAGAAGTACTTGATTGTACGAACCATCTGAGATGTGTAGCTGTTCTCGTTATCATACCAAGAAACAACCTGTACCTCGTACTGATCATCAGAAACCTTAGAAACCATTGTCTGTGTAGCATCGAAGAGAGAACCAAATCTCATACCTACGATATCTGAAGAAACGATTTCATCCTCGTTGTAACCGAATGACTCGTTAGCTGCTGCCTTCATAGCTGCGTTGATACCCTCAACTGTAACGTCCTTCTTGTTTACAACTGCTGTAAGGATTGTTGTAGAACCTGTTGGTGTAGGAACACGCTGAGCAGATCCGATAAGCTTTCCGTTAAGCTCTGGGATAACAAGACCGATAGCCTTTGCTGCACCTGTTGAGTTAGGAACGATGTTAACTGCTGCTGCACGTGAACGACGAAGATCACCCTTTCTCTGTGGGCCATCAAGTGTCATCTGATCACCTGTGTAAGCGTGAATTGTTACCATGATACCAGACTGGATTGGAGCGTACTTGTTAAGTGCGTCAGCCATTGGTGCTAAGCAGTTTGTTGTACATGAAGCTGCTGAAATGATTGTATCAGAAGCCTTAAGTGTCTCATGGTTTGTATTGTAAACGATTGTAGGAAGATCGTTTCCTGCTGGTGCAGAGATAACAACCTTTCTAGCACCTGCATTGATGTGAGCCTGTGCCTTTTCCTTTGATGTGTAGAATCCTGAGCACTCAAGAACTACGTCAACCTTAAGGTCACCCCATGGGCAATTGTTTGCATCTGGGAATGCATAGATCTTGATTTCCTTACCGCAAACGATGATTGAATCATCTGTGCAAGAAACCTCATCTGCATGCTCATACTTTCCCTGTGATGAATCATACTTTAAAAGATGTGCTAACATCTTTGGGCTAGTTAAGTCGTTGATTGCTACTACTTCGTAACCTTCTGCTCCGAACATCTGACGGAATGCAAGACGTCCGATACGGCCAAAACCGTTGATTGCTACTCTTACTGCCATTTTTAAATCCTCCTAAAGATTCTTTTAAAATTTTCTTTGAAGCTCTCAAAGAGCCCCGTATGCACTTTATTTTATACAACATCAATCTATAATTCAACCCCAAATTGAAATATTGTTAAAATTTTCTCAATGTACTTATATTATTTGTATTTTCAAACAATATTTCTTGCGCCTGTCAGTATCATCAATTAATATTTAGTTACTTATACAAAGGAGGCTACAACAATGTTTTGTGACAATCACATGCACTGTAATTTTTCAGGAGACTCCGACGCGTCTCCTATTGATATGATAAACTCTGCAAAAGCAAAAGGCCTGCTAGGTATTACTTTTACAGACCACCTGGATATCGACTATCCTAAGCAGTTTGGATTCTTCGATTTAGATTTAGAGAACTACTATTCTACCTTGCACAAACTTGCAAAGCAGGAATCAACTGATAAATTCACCATATTGAATGGACTAGAGGTTGGCATTCAGCCACATGTTGTTGATAAATGCAATGAAGCTGTTAATGCTCATCCATATGACTTCATAATTGGAAGTACTCACCTTGTGGATAAATGGGACCCATACTTCGACAGCTTTTGGGAACGTGATACAGAAAGCGCTTTGCTAAACCGCTATTACGAATCTATTCTTGAGAACATTACCGCATTTACGAATTTTGATACAGTTGGTCATTTGGATTACGCATTTAGATATGCACGAAACCCAGAGACAAAGCACAACACACATCAACCATATGCAGAAATCATTGATGCCATCCTTCAGCAAATTATAAAGCTAGATAAGGCATTGGAGGTAAACACTGCCGCATTCAGAAAAGGAATGGGTGCTCCCAATCCTGCTCCATCTATTATCAAAAGATACAAAGAATTGGGCGGTAAAATGATTACACTAGGTGCCGACGCACATACTCCCGAGGATGTTGCTGCAGATTTTGATAAGCTACCTGACTTATTAAATGATTGTGGCTTCCATGAATATTATGTATTTAAAAACAGAAAGCCTGAAGCTTATCCATTGAGATAGGCCTCAGGCTTTTTCTTAATCGTTATCTAATTTTAAAAGAGAATTAACAAGTTCCTCGCAAATTTCCAACTCTGACTTACCATCAGTTTCAATTATGATATCAGCTGCAGCAACATATTTCTCTCTTCTTTTAAGCATCAACTCTTCTATAAATTCAACACTCTTATTATTTTCAATAAGAGGTCTATCATGGCTATCCTTTACTCTTTCAAGTATTGTCTCTGGCTTTGCGGTTAAAAGAACAACACGTCCATTCTTCTTCATCTCCTGGACGTTTACATCACGCATTGGTGTACCACCACCACATGAAATTACAACATTACGCTTTGACTGCATTTCCTTCAATAGGTTTGTCTCGGCATTTCTGAAGTGCTCTTCTCCATATACCTCAAAAATATCAGAAATAGACATGCCCTCTCTATCAGAAATAACCTGATCCATCTCTACCACTTCCATGGCAAAGCATGTGCTCAAATAATCAGAGATTGTGGTTTTACCTGCTCCCATAAATCCGATTAGTACAATATTGTAATTAAACAAATGTCTAGCTTGAATACGCTTGGCATTTTTAACTATCGAACTATAAATGTCCTTTACTTCCTTGCCGTGACGTTTCCCTTCCAAACTCTTGTCTAACCAGCGGTCTCTTTTTTCATCCTGTTCTGGCTGTAAAATCTGCAAACCATTCTCTTCTTTGTATGCCATAATTTCCTCAACAATGGCATTTCTCATAAGCAGTGCATTAAGAATAATTTCGTCGTTCTGAGCAAGATGCTCTCTTAACATTTTGAGCTGTTCCATGTCTTATTCCCCTTTGATACCTTGTTTTGAATAGTATCATACTAAAAAATCAGACAGAAAGAAACAACTTTTTCCTTCTGTCTGATAAATAAATTTTAGATTAAATTAACAAGGAAGTTAAATCTTAAAGAAAATCATGTCTCTCAAGAACCTTGATAATATCACGACCCTCTTCTGTACCTTCGATAATACGACGAGCACGCTTAGAATCACCAATATTGTAAATCTCAACATTTGTGTCTTCAAATGCAGTATTTAACTCATCGATGATAGGTGTGTTAGCGCGCATACCAAGGCAGATGAATCCTAAATCAAAGTCAATGTTTTCGATTTCGCCTTCTGGATTCTTAACGATAAACTTGTCGTTGCATACTTCCTGAAGTGCTGTATTTGTCATCTGACGAACATTGTACTTAGCCATCTTTGCAGCTGTATCGCACTTTGTGATTGGATCAAGTCCGTTACCAATAATAGGTAACATCTCGATGATAGTAACTTCAGCACCTCTTTCTGTGAAGTATTCCATAACATCAAGACCTACGGCACCGCCACCAACAACAGCAACCTTCTTACCTGTCATATCCTCTGGATATGTATCAAGACGCTCAATCATCTTAATAACTGTAGCTACATTTGAATCATCCTTATCAACAAGGTCTAATAATCCCTTGATAGGTGGTAATGTAGGGTTTGAACCTGTAGCATTTACGATGATATCAGGGTTCAAGCTCTTAATCTGATCAACTGTAGTATTGTTGTTCTTAAATATGAAGAGATTTCTTAATTTGCTAGCACGGTTAATCATGTACTTAGGGAAATCAGCAAGTCTCTTCTTGTCAGGAATCTTTGAAATCTGAACAGAAAGACCGCCAAGCTCTGCCTTCTTCTCAAGAAGGAATGTTGTACATCCAACCTCTGCAGCTGTACAAGCAGCTTCAAGACCTGCTGTACCACCACCGATAACTACAACGTTGCAAGGCTTGTTAACCTTTCTCTTGTAGTATTCGTCATTAGCGTTAACAGCTGGGTTTACTGTACAACGAATTGGAAGGTTAAGACCAATTCTGTGGCCTGCACAACCTACGTTACATGAAATACACTTACGAAGCTCATCCTCACGGTTGAACTCTACCTTATTTACCCAATTAGGATCTGCAATAAGACCACGGCCCATACCGATGATATCAGCATCTCCTCTTTCAAGAATTTCCTCAGCGACCTTAGGATCACGAATATTTCCCATTGTCACACAAGGCTTGCCATATTTTTCCTTAACAGCCTTTGCCATGTATGAACGCCATCCATCTGGAAGATAGTTTGCATCAATCTGGAACTGAATAGAACTATTAAGACCAGCAGAAACGTCAAATACGTCTACTTCTTCCTGGAAGTACTGTAAATACTCAATTGCGTCCTCTAGTGTGTTTCCTCCCTCAACAAACTCATCAGCACTAATACGGACAAAAATTGGGAAAAATGGTCCTACCTGCTTTCTTACTTCTTCTACAACAAGCTTTGTAAATCTAGCGCGATTCTCTGGTGATCCGCCAAACTCATCTGTACGCTTGTTAGTAGTAGGTGAAAGGAACTGGCTCAAAAGATATGAGTGACCAGCATGAATTTCAACACAGTCAAAACCGGCTGTCTGTGCACGCTTTGCTGCCTCACCATACTTCTTTACAATATTGTAGATTTCTTCCTTCTCAAGTGGACGTGGAATCTCTCCGCCTGCCTTTGAAGGGATATCTGATGCAGAAACTGGCTGCTCTCCTGTACGAGCAGAAACAGCTGACGCACCAGCGTGGTTAATCTGAATACCTACACAAGCGCCATGCTTATGCATTCTCTCTGTAAAGTAATATAAACGTGGAATGAAATTGTCATGATCAATTCGAAGCTGGGTTGTACCATTAGAACCCTGTGGTGAAAAGACACTAGCATTTTCAACCATTAATAATCCTGTACCACCCTTAGCTCTCTGCTCATAGTAATCAATATGAACAAATGTCATCTCACCATTCTGATCACCGTAGTTAGTTCCCATTGGTGTCATCATGATACGATTCTTAAGTGTCATACGACGAATTGTAAGTGGTTCAAAAATGTGTGGATACTTATTTCTCATTATAGAATGCTCCTATTTACAAACAAAATTTACGTGATAAGAGCTGTCAAGATGAAAAGCGGGCATGCTTTCCTTTTTTATAAGAAAAGTATAATCCCGCTTTAATATCAAAATCCAATTCATTTTTTGTAATTAATTAGTGCATAGAATGTACCAATATGAAGTCAATCATACGTTTTACGGCAGGCATCTGATATCGCCCCTTCATATATGCCATATAAACAGTGTGTGAAAGACTATATTCTGTGGAAAGCTTCTTTATTATAACGTCATTTCTGTGAATACTATCTACATCCGCAACAAGGGCTATTCCAAAGTCAGCTGCAACAAGGGCTGCTATACCATTTTCGTCAGGTGATTCACAGATAAAGTTAGGCTCAACCTTATTCTGCAAAAAGAAGTCCCTGGTCAGACGACCTAAGCCTGATTTGCGTGTGTATCCCAAAACAGGGTATTTTTCAAAAATTGATGCATCTAAGGTATCGTTTTCTTCCAATGGATGTCCCTTAGGAATAATAACCACCAGTTCCTGTTGTAATATAGGAATAAACTTGATATTTGGCTCATCCTTCACAAAGGAACCAAATATAATATCGTAGTTACCTGACTTTAAACCTTCTATATTTTTAGAAGTGATATCCTGATGGAAATTGAATGTTACTTCGCTATTTTTATCTTCTAATAGGAAAGCTCTACAAACATTCGGAATAAACGAACCAGCAAGTGGAGCCACATATGCTAAATCAATATGCCCTCCTGAACCTGTCAATTGATGCATTTTTCGATCAGCCAAGTTGATTTCATTTAGAATTCTATCAACGTGCTCATAAAAAATATCTCCTGTTTTGGTCAAAACTACGTTTCGTCCAGTTCTTTCAAATAAGACTACTCCCAGCTCTGATTCAAGGGCATTTATTGAGCGGCTAAGTGATGGTTCTGATATATGAAGCTTTTCTGCAGCCTGATTGAAATGCTGTAATCTAGCGGCCTCATAAAAATACATCATTTGATTTAGAGTCATAGTTCTCCTCTCTCTGTTTTGCACAATATAATTGTTGTATTTTCATTACTTATTATCAATTTTACCACAATTAATAGCTAAAAGCTATTAATAATATGCAATAGAAGTATTGGAATTATTCATTAATACACATTAGAATATTATGTATAAAGACTGTTAAGATTTTAACAAAGGGCATGCAAAATCTTAAAGAATTTATGGAGGAATTAAAATTATGGCAGAAAGAATTACAGGACACACAGAGCTTATCGGACTTATGGCTTATCCAATCAGACACTCAAGCTCACCAGCTATGCACAATGAAGCATTTGCATATCTTGGTCTCGATTATGCTTATCTCGCATTTGAGGTTGATAATAGCACACTCGAGGATGCTGTAAAAGGTATCAGAGCACTTAAGCTTGTAGGCTCAAACGTTTCTATGCCTAACAAGACTGTAGTAGGTAAGTATCTTGATAAGTTATCTCCTGCTGCTGAGCTTTGCGGAGCTGTAAACACAATCGTAAATGAGAACGGTGTTCTTACAGGTCACATCACAGACGGTATCGGTTACATGCAGTCACTTAAGGACTACGATATCGATGTTATCGGAAAGAAAATGACAATCGTTGGTTGCGGCGGTGCTGGTACTGCTATCCAGATTCAGGCTGCACTTGATGGCGTTAAAGAAATGTCTATCTTCAACGTAAAGGATGCTTTCTGGGATAACGCTCAGGAAACAGTAAACAAAATCAACGAGAGAACAAACTGCAAGGCTACACTTTATGACTTAGCAGACCTTGATGCTCTTAGAAGAGAAATCGCTGATTCTTACCTTCTTGCAAACGCAACAGGTATGGGTATGAAGCCACTTGAGGGCCAGACATGGTTACCAGATACTTCATATCTTCGTCCAGACCTTATCGTAACTGATACAGTTTACGCACCAGCTAAGACAAAGTTCCTTGAGATGGCTGAGGAAGTTGGATGTAAGAGAATGAACGGTTTTGGAATGATGTTATTCCAGGGCGCTGCAGCATTCAAGCTTTGGACAGGCAAAGAAATGCCAATCGAACACATGAAAGAAGTACTTGGAATTAAGTACGAGTAAATTTAAGGAGAAAAATATGAACAAGAAATATTTTCCAGCAGCTTTAATTCTTTATTTGAATTACTTTATTCACGGAGTTGGTTGCTCAATCTTAGGACAATCAGTTATTAAGGAAGCTCTTGCTACTAGCTGGGGTGTTGAGGTAATGTCAATCACTGCTATTTCAGCAGCACTTGGTCTTGGTAGACTTATTGCTCTTCCATTCGCAGGCCCTCTTTCAGATAAGTTAGGTCGTCGTATTTCAGTTATGATCGGTGGAGCTTCATATGCTATCTACCTCATCGGTCTTGCTATGGCATTCAACGCTGGCGTTAACGGCGGTTATCAGATTGCTTACATTTGCGCTATCGTTGGTGGTATTGCAAACTCATTCCTTGATACTGGTATTTACCCAGCTGTTGCTGAGATTATCAGCGATGCTCCTGGTGTAGCTACAATGGGAATTAAGTTCTTTATCGCTATTTCACAGATGTTACTTCCATTCTTCCTTGGAATGACAGTTGCAACAAACGCAGCAGGTCTTGTTTCTTACAACAGACTCTTCTATGTTTGCGGCGTTGCTTACATCGTATTACTTGTACTTATCCTTATCCTTCCACTTCCAGATTCAGATGCAGCTGCAGCTGAAAAGAAGGAAGGTCTTATCGATAGCTTAAAGCACACTCACTTCTCTATCGAGTCAGTTGCTATGATTCTTATCGGTTTCACATGTACAGGTACATTCCAGTTATGGCTTAACTGTGCACAGAACTTTGCTAAGACAAATGTTGGTTGGGAAGATCCTTCAATCATGCAGACATACTACTCAATGGGTACAATCCTTGCTCTTATCGTTACTGCTCTTCTTACACGTAAGATTAAGGACGTTCGTTTCATCGTTGCATACCCAGTTATCTGCCTTGTAACATTGATTTTAGTTCTTTCAGCTCCTTCAGTTGGATTATGTAAGGTTGCAGCTTTCGTTATCGGTTGGGCTGGTGCCGGCGGACTTCTTCAGATTGCTACATCAGTATGTAACATGCTCTTCCCTAAGATTAAGGGTACAGTTACAGCACTTGTAATGATTGCTTCATCACTTTGCAACTACACTATCCTTACAGCTGCTTCACAGATGACACCATCTGGCGTTATGGTTATGAACATCGTACTTACAGCTGTTGGCGTATTACTTGGATTATTTGTAAATCTTAGATACACTAAGATGGTAGATGCAAATTCATAAAACAGAGGAAAATAATATGAATACAGTAAAAGTTAGAAATGTTGTTATTGGCGAAGGTGTACCAAAGATTTGCGTGCCTATCGTTGGAAAAACAAAAGAAGACATCCTCGCAGCAGCTGCTTCATTCAACGGCGTTGCACATGATGTAGTTGAATGGCGTGTTGACTGGTTCGATGATGTGTTTGATTTTTCAAAGGTTGAGGACGTTCTTAAGGATTTAAGAGCTGCTCTTGGCGACACACCTCTCCTCTTCACTTTCAGAACAAGCAACGAAGGTGGAGAAAAATCTATCGAGAAAGATGCTTACGCTACACTTAATAAGAATGCAGCTGCAACTGGTATGGTAGATTTAGTTGATGTAGAAGTTTTTACAGGTGATGATATTGTTAAGGATATCGTTGCTAGCGCTCATGCAAACGGCGTAAAGGTTGTAGCTTCTAACCACGACTTCGACAAGACTCCTGACAAGGACGATATCGTATCTCGTCTTCGTAAAATGCAGGAGCTTGGCGCAGATATTCCAAAGATTGCTGTTATGCCTACTTGCAAAAAGGATGTAGTTACACTCCTTGCTGCAACAGAAGAAATGGCAAGCAATTATGCAGATCGTCCAATCATCACAATGTCTATGGCAGGCACAGGACTTGTTAGCCGTCTTTGCGGCGAAGCATTCGGCTCTGCTCTCACATTCGGTGCTGTTGGAAAGGCTTCTGCACCAGGCCAGATGAACGCATCAGACCTTTCTACAATACTTAATCTTATACATGGTTCAATGTAATTATTAAGTCTTATAAGGGCGGTTTGTGCTTAGCACAAATTGCCCTTTAATTTTAAGAATTTAGTGTAAATATTCTGAATTATTTTAACTTTACTTTGCTAAAGTATTTCATAATGTTTATACTTATATCATACAAACTAGCCAAAGGGGTACCATTATATGACTGGAATCAAACGTATTTTTTTCTTTGTAGACGAATACCTTGAAGAATTCATCATGGTCGTTCTTCTTATTGCAATGAGTGTCATTATGGGCATTCAGATTTTCTGCCGCTACATTCTAGGCGCTTCTCTCTCATGGTCAGAAGAAATCACTAGATATCTATTTATCTGGTCAGCATTTTTCAGTGTTAGCTTATGCACTAAAAAATGTATTTCAATAAAAATCGATCAGTTCATTCGAAATCTCAAGCCAAGAAAAAAAGCATCTGTTAAAGTATTAAATCTTACAGTAGAATTTGTTTTCTTTGTATATTTAATACCTTTTGCATACAGGTACCTTATGGCAACTATAGAAAGCGGTCAGGTTTCTCCTGCCTGCGGAATTCCTATGTATTACGTACAGTCAGCTCCACTTGTGTGCTTTACACTTTGCGCTATCCGCATCTTAGAAAGATGGTTTTTAGAGTGGCATAATGTCATCCATCAGGAAGAGCTCAAGGATTGGCCATCTCACTTGGCAGAGCTTGAAAGACGTGCAAATCTCAAGAATTCTATGAGTAATCTCCTTTCACAGGAAAACTTTAATAAAGAAATACTCGAACATGACAATACCAGCAACAAGGAAGGAGGAAATTAAGCATGAGCGCAATCACTGTACTTATTCTTTTTGTAATTTGCTTAATTATAGCCATTCCTGTATCAATCTCACTTGGTATTGTTGCTGTACTTCCAGGAGCGTTTGATCCTTCATTTACTGCAAGTGCAAGCTATGTAATCCGTTCCATGGTAGGCGGTATCGACAGCTTCCCTCTTCTTGCAGTTCCAATGTTTGTTTTATCAGGAATCATTATGGCTCACGGTCAGATTTCCAAAAAGTTATTTGACGTGTTCTCATATTTTATTGGTAAGAAAACTGCAGGCGTTCCATGTGCTGTAATCATCACATGCCTTTTCTATGGTGCCATTTCCGGTTCAGCTCCAGCAACAGTTGCTGCCGTTGGCTCCATGACTATCCCTCTTCTACTGAATATGGGATATGATAAAAAGTTTTCTACAGCAATTGTCGCTGTTGCCGGTGGACTTGGTGTTATCATTCCACCAAGTATTCCTTTTATTATGTACGCAATGGCCTCCGGTGAATCAGTAGGTAATCTATTTATCGCCGGCATCATTCCTGGCATTCTTATAAGTATGCTTTTAATGCTTTACGCTTATATTCACTGCAAATGCTGTGGTGAAGATAAAGAAAAGATTAACGCTGAAATCGACGCACTTCATTCAAAGGGATTTGGAAAAATCTTCAAAGACAGCTTCTTTGCAATACTTAGCCCAATCATCGTACTTGGATGTATTTATGCCGGCATAGCATCACCTACAGAAGCTGCCGTTATCTCAGTATTTTATGCATTGGTTGTCAGCTTATTTGTTTACAAGACAATTCGCATTTCCGATATATGGAATATTTTTGTGGAAGCAATGAAAACTTACGCACCAATCCTTTTCATTCTTGCTGCATCCACAGCATTCTCACGAGTGCTTACTTTAATGCAGGTGCCACAGCTTGTAAGCGGATATATTCTGGATAATTTTACCAACAAGATTATCCTTTTACTTGTAATCAACCTGTTCCTTCTTATTGTTGGAATGGTTATGGATACAACTCCTGCCATCCTCATTTTATCTCCTATCCTGCTCCCTATAGTTCAGGCTGTAGGCATGGATGGCATTCACTTCGGTATTATGATGGTTGTTAACCTTGCAATCGGATTTGTAACACCTCCAATTGGTGTAAATCTTTTCGTTGCAAGCTCACTTACAGATGTGCCTGTTATGGATATTGCTAAGAAGGCAATGCCTATGATTTTAATGTTCTTAGTTGCTTTGTTACTTATCACATTCATTCCAGCCATCAGCTTAGTTCTTTTATAAACCGTATCAGGAGAAACAATATGAGATTTAAACAACTACTAGCTTTATCAACATCATTAATGATTGTTTTATCATTTACATCTTGCGGAACATCCACAGCTGTATCTGAAACCCAGACTTACGCTTGGCCTCTTGGCACATCCAGCCCAGAGGATACAGTCACTCAGATATATGCCGAAAAATTTGCTGAAGAAGTATACGAGCTTAGTGATGGCCAAATGGTTATCCAGGTGTATCCTAACAGCGTTTTAGGTGGCGATAGGGAGTTGCTGGAATCCTGCAAAGATGGCGATATTCCTTTTATCGTACAAAACACAGCACCTCAGGTAACATTCCTTCCTGATGTTGCTATATTCGATATGCCATGTCTTTTCAGCACAATCGATGATGTACGAGAAAAGGTAGATAATCCTGAATTTATGGATAAAATATCAGAAGTTTATGTAGAAGGCGGTTATCAATTACTTGGATACGCTGATCAGGGCTTCAGAGTCATGACTACAAACTCTCCAGTATATTCCCTCTCAGACTTCAAGGGACAGAAAATCAGAACAATGGAAAACTCATATCACCTTGCATTTTGGAAGTGCCTTTCAGCCTCTCCTACTCCAATGACTTTCTCCGAGGTATACATTGGATTACAGCAAGGCACAATTGATGCTCAGGAAAACCCATATGAAGTTATTGTTTCAAACAGATTATATGAGCAGCAGGATTATGTTGTTGAAACCAATCACCTGCCTCATTTAATCTCCCTTGTAGCCAGCGATGAGTTTATGAACACTCTGACACCTGAGCAGCAAGAAATAATCAATCAGGCTGCTACAATCGCTACAGAATATGCTCGTCAGCAGTCTGATGACCGTATTGCATCAAGAATCGCTACTATCGAGGAAAGCGGTACAGAAATCATTCCACTTTCCGATGATATTCGTGAGCAGATTCGCGAAGCAGCCACACCTGTTTATGACAGCATAAAAGAAAATGTAGACCCCGAACTATACGAGATCTACACCAAAGGAATCTTATAAATCCAATATGTTACGACTACAAGCCTGAAGTTACTCCGTTCAAAGATATTTCACTTGAGTAACCTCAGAGCTTGATGTCTACATATTGGATTATTTTATTAACTCTTTTGCTTTTGACTTTATTCTAGTAAGTGTATTATCTACGGACTTCTCCGCCTTTCCCAATTTTGCAGCTATTTCTCTATAGTCATAATCCTGCATATATAACTCAAAGACTTGCTTTTCCATAGGAGACAAGGCTTTTTTCAGTCTGTCTATAAGGTCAAGATTCTCCTCAGCCTCGATAACAATCTCGGCAGGATCATCGGTAGTAAATGCAGGCTCTTCTCTCTCCGAGCCATCCTCATCATAAAGTGAAACGTAAGCGTTTAATGGCGAATGCTTTTTACGATTGCTGGCCTCGATAGCCTTAATCATTTGGCGATCAATACACATCTGCGCAAAATGGAAAAATGTAACATCCGAGGAAATATTATAGTCGCCAATAGCGCTGAAAAGCCCTATCATTCCCTCTTGAATAAGATCCTCGTTTTCTCCGCCAACCAAAAAGTACTTTTTGGAATTCTTTAAAACGAGAGGCTTATACTTTTCACATATAAAATTCAGGATGGCTTGATCGCCATCCCGATATTTTATGATTAACTCTTCGTCCGATAAATTACTGTATTCTTTGTCTAACGATTTCATAAGCTAAAACTCCACAAGCAACTGATGCATTAAGTGAATCGATATCACCAAACATAGGAATTGATGCAATCATGTCACAGTTCTTTTTAACTAAGTCAGAAACCCCATGTCCTTCATTTCCAATTACAAGACCGATTGAACCTGTAAGATTAAGGTCGTACATTGTTGTGCCACCCATATCGGCGCATACAAACCACATTCCCTGCTCCTTAAGTTCTTCCATTGTCTTGCTGATGTTTGTAACCTTTGCTACTGGTGTGTAGTTGATAGCACCAGCTGAAGCCTTCGCAACTGTTGCAGTAAGACCAACTGCTCTGTGCTTAGGAATAACAACACCATGAGCACCAACCTGGTTTGCAGTACGAATGATTGCTCCAAGATTGTGTGGATCCTCAATGTTATCAAGGATGATAAGGAATGGTGCCTCACCTTTAGCCTTTGCGCGTTCCATGATTTCATCAAGCTCAACGTACTCATAGCTAGCAGCATATGCAAGAACACCCTGATGCTTGCCAGTCTCTGAAAGCTGATCCAAGCGCTCCTTCTTAACAAAGCTGATAACTGTGTCCTTGCTCTTCTTTGCTTCTCTAAGTATTGTCTGGATTGGGCCATCCTTGCAGCCTTCCAAAACAAACAACTTATCAATAGTTTTTCCAGATCTAAAGGCCTCTAATACTGCATTACGGCCTTCTACAATTCTACTTTCTTCCATATCTAAAACCTACGTTTTTGCTACAATCACAATCATTAGATTTCTTCCATCGACTAGAACGTCTCTTCCAGAAACCTAATAGATTGTTATCTGCAAAAACTTACTCTTTCTAATAAAACTAAATTATAGAATGTCCAATTCCACGGCTTCCACACCGCGTGTCACAAGCTCACATATGCGGTCCATATCTCCTGTGAGATAAAGGTATCCAAGCACCGCTTCAAAGCCTGTAGCCTCCAGGTAGTCCATTGTAGATGCATTCTTTGCCTTTGTGTGAGGCTTGGAATTGCGGCCACGGCGATACCAATCAGATTCTGCTTCTGTGAGCTGGTCCATAAGGGCCAAAACCATAGCAGCCTGGGTCTGAGCCTTGACTACCTGACTTGCCCTTTGGTGAAGCTTGTTAACGGGCGTATTGCCCTTATTTACGAGGATAGAACGAATGATGATATCAAACACTGCATCACCAATGTACGCAAGGGTAAGAGGCGAATATGTACGAATATCCTTTTGCTCTATGCCAAACTGTTCATTAAAATAGCTGTTTAAATCAACTGCCATACTACTCCCTCACGAGTATCCTTAATCTCTACACCTTTTTCTAAAAGCTCTGCTCTGATTGCATCTGCTGTAGCAAAATCCTTTGCTTTCTTTGCTTCTGCACGGCGAGCAATTGCATCATTGATGAATGCCTCAAGCTCTGCATCAACAGATGTTGCATCATCTGCTAAAGCCTTCGCATGTCCAATCAAATCAAGTGATAATACCTTATCAAAGCTCTCTACAAGAGCAAGCTTTGTCGCATCGTTTGTATCTGCCTTGAGAGCATCATAAAGAACTGTGATAGCCATTGATGTATTTAAGTCGTTTGATACTGCCTCAAGGAACTTAGCCTCGTATTCAGCCTTAACAGCCTCATCAACTGCCCCATCATTCTTGAGCTCTGAAACACGCTTTACAAGCTTGTTGTAAGCCTGAACTGTGTTGTCCAAATTCTCCCAAGAGAATACAAGTGGCTTGCGATAGTGTGACTGTAAGCAGAATAATCTGTATACAAGTGGGTCATATCCCTTTTCCTGAAGAACAGAAACTGTAAGGATTGCGCCCTTTGACTTTGACATCTTACCTGACTGGTCATTAAGGTGATTGCTGTGGAACCAGTAATTGCACCACTTGTGACCAAGATATGCCTCTGACTGAGCAATTTCGTTTGTATGATGTGGGAAGATATTATCAACACCACCACAGTGGATATCAATATATTCACCAAGGTGCTTCATTGAAATGCATGAGCACTCAATGTGCCATCCTGGGTAACCAACGCCCCATGGGCTGTCCCACTTAAGAGCCTGATCCTCGAACTTAGACTTTGTAAACCAAAGAACGAAGTCAGTCTTGTTTTTCTTATTAACATCCTCTTCTACGTCGTCACGAACGCCAACCTCAAGGGCTTCCTTTTCAACTGATGAAGAGAATACGTAATAATCCTGAAGCTTGCTAGTATCAAAGTAAACATTTCCACCAGCTACATATGCATAGCCCTTTTCAAGAAGGACCTCTACCATGTGGATGAACTCTGGAATGCAGTTTGTTGCAGGCTCGATAACATCTGGACGCTTATTTCCAACTGCATCGAAATCCTTGAAGAAAGCATCTGTGTAGAACTTTGCAATCTCCATAACTGTCTTGTGCTCACGCTTTGCGCCAGCTACCATCTTGTCCTCACCTGTATCTGCATCAGATGAAAGATGTCCAACATCAGTGATGTTCATAACACGGCGAACATCGTATCCTGCGTACTCTAATGACTTAATAAGAGCATCCTGCATGATGTATGTACGGATATTTCCGATATGTGCGAAATGATAAACTGTAGGGCCGCATGTGTACATGCTAACCTTCCCCTCTTCGTTTGACTTAAACTCCTCAACCTGTCTATCTAAAGTATTGTAAAATGTAAATTTTCCTGCCATTACTATTCTCCTCTTTTGCATCCTGCGCATCCTTCGCAGCTACGTCCTGTGTCCATCACTACATTGCTTCCATCATAAAATTCGTAGAGTAAACAGACTGCCTGAGCGCTGATGCCTTCTTCTCTTCCTGTGAAGCCTAAATGCTCCTCTGTAGTAGCTTTGATATTAACCTGGGAAACATCTATACCAAGACACCTGGCTACATTTTCTTCCATCTGATCAATGAATGGTCGAAGCTTTGGTGCCTGCGCAATAACTGTGGCATCCACATTTCCAACTACATAGCCTTCGTCCATAACGAGCTCACGAACCTCCTCCAATAGCTTCTGGGAATCAGCTCCCTTGTATTTAGGATCAGTATCTGGAAAATGTGCCCCTATATCCTTAAGCCCTGCTGCTCCAAGAACAGCATCTGATATTGCATGTAAAAGTACATCTGCATCGGAGTGACCTAACAGACCAAGTGTGTGCTCGATTTTAACACCACCTATGATTAAATCACGGCCCTCCACAAGCTTATGTACATCATAACCTGTACCTATTCTCATGTTGCCTCCTAATAATATAAAGAAATCTGCACTAGTGGCAGAATATCACCTATCAAACTACTGTATTATAACAAAAAAAGAGGACTATTGATAGTCCTCTTCCATTAATGTATCCATTTTAGCTTTGGTCTGTCTTCTTATCCTTCTTCTTGAAAGAAAACCCCTTTCCTTTCTTTTTTCTAACAAAGAATATAATACATAAAATAATTGCAATAAGAATGAGATAAGGCAATAGATAGATAATAGCTATCACGAAAGCCTGAATAAAAGCTACAAATCCTGCAAACGAGCTACTAAATGCCTCAACAAAACGATTCCACGCAGTATCTGCTTTTACTTCGCTATATGTGGCAACTTCAGTGATATCGATAGAAACTGTGCTGTAATCTATCTGATCATCATAAGCTTTCTTTTGAGCTGTGTAGCTTTCAATCTGATACTGAACCTCATTGATGCGGTCTTCGATTTCCAGTAAATCCTCAAGGTTATCAGCCTGCTCCTCAAGCTCCTGCAAGCGTTCTAACTTTGTATTTAAGCTTTTTAGTCTTGCTTGTACATCCACATAGCTTGAAGTGATATCATCAACACTTTCGCTCTTAGATGCAAGCGAGCCAACTTCTCCTACACTGTTCATAAAAGCTTCGTATTTGTCTGATGGAATACGGGCTGTAAAACTTGCGCTCCGGCTGCCATATTCCTCATTACCATATGATGAAGTGCTTTCGAAATAACCTCCGTTAGATGTAACAAGGTCCTTGATAGCAGCCACATCATCATCAAATGTCTTTGACTCAAGACTAATATATGATGTGTATATAAGCTTGCGGCTGGTATCATATTCCTCTAAATCTACATCTACTTCACTATCACTCTCGTTGGAGTAGCCAGTCTCTTCATAGGCCTCGTAATCTCCACTGTCGGTTAAGCCAAAGCTATCATATCCAGATGACTTTGATTCGGTAGCTGCAAATTCAGTTGTACCACTTGAATCTGCTCCCCCGCAGGCTGTAGCAAACAACATCATACCTACAACTACTAGTGCTAATAATCTTTTTCGCATAACCCCCTCCTTATTTAGCTATTAAAAATCAAATCCGTACTGTTCTTCGTTATCCCAATAACCTACATTGTTATCGTCATAGAAATGCTCACCAAGTGTAAAGCCTGAATCTGTGACTTCCTCTATGTAAAGTGTCGTATCCATATGTCCTTTTGCTTCGATTCCATTTGAAACTTCATACAAATCTACGCTGATTCCATCATTTACAAGAAGAACGAAATTACCTTCATCATTGTGAATGAAATATCCTGTAATCCAGCTTCCATTGCCGGACTCCTCTTTCAGCTCTTCATCGTCTACTCTTAAAATATAGTAGTTCTTGTCAGATTCTTCATCCCAAGTGTTGACAATACTGATATTCTCAAGCTGGCCATCATCGTCAAAATCAACGCTGCTATTAAGTCCTGCATTAGAAAGACTAATTACATATGACGCACCTTCAAGGGGAGTATATCTGTCGGCAATTTCATCGTACTCGGAATAAGGAACTGTAAACGAAATCATACCAGCTGCATATGGTGCAATATCATACTGCTGGAAAACAAATGTTATTCCTACATCATCTAAATAAAATTCGGGCTGATATCCATTTGAAAACTGCTCATTGATTACTTCTTTATAATCAATTACATCATCTTCATATAGGTTTGCTCTAGCCTCTTCTGAAGATGTAGCTATTGCGTTTAATATGTATTCCTTAGATGTATCTCTGATAGAATCTGCATCACCAAGGTCATCTAAAGTAATTTGCTCGCCTGTTCCTACATCGAAGCTAACGCCTGTAAATGTACCACCGCCATGAGCACCTCCCATGTATGTGTAATCATTAAGAATAAAGCTAAGGACTTTATTATCACGACGCTGTATATCTACTGTGATATTCTCAGAATACTTCATTTCGTATCCTTCGTCACCCATTTCTTCATTCTGCTGTTTAGCATCTTCGTTCATGCTATCAATGCCAGCATTAAAGTTTGATACTACGCCTGAGAAATAATCATCAATAGCTGCCTTAAGCTCTGGATGATCGTTATCTGTAATCTCAAGGCACTGCACCTGGCCTTCGAAATAATCATAGCCCTCGGCCTTGACAGATGTATATGCGATTTCTGGTGCTGTAGCGCTAGAATACTCTTTTTCTGTATTCTCTTCCTCCTGCGTCTGTTCTGTAACCTCTATTGTATCTGTATCCTGTGAATCTGTATCTTTTGCACAAGCCAACATAGATGTGACTGTAACTGCACAGATTGCAAGCATAGCTATTCTCTTTTTCATTAATCGTTCCTCCGTAATACCTAAAACTCTAAAACTATGTTTAAGTTCAGTATACACATTCTCTGTATTATATCAAGTAGTACAGTAAAGATTTTAGAATTCTTTACATTTACTTTAGAAATACAAAAATAGGATCCCCAAAGCACCCTTAGGGGATCCCATCTTGAAAGGAGGATTTATTGTAATAAAAGAAATAGTAAACTATTTAACTACCAGTCTCTTTGCGCCTTCTGCAGCAAGTGGACTACGAACAGTTTCACTTTCTTCGAAAGTGATTTGAGCACATAAAGTTGAGCCCTTCATTCTTTCTGCCGCAAATGTAAGACCGTTGTTCTTTCTGTCAAGCTTTGGAGAATCAATCTGATCAGGGTCACCAAGAAGAACTACCTTTGAACCCTTGCCAGCTCTTGTGATGATTTCCAAAATCTGACCAATTGTACAGTTTTGAGCTTCGTCCACGATAATATATGAATTAACCAGTGAACGTCCTCTCATATAAGCCAATGAACAAATCTCAAGGATACCTGTTTCAAACATATCCTCTATTTGAATCTTAATCTGCTCTTTCTCCTCGTTCTGTCCCTTCAAAAGAACCTGCAAGTTATCCATAAATGGAGCAATCAAAGGAGTCATTTTTTCTTCCAAATCACCAGGGAGGAAACCTAAATCATTGTCAGAAAGTGTATTACTTCTAGTAATCATGATTCTATCGTATCCGTTATGATAATACCCCTGAAGACCTGCTGCCAGCGCAAGGAATGTCTTAGCAGTACCTGCACTACCCTTTAATATAACAAGCGGCAGTACATCTGGGCTTGCTAATAGCGCATATAATGCAAATCGCTGACCTACGTTTCTTGGCTGACAATAAGGTGTATAAAAATCTCTATCCTTTAATAGGTGCCATCCATCTGTCTTAAATGTATAAAGAGCAGAATTGCTTCCATCCTTGCAAATTCCAAATTCATTTTCTATAAAGCCCTTATTAAAAGGACTTTCGATATCTTCTGGAGTGATATCCCTTCTACCTGTGTAATTCTCATTATCAAGAATCATTTCGTTGTGATAGCCCTGGACAACGCAACCACACATTGTAGCATTAATTCTCATGGATATATCATTTGTAACCAGAATAGTTTCAAGCTCAGATTGCTTTGCAATTCCCAGTACACAGTTGATTATTCTATTATCAGGCCTATCAAGAGAAAACTCAGCTGGAATCAGCTTTTCAAATTCAGATTCTTTGGCGATGATAAAAGTACCGCCATTTGGCATCGTAACCCCCTTTGCATAATCGCCTTCAACAGATTCGATGTTTCGAATGCTCTCTCTGGCGCCATAGCCCACTTCCGCAAAAGCAGTTTTCTTTGAATCAAGCTCTTGCAACGTTGTTGTAGTGATGAGAACATTGTTGTCATCAAAACCAAAAAGTGCTGTAGGGCAGTGAATCAAGATGTTTGTGTCTAGTACGTAGTTTTTCTTCATAGGGTCACGCTCCTTTATTAATTTGTATAATCTAATTTTATACCAATTAAGCACTAAGTTCTACAACATTTTGTGCTAAAGTATGTAAACTTTGTGAAAATAGACACCACATCTAGAACTGTCCCAAATAAAAAAACTGGTACCCGAAAGCACCAGTTTTATCATTACATATTGAATAATTCTACCTCTGACATAAATGGAATGGACTGCGCGGCTCCCTGTTTTTGAACTGCAAGAGCAGCTGCTTTAGAAGCATTCACAAGTACATCTCTCATAGTCTGTTTCTTAAGGATTCCAGCAATTAAATATCCTGTAAATGTATCGCCTGCCGCTGTGGTATCCACTGTATCCACATCAAAAGCTGCTTGATACAATTCCTCATCTCCGTGGTGGAAAATAGAACCGCCCTTTCCAAGGGTCAGAACGACTTTCGCATTAGCAAAGCTTGCTTCCATTGCAGCAACTATTGTGGTAGGTGTTGTCTGACCTGTCAGCTGCTGGCCTTCTGTCTCGTTCAAAACAAATATAGAAACCTTGCCCAAATCGCATTCATCTATGATTTCATTCATAGGCGATGGATTCAAAACAATTGTCATTCCCTTTGCAAAGGCCTGCTCAATTATATATGGAAGCTCATTTACCTCATTTTGAAGAAGAAGTATATCCCCTGTTTCAAAGTTCTTTAGAACTTCATCCACGTATTCTTTTGTGTTCTTTTGATTTGCACCGCCAAATAAAACTATGCTGTTTTGGCCCTCATCATCCACCTGAATGATGGTGTGACCGCATCTGCCGGTTACTGTTTTGATATAGTCTGTTTTGATGCCGCATTCCTGGCATGCATCATAAAAATCCAGACCTTCTTCTCCTACCAAACCTGCATGATAAACAGGCACTCCTGCTCTGGCTAATGCCACAGATTGGTTGAAGCCCTTTCCTCCCAAATGCATCTGCACATCGTTAGAAGAAATAGTCTCGCCTTCCCTGACAATGTGTGGAACCTGATAGGTATAGTCTAAATTAAGTGAGCCGAAATTTAATACCTTCATAAGCACCCCCGTAGACATTAAATATGTCCAACTAATAATAATCCAGCTAATCCGTAGTATGTAACAACAGCAACCAAATCGTTAACTGTTGTGATAAGTGGACCTGAAGCAACTGCTGGATCCACTTTAATCTTATGGAAGAAAATTGGAATTATAGTTCCGATAAAGCTTGATACTATCATAGCAATAAAAAGTGAAAATCCTACGATACTTGATACTCTAAAGGCGGCAAACCAAATATAGCCTTTAAATACATGTAAATATAAGGCTATAAAGAACAATGCCAATACACCAAGGATTAATCCGTTTGTACCACCAACTCGCATTTCCTTAAGGACAAATTTGGCCTTTTCAAGACCTGAAATTTCCTCATCCATAAGCACGCGAATAGTAACAGCCAGTGACTGAGTTCCAACGTTTCCTGCCATATCAAGAATCAATGACTGGAACACAACAACAATTGCAACTGATGCAACTACTTTATCAAAAATACCGATAACTGAGCTTGTTACAAGACCAAGGCCAAGTAAAAGCAACAACCATGGAATACGCTTTTTGATACTCTCTGGCAAGCTCTCATTTAAATCTTCCTCTGCAGTCAAACCAGCCAACTTAGCGTAGTCTTCACCCATCTCATCATCTACGGCCTCGATGATATCCTGAGATGTGATAACACCAATGATTTCATCGTTAGGATTAAGAACTGGGATAGAATCCTCAGCGTAATCCTTTAAATCTTCGATTGTATCTGCAATCATGGCATCCGCTTTTACGCTTGGATAGCTATGACTGATGACATCGTCCAATGGTGTGTAATCGCGGGCCAAAATAAGATCACGAAGATCGATAGCTCCGTAGTATTTCTTGTCCTCATCCTCAACATAAATAGTGTTGATATTGTCGTTGTCCTTTGACTGAGAAATCAAGGAACGCATTGCCTGCTTAACAGTGAAATTCTTTGCGATAACAATGAAGTTGGTAGTCATCATGCTACCGATTTCATCCTCATCATAAGAATTAATCAGTCGTACATCGGCAGATGCATCCTTATCCATGAGGGCGATGAGCTTCTCTCTCTCTTCCTCATCCTCGATATCTTCCAAAGCATCAACCGCATCATCGGCATCCATGTTTTCCAGGACGTCAGCAGCCTGCTCTGGTGTAATCTCTGCTAAATATTCACCTACATCTTCAATATAAGGGAAAAACTCTGATAGACGTTCAGCTCCCAAGATATCGAACAACCTTCTACGGTCCTCTGGCTCCAGTGCCTCATACGCTTCGGCGATATCGTTTTCATGATAATCGTCCAGAGCCTCCATAAGCTCCTCTGCGCTGATATTAGAACGTAGCAGGTCGATGATTTCTTGTAACTTGATGTCCTCTAATAAATCCTTTGTTTCCATGTTACTTTCTCCGCTATAAAAAAAGAATGTCATGTCTGATTTAGATGACGATGACATTCCTTACTTACATGAAAACAAAGCTCTTTTGATATTAACAAAAAGAACAGCTAATCATATGTATAAAAAATGTCTCGTCGCAGCATAATCGCCCATGACTGTCTGATTTATCCATAGCTGTTCTCCTTTCTTTAATTTGAATATATTGTTTGAATTTTACATAAAAAACATAACATAAAAAACAAGACTTTGTAAACCCCATTTAACAAAGTTTTTCAACCATTTCTCTATTAAATACTACTGATTTTACACCATCAACTTCTATCTGATATAAAGCGTTTGCTGCAAGGTGCTCTGCGGCCTGTTCTACGTTTCTGATTCCTGTCGAAATTACAAACTTTTCCATAACAGCATCAAGTCCGTCTTCTGTTACCTGACACTCTTCCGGGCTCATTCCAATTCGCTTTAAAACCTTTGGCAATGAGAATCTACGGAAGATTTCTTTCTTCTCCTCCACTGTATAATCTGGAATATCGATTACTGCAAATCTGGACATAAGTGGTGCTGAAATATCAGCCTTTACGTTTGCTGTAGCGATTGGATAAACACCCATAGTTGGAATCATACATTCCATATAATTGTCAGTGAATCCCAGATTATCAAGAAGAGTTAATAACACATCAGCTGGATTGCCGTTGCCCTTGCCTGAATTTGCTTTATCCAACTCATTAATGATAAACACCAGATTGCTTGTGCCTGAATTTGCAAAGGCTTCCATAATGATTCCCGGCTTTGCATTAGAATAAATTCGCGAGCTACCAGTAAGCTGCTCAGGGTCATTGATAGAACTCATATCAAGAGTTGTCCATGGCAATTTCAGGATACGCGCTACCGCATATGCGATTTGAGATTTACCAACTCCCGCCGGGCCACATAAAAGCAAGCCATAGCTTGGCAAGGTATGAGTACGATTAACCTGAATTACAGTCTCCATAATTCGCTGCTTCACTGATTCAAGACCGTACAATTCCTCATCAAGAATTCGTCTTGCCTCAACCGGATCAATGGCCTCAAAATAATCACTCTTCCACTGGATACTTGTCATGATTGAAAGAGCTCTTTGAGCATGACGTCTCTCCTCAATTGTAACCTCAGCAGATTTTGCTACAGCCAGATTTCTTCTAGCCCAAAGGCGAATATTATCAGGAAATGTTCTGCCAGCGCAGGTAATAAAATCGGTGATAGACTGAATGCTGGTAAGCTTCATATCATCTCCGTCTTCTGCATCCTCCTCATCCAGTTCTTCCTCTGAAGGTGGATTAGAAGCAAAGAGACGTTCCATCATAAACTGTAGAAAGCCATCCTCTGATGATAGTTTTCCGTTTCCTGTGGATGTCTCGCGAATCTTGTAAACTGCATAGCCGTCCTCAGTGTTTGCACCAGAAAGTCTAACTGGAATGTGATTCTCTCCAAGCCATCCAATCAAGCTGACAAAACGAGAATCCACTCGCAATATATCCTTTGAAATAACACCATCTGCAAGCTCAGCTTCAAAGCTGCTCCTAGCAATAGGATTTGTAAACACACCATTTACATGATGGCTCAGCTTGCCATCCTTATCTTCTATTATAATAATAGGCTTTTCTGGACTGGCCTGAGGCTCATCAGATTGAAAAGTAGTGTATGTCTTCACTGCCTCGCTGTTGTCTTTTTCTTCCTGTGCAAAATCAAATACTGGCATTTTTCTCTCCTTAATCTCCATTTTTATCTTTTTGATTGTAGCAAAACTCTTTAGCATGGTAAAGAGTTCTCAGAAAGAATCTTGCAAGTATACTTGCATTCTATTTTTAATTTAGAGGCAATATTTTGCTATTGCATAAAAAATGTGGATAACTCTCCAAAATTTATCTTAAAATTCGATAAGTTATCCACATGTTATCTTTCAACAATATGAAATTAATTATTTGATAATAATCAGATGATTATAAATATTTCTTTTGCTCTGTAAAGCCTCGTCCTTTAACTTCTGAAACACGACTTACAATAATAAATGCTTCTGGATCTATTTCATGAACAAGCTGCTCAGTCTTGGCAAGCTCTCTTGCTGTTACAATTGAAAGAGTGATTTCAGTATCCTTGCCAAGGTAACCAGTGCGACCATACATCACAGTAACACCGCGGTCGATATCCTGAAGAATTGCTCTACGAATATCGTCACTTTTCTTGCTGACAACCTTAATCTGAGTTCTTGCCTTTCCAAGGATAAGCATTCTATCAAGAGTGTTTGTATATATAATTACAAGGATTATTCCATAAAGTACTAAAGTCTTTTCTGTAAATAAAGCCTGCAATACTAAAATGCAAATATCAAATACCCACATAGCACCTGAAATAGGGGTTCCAAAGAACTTGTTTAGAACTATAGGTGGAATATCCATTCCTCCAGTGGATGCGCCTGTACGAATAACTATTCCCAGGCTGACACCTATAAAAAGTCCACCAAACACAGTGCAAAGCACTATATCATCAGTAGGCCTAAAATAAACTGCAAGTATTTCCGCTATATGAAGTTCTACGGGAAAACAGAAAGTTGAAAGTAATGAATTGGCCGCAAACCTGCGCCCCATCACCTTCCATCCGATAAGGAATAGACATGTGTTTATTACAAATACCACATGAGGGACCTTCCAACCAAGCATATGGTGAAAGAACAATGCTATACCGGTGCCTCCGCCAGTAATTAAGCCAGATGGCTCAATAAAAAAAGCAACTCCCAAGGCATAAATAAAATTTCCAAGTACTACAATCAATGCTGTCTTTAATATCTGCTTCATTTCACACCTGTTTTAATAAAAATAATTAGCGAATATAATCTTCGCAACAGGTTGGATTGTACACCATTTGCGGACATTTGTCAGCACAGCACGGTAACGCATTAGCAGACTAAAGTGCCTATAAAAAAATAAAGCTAGAATGTTACGAATACATGCTAGCTTTATTAATTATCATCCACTTACTTATCAAACTTTAGGAAGTGCATTCGGCCATCTTCCTTCTTTACCTCGCGCTGAGGCTTTTCTCCTACCTCTGGGTTGAAGAAAACACCCTTGAGGCTGTTGGTGCGAGAACGAATGCAATCTGGACAATAGCGTCCGTAGCGGATGCTGCAGCCACAGCTTTCGCACTGCACATATACTGGGCTTCCCTCTGGAATCTCCAAACGCCCTTGGCGAAGCATACCATTGATAATATCAACTGGCACGCCAGTATGTTCTGAAATGATGATAGCTGGTGTGGCACCATGCTCATCGATATATTCCTTGACTCTGCCGAAATCATCGATTTCCTGATTGCCACAATCAAAACATTCGTATCGGCCTCCTCCGATATATCGGATACGACCTTTGCATTTTGAACATCTATTAGGTTTTCTCTCAAGAAATTCCTTGGTGAATTTCTCTTGTTCAGCCTTTGTTCCCATTTAAAATCCTCTTATAAATCAAATTCGTTTGTGATGCTCTCGTCAAGAGCTACAGTATCAGCTCCTGCCCCTTCAAGCCCCTCTCTGATAAGTTTCCAGTTCTGTAAAAACCAAACTGTCTGAGCAGGATGCTTGTATAAAGAAAGCATCTGTGCGCCCTCGTACTTGTATGGATATACTAAAGGTATGTTGCTTGGTCTAGCTGTAGTAAAAAACAAAACATTCTTATAAAGATGCTTTGTGATTGCATTTGGAGTAACGCAGTAGAAAATATTCTCTCCAAAATCGGTAGAGTACCAAAACTTCATGCTAGCTTGATCTACATCCGAAGGTTCCATACCAGTAACCTCGAATTCATCTACACGAAGCGACTTCATTTCAAAGTCCTCTTCGTCATCCTCTTTTGCTTTTTTAACGGCATCCTTCCATTTTTTAGCCTCTACCGGATTCATCAAGCCTGCAAAGAATCTGTTTTCTTTTTCCGCCTTTTCTGAATCCTCTTCACTCTCGCTAGGATCCCTGCCTGTCTTTAACCAATAATTAATTGTATTAAGATTATTTGTAAGCAATCTCACATGTGGTGCGTACTGTTTGTCCATTTGCACCATCAGCTTAAGGTAGTATTCAAATTCTTCTCTTGCCGCCTGCAAAGCGTTCTTTCTTTTAAAGTAGAAAGGCAAACCTACAAGAGCAGAAATGCCTACAATAATAACACAAATATTAACTGCAACCCAATTCATAAATCATTTACTCCAAGTTAAATAAATAATATTGAATATCCAATCAGTCCTATCAGCACAATCAAAAGAATAGTATTTATTACGGTAAGACTAGTCAAAGTGGACATGCTTCTCTCCTGCTTTTTAAGCCTGTCCGCATTGTACACTTCCTCGATTTTTGCTGAAAAATCCTTGGTAACACTATCCAATTGCTTTTTCAAAGGTGTGCCATAATCTAGAGAATCCTTTAGGTCATTAACCTTTGTCTCTAAAGATTTAAGTAATTTTTCATTACGCTCCTGATTGTCAGCCACCTGCTGTTTAATGTCATTATTATCATGACCAAAAAGCTCCAGGGTCTGCTGCATAGCGTAGATTTCCCCCTGAAGTCTATCAATCTCCCCACGAATGGATTCCTCGTCCATGCTTACATAACGATGCCTAAAAATAGGTTTTCCATTATATTCGTTTTGCATAAACTTCTCCCTTCTATGCGTATTATCCTGAATTTAGTTTACCACTTTTTTACAACAATTTGTATACTAAAAGACAAATTAATACTAAATCTAGAAAAGGCAGCTAGAGTGAACTAGCTGCCTAAAAATATACATATCTATTATAAAGAGAATTGTGCAACGAAATCCTGAAGCTCTTGAGCATTACCTGCAAGACGGTCAGAAGCCTGGGCAACTTCATATGATGATGCAGTCTGCTCCTGAGATGCAGCTGATACATTTGAAGTCTCATCTGCAACTGAAATACTCATCTGCTCTATGTCATGGATATTCTTTGCGATAGTATCTGTTCCACCGGAAAGCTGTTCTACGATGGCGCTCATTGTATTGGATTCCTCAGAAATAGAGTTAACCATATTTACAATATTATTGAATGTTTCGCCAGCTTCGTTTACAAGCTCAGAACCATTGATAACCTCTTCAGCGCCCTGTTTCATAGCCTCTACAGCCTCTCTAGAATTGTTCATGATAGCTGCAATAAGCTCATTAATCTTCTGGGCCGCCTGATTTGATTCGTCAGCTAGCTTTGAAATCTCGCTGGCAACAACTGCAAATCCTTTACCCATCTCTCCTGCACGAGCAGCTTCGATTGAAGCGTTCAGTGAAAGAAGGTTTGTCTGGCTTGCGATTTCTGCAATTGTAACAACAAATTCGTCGATGCTCTTTAATCTCTCACCAAGATCATCTACTACTCTTGCAGAGTTCTCAACTGAATCCTTGATGGTATTCATCATATCTGTTGCATTAGTCATATCTGCCGCACCATTGATAGCAGCTTCATTTGTAGATTTAATCATTTCAGAAGAACGATTAATTGCTTCCTTGAATTCCTGCATATTTGTAACAAATGAATCTGTTTCTGAGCTAGCATCTGTTACTGCACTAATCTGGCCTGAGCATGAGTTTGCAACATTTGTACAAGAAGTTGCAACCATCTCACTGGCTTCTGCTGACTGTGATGCAGACGCCGAAAGCTCTTCTGACGCTGATGCTACAGAAGATGTGGTATCTGAAATCTGAATCATGAGGTCTCGAATATTTTCATGCATCAAATCCAATGCCTCAGATATTGCACCTATTTCATTATTATGGCTCTTCAGCTTTCGAACCTCTTCCATTGCTTCATTTTCTGTAAAGTCTCTATTAGACATTCGAATCATCTGATTAGCTGCTTTAGTTATAGGCTGTGTGATTCTGCCTCCTGCAAGGAAGGCTGCAACAGCACCTATAATAACAAGGACAAGCATAATTACTACAGTTTCTATGATACTCTTCATCAAAGCTTGATGTGCATGTGCCTGATACTCAGCAACAACTACATCCAAATCATCAACCCATACACCTGTACCCATTACCCAATCAAATGGCTCATAGTAAGCTGTATAGTTAATCTTTGGAAGTTCTTCCGTCTCATTTGGTTTTGCAAACATAAGCTCGGTATAGCCACCGCCTTCTTGCATACCATTTTCAATCATCTGCTGAATATATTTATTTCCAGATGAATCTGTAGCATCCCATCTAGACTGGCCTTCTGTATCTCTGCCTAAAAGAACTACATTCACACCTTTTGATGTATCAACCCAGAAATAACCGTTACCGTCATCATATCTAAGCTCGCGAATAATATCAGCCGACTCCTTTTCAGCCTCTGCCAGTGTCATTTCGCCATTCTGGTATCTGCCATACATAACCGCGCAGATACTCATTGCTTCTTCTGTCTCATGCTTTAATTTAAGCTTAACATCCTCAACAAGTCTCGAGCTGTAAACATCAACCTGAGTATTGTTTGTATTTACGGTATTGATAATAGAAAATACCGAAACAATAGCTGCAGAAAGTATTACAGATGCCATTACAACTCCAACGAGAATTGTCTTTAAACTCCCCCTCTTCTTTGCTTCTCCTGCCATAGTAAAAGCCCCTCCTTGGCATAGTGACTATATCAGTTACTATAGCATTTAATTTCTGACATTTTTGCATTTTCACAGATAGTTCACTGATAATTCAAAATGTTGCACACCCATTTATGTCTTCAAATCGACATAATATGCCAAACCCATAGACCTTTGCAAGATATCTGTTAACATACTTATTGATTGATAACATTCTAAAAGAGCCAGTTGCTATGTATTTTATAGGGACTGACTCTTTCTCCATTTTTCTTAAGATTTAGTATACTTCATAAGCATTTCAATGTAGTTTTTTGTCAACTGAGACTGTGGCACATTGCCAGGAAGGATATAACCTATCTCCATGTAATCGTCCACTTTCAACGGCTTTGCGATGATGCTTGGACCATTTAATTCTTCACTGATAACACCGCTACAAATAGTATATCCGTTAAGACCAATCAGCAAATTAAAGAGCGTTGCTCTATCTCTTACAATTATTTCCTTGTCACTATCGATGGTGCTAAGTATTTCCTCTGAAAAGTAAAAGGAGTTGTGGCTTCCCTGCTCGTAGGAAAGACGTGGATAGGCCTTCAAATCATCTAGCGTCAGTGCTTTCTTCTTGGCAAGTGGACTGTTCTTTCCAATGAAGACATGTGGTTTCGCCTTAAATAAAGAATGAAATACCAGGCCATTGTCACGTAAGGTTTTCTTTATGACAGTTTCGTTGAATTTGTTCAGATACAGAATACCTATTTCACTTCTGAGCCTTGCCACATCCTCGATAATATCGTAGGTTTGGGTCTCCCTCATATGAAATTCGTATTTGTCACCGCCATACTGCTTTAGCAGCTCTACAAATGCTTCCACTACAAAGGAATAGTGCTGGGCTGATACGCAAAAACGCTGCTTGCTGTGGCCAGCTCCTGTGTACTTTTCTTCTATAAGATTTGTTTGCTCCAGCACCTGTCTGGCGTATCCTAAGAATTCATCTCCCTCTGGAGTGATCTCGATTCCCTTATTGGAACGGTTGAATATGGTGATGTGATATTCATTTTCCAGTTCCCTGATAGCAGATGTTAAGCTTGGCTGAGCAATAAAAAGCCTCTTTGCCGCTTCTGTAATATTTCCTATTTCTGCTACTTCTACTACGTATCTAAGCTGTTTTAGGGTCATTTTCTCACCTTCCTATACATTGCCACTTCATAATTATTAATAGATTTATTTTTGATTATAACTTTCTTAATAGATTTTATCTATGGTCAAACTATCATTTTTTATATTTTACCTACTAATCAACTAGGCCTATAATCCTCAACATAAGTTAATGAACGTTGCGCAATATATTTATAGTAATCAAAAGGAGAATAAGAAAATGAGTAATATTAAGACACCATACAGATACGATTTTGTAGGAAGCTTTCTTCGCCCACAGGCCCTTAAGGATGCAAAAGCTGATTTCTTAGCAGGAAAAATCAGTGAGGATGAATTCAACAAGGTAGTTGATGAGGAAATCACAAAGGTTGTTGCTAAGCAGAAGGAGCTTGGTTTTCATGTAATCACCGATGGCGAGTTCAGAAGATCATTCTGGCACCTTGATTTTATGTGGGGATTCGATGGAGTTGCCCATGAAAATACAGGCGGCGGAGTTGATTTTGATGGGGAGCTTGCTTTACTTGATGACACTTATCTTGTAGGCAAAATCAAAGCAAAGGCGCATCCATTTGTTGAGTATTATAAATTCTTAAAGCAGTTTGAGGATGAAAATACAGTTGCTAAATATACTATCCCTGCCCCAGCTCAAACATTTCAGCAGATGATTGTTCCTGTAAACTTTGAATCTACCAGAAAATTCTATGCTAATAATGATGAATTGATTCATGATATCGCTGTTGCTTATCAGGATGTTATTAAACAATTCTACGATGCTGGTTGCCGTAATCTTCAGTTTGATGATTGTACTTGGGGTGCTATTGTAGGCACTGCTGCAAAGCAGAGATATGCTAGCCTTGGAATTGATATTGAAGAAGTGAAGCGACAGCTTCTTGAAGTTAATAATCTGGCACTTGAAAACAAGCCTGCAGATATGACAATCACATCACACATCTGCCGAGGCAACTACCACTCTACTTTCTTTACAAGTGGCCCATACGACACAGTTGCTGACTATGTATTTGCAAAAGAAAATGTGGATGCATTGTTCCTTGAGTACGATGATGCTCGCTCTGGTGGATTTGCTCCTCTTGCAAAGGTATCTTCTGATAAGAAGGTAGTGCTAGGACTTATTACAACAAAGCGTCCTCAGCTTGAAGATAAAGAATCTATCAAAAAACGTATTTACGAAGCAGCAAAATATATTCCACTTGAGCGTCTAGCTTTGAGCCCACAGTGTGGCTTTGCTTCCTGCGAAATCGGCAACAAGCTTACCGAAGAAGAACAGTGGGCTAAGTTGAAGCTAGTAAAAGAAATTGCTGAAGAGGTATGGCAGAACGATTAATTCAGCTCGATGAATTTTTCGATTGCTACTGCTACTCCATCTTCATCATTGGATGGTGCAATAAAATCAGCCCATTCCTTGGTCTCATCCTGTGCATTTGCCATGGCCACAGAAAGACCTGCGTAACGCATCATAGGAATGTCGTTGAAACCATCGCCGCAGGCAATCAGATGCTTGCGATCAATGCCAAGACTTCCTAACAATATTTCTAGAGATGATGCCTTTTCAATTCCTTGTGGCATTATCTCTAGGAAAAATGGCTCTGAGAAGAAAACATTAACAGTGCCATTAAACTTTTCATTAAGCTTTGCTTCTACATTTCTAAGAACCTTGTGATCACCCACGCATAAAAACTTAACAGGTGGATCAAGCTGTGCTTCCTCATCCAGGTGGAATACCTGCCTGATTGGAATGTTATTGATTTTTGATTCCAGCTGCACGTACTGATTATTCTCGTCGTTTGAAATAATGCCCTCTGAATCATATGTAAGTGTGGAAACATTGAATTTGTTTGCACAACGAAGAATATCTGCATAGTACTTTTCAGGAATAGTTTCTCTGCGGACAACCTCTCCTGTCTTGCAATCGATAATCATACCACCGTTATACGCCAGTATGTATCCTCCTACCTCTTCCAGGTGAAGCTGCTTTGCAATCTTCTTTATGCCTGGTACTGGACGGCCTGATGCAAGTATTATCTTTACCCCAGCCTTTGCAGCCTTCATTATTATTTCTTTATTTTTGTTACTAACCTCTTTTTTACTATTTAAAAGAGTTCCGTCTAAATCTAGTGCTATTGCTTTATATTTCATAAGGCATATCATAGCAAGCCGATTAGGTTACGTCAAATGGATTTTTTCACTTGTGATATCCAGAGTTAAACATTAAAATAACACTAGCAAAAATAATGACTGGAGGTTTTTATGGAAGATAAAATTACACTTACTATTGGGAAACAAAAAAACATTGCTCTTATCGCACATGATGGAAAGAAGCCACTTCTTATTCAGTGGTGCGAAGACAACAAAGAAATTCTTAAGAATCATTTCTTATGCGGCACAGGAACTACAGCCAGAATGATTTCCGACAAAACAGGACTTCCTGTTAGAGGCTACAACTCAGGCCCTCTCGGCGGTGACCAGCAAATCGGCGCAAAGGTTGTAGAAGGCAGAATCGATTTAATCGTATTCTTCTCTGACCCTCTCACAGCTCAGCCACACGATCCTGATGTAAAGGCGCTGATGCGAATCGCTCAGGTTTACGACATTCCTATCGCTGTCAACAAGGCATCTGCTGATTTCATGATTAAATCAGAGTTTATGGATACACCTTACGACCACGACGTTATCAATTTCCAAAAAAATATTGCTGATCGAGCAAACACACTATAGTACCACCCAAAATAGACACATTCTCTTGATATACTTTTCTAGTATCATTTTATAGCTTTTATTGGGGATGTGTTGAGTATGAGAACTAAAGATCGAAATGATTTTTTATGGTTGGTATTCTTTTTTATAATCTTTATCAATGGATTTGAAGCTGGAGGTTATCAGGCCAGTTTATTAAATATAGGAAATACATACGATTTATCTACAACAACCAAGGGGTTATTTGCCTCTGTAGAGCTATTTGCCACAATGCTTGCGCCTATACTTCTTGGCGCATGGGCAGATAGAACTAATAAATTGAAATGTATTAAAATCCTGCTTTCCATACAAGTGATAGCAGCTTTACTGATTGGCCTTTTGACATCGAAGGTGCTCTTTGTAGGTGGAGTCTTCTTTTTAGGACTCACTACAAGTGCCCTCCAGTTTATTTCCATTGCAGCTCTTGCTGATTACTATCCTATCAGTTACCACAAAAAAATAGGCTATCTCACATCTATGTATGCATTGGGCGCATTTGTAGCGCCTCTAGTTGTTGCTGCGTATTTGAATATGGGATTTAGTTGGAAAATATTATTTATCTTTCTATGTATAGCTAGTGCCGTTGCGCTACTAGACATAGTTTCATCTAAAAATGAATTCAGAGAATTAGCAGATACCACTACGGAAGAATTTACGTCCGCTGGTCCATTTATTCTAGCTGGAATAATCATGCTGTGTGTGGTTATGTGTATTTATGTTGGATATGAAAATGGATTTGCTTTCTTTGTAGATACTCTATTTGCTAATGAATTTAAATCTGCTTTAGGAAAATATGCCTTAAGTCTGTTTTGGATTGTTATGATTCCATCGCGAGTATTAGTAGGCCATAACGCTAAACATGCTTACCAAATACTAATTGGTGCAATAGTAGCAATTCCTTCTATAACCGTGCTCATCGCCCAGCTTTCCAGTGATGTGGCAGTGCTTCTGCTATGTATTCCACTGGGCTTCGCTTGCGGCGCAATCTATCCATGTGTTTTAAATCTTGCTATGCCTTTGTCTGGAAATCACAAGGCTACTGCCACAGGCTTAATCACAACAGCCACTGGTATCGGAGGCGTGGTATTCACTGCCCTCACTGGATATCTCGGGGACATGTTGGGCCTCCGCCAGGCTGTTATGATGCTGTCAGCGTTTTTCGTCTTATCACTAATATCAGTAATAATATTAAAGATTCGCTGGATTAAAAAAGATTAGTTTTATAATGAAAAATATGCAAGTGCTATTGCGCCTGGGCCAGCGTATGTACCAATTGTAGCACCTACAACTGTGTACTGAAGCTGATCTTCATGGCCCTCGTAAATAGCCTTTGAATCTTCTACATATTTAGTAAGTACTTCCTGGGAGAAGCCTGAATAAGCAAGGCACAATGGCTTGCTAAAATCTATCCCACCAGAATTAGTAACAAATTCTGTCAGCATATTGTGGCTCTTTTTTGAGCCTCTAGCCTTGCCGATAACCTTAACCAAGCCATCCTCGATTGTGATTACAGGCTTAATCATTAGCATATTTCCTGCGAAGGCTGCCGCTGAAGAAAGTCTTCCACCAAGCTTCAAATACTCTAAAGTATCAAATGCTGATATTACATGAACGTTCTTCATTTCTTCCTGGATGATAGAAATGATTTCATCACAAGATTTTCCTTCGTCTCTAAGCATAACTGCTCTTTGCACCAAAATGTACTCTGAAATGCAGAATTGCTTAGTGTCAACGATGTGTATGTTGTCTGAGTAATCCGCTGCTGCAAGGGTGGCACTTTGATAGCATCCTGAAACTCCAGATGATAAGCAGAAATAAATAAGCTCATCCCCAGCTTCATCAGCCTTCTCAAACTCCTGCGCATAAACATAAGGTGAAATCTGGCTTGTCTTAGGCACTTCATCCGTTTCGATTAATTTATGATAAAAATCCTCTGCGGAGAGTGTAACACCATCTAAATACTCTTCATCCCCAAATCTTACATTTATGGGTAATACTGTCACTCCCCATTCCTTAGCTACATCCTGTGGGATATCACTAGCGGAATCTGTGATTATTCTTATTGCCATTCTATTGTGTCCTTTCCTAATTACTTAAAAAATTAAATATATCTTAATTCAGTTATTTTAATTATTTGCAATTAGGAATGCAAGCCTTTTTTCTTATCACTTGTGTCTTATAACCTCAAATCGCTGAAGCTGAACTGGTTCGTCCATGCCGATACCGCCCTTTTGGCGGGCGATAGAAATTTGCTGTGCTACAGAGTCTACCCCATCCAAATCTGGAAGCAATAGGCCTCTACGATTTCCACTGCTTACAATTACACCGTAGCGTTTAACATCCAATTCATCTGGTGAGAATATAGGCTCTGGCTCGCTTAGCACATCCACATTAATTTCCAAATCAGGCAGCTCCTCTGGACTGATTGGATTAAAACGAGTATCTCTTGTTGAAGCGCTAATGGCGTTTTGAATAATCTCTGCCGCCACGCACTCGGTGGTAGGAAGGATTGTTCCAATGCAGCCTCTCAGACGACCAGCCTTGTGGATGGATACAAATGCTCCGGCTTGCTTTGATACCAGCTCTTTAGGTAAATCAGCTGGCATATCTAGCACCTTGCCACGCAAAATATAGCTTTCCAGGGATTTCTTGGCCAGCTTTACATATTCGTCAGCCGGCTCCTGTGAATCCTGTAAATGTGCATTCAGCTTTGCCAGATAAGTGTCTCTAAAACGACGATTCTCATCCTCTCCTGTCACATAAAAAGATGCAATTCCATAGCCAACACCTGTCACATCCTGATGAGAATATACATGAGCATCTACAGCCTTTCCGTCCAAAGAGCCAGCCATTATGACAAATGAACGATGACCACACTCTGCCGCTTTCTCACAGAAATCCTCTTTAAAATCAAACATCTCATCAAAAGCTGCACGGCCAGCCACGTCCATAATCCTCTGGTCATAGACAGGTCCCTCTTTGGCGAATCCATAAGGCCCATAGTCCTGAAGCTTGTGAGATAAATCACCGCTAGCAACGAAAACTACCTTGCGATTAACCTCATCTACAGCCTCCTGTATCATCTGACCTAATCGATAATGGTCCAGCAAACCTAAGCCTGAAAGGCCGATGCGCACAATCTGCCCCTTGGCATATTTCTTCCTTATAAACCAAAGAGGAACCATGGTGCCATGGTCTAGCTCTGGATCACGCTCGCCTAACGTGCCTGCTGGAAAGCTGGCGTCATAGGCGATTTCGTTGATTCTATCTACAAGCTCTGTGTCATATTCTTCCTGGAAAGATACCTCCGGTGCGTTGAATCTGGCGAATGAACCTTTCGCTCCCTTTCCCGGAGAAATATGGAAATAGTCCGAATACATGATGCTGTGTGGACTAGTGATGATGATTGTATCCGGTTCAAGCTTCGCTATTTCATCTGCCACCTTTTCATAGGCATCGATAGTCTCCTGAACCTGAGCTTTGCCACCGCGGCCTACAGCCGGCACAATCATCGGTGGATGTGGAACCATAAATGCTGCTAGAATTGCCATAGTATAACCCCTCCCTTAACAGTTTCCTGTGTAAACATATTTCAAATGTTGCTTCGCTATATCTTTTAAATGATAGATAGTCTCCACCGGCGTAGCGCCTCTATCTACCATATGAAATCTTGGGAAAAATCTGGAAATGTGCAAAGGAATCTCTGGATTTACTGAAGCTATCCAACTGCTTAGCTTATCCATCTCCTCATCTGAGTCATTCTCCCCTGGAATAATCAGCGTGGTAAGCTCCACATGGCAATGCTTCGCTGCCTCCTGGATAAAGTCCATTACCATCTGCCTGTTCCCCTTTAACACGTCCTCATAATAATGGTCTGTAAAGCCCTTCAAATCGATATTCATAGCATCTACATAGGAGAACAATTCTTTCACCGTAGATACATCGGCCATCCCGTTTGATACTAAAACAGTTTTCAGGCCCTTTGCCGAAAGAAGCTTTGCTGTATCTAAAATGTATTCGTATGATATCAATGGCTCATTGTAAGTAAAAGCCACTCCAATATTTCCATTTGCCCGCTGCTCATCAGCTATCTGCGCCAGCGTCTCAGGCGATACGAACCTTGCCTCTCTCTTGCTATCATCCACTTCATCACCCCATGAAATGTGATAGTTCTGGCAAAATGGGCATCGCAAATTGCAGCCATAGCTTCCCACAGACAGAATATAGCTGCCCGGATAAAATCGATTCAACGGCTTCTTCTCAATCGGGTCCATAGCAATCGCCGTAAGCATCCCATAATTCTCCGGCACGATGATGCCCTCCCTGCAGGTCCTCACCTGACAGAAACCATATTTACCTTCTGAAATGTTGCAATGCCTGTAGCATAGGTTACATACTGCCATAACTCCCCCCTCGGCTCCAATTATTCTTAGAAAAAAAGCGGTGCATAAGCACCGCTCTGCTATATACTATTTTACCTCTACAAGCTCAATTGTAAAGTTGAGTTCTTTGCCAGCCATCTCGTGGTTTGCATCAAGAGTGATATTTGTATCATCCTTTGCAACAACCTTTACTGGGAATGGTCTGCCATATGGATCCTGTAAGTATACCTGCTGGTCTACTTCTAAGTTTTCTGAACCTGGAAGCTGTGCAATTTCAATTGTGAAAACTGCTTCCTCGTCACGCTGGCCATAAGCTTCCTCTGGCATAAGGTGAATGTCTACCTTTTCGCCAACTTCCATGTTTGCAACAGCCTTGTCAAAGCCCTTAATCATCATGCCTGCGCCACAAACAAACTCAAGTGGCTCGCCTCTGTCGTATGATGAATCAAACTGTGTACCATCGTTGAATGTACCTCTGTAGTGTGTACGGCATGTCTTGCCTACATTCTTGCCCTCGAACGCTGGCTCAGAATGGCATCCGCCGCAACCAGAGTGTCCACCACAGCTATGTCCTTCCTCGTGATCACCACATGTGTGACCCTCGCCATGGTGATTGCAATTTACCCCAGAGTTGATAAGCTCACCCTTAAGGTATGCCTCAACTGCTGCATCAACATCGCCAGATGCACCGGCGCAAAGCTCGATACCATTTTCGCTAAGTGCAGCCTGTGCGCCGCCACCGATACCACCGCAGATAAGTAGGTCGATTGAATTGTTGCTAAGAAGACCAGCTAAAGCACCGTGGCCCTGTCCGTCAGAACCGATAACCTCTGATGAAACAACCTTTCCATCTTCTACTTCGTAAATCTTAAACTGCTCAGTGTGTCCGAAGTGCTGGAACACCTGACCATTTTCATATGTAACTGCTATTCTCATTTTATACTCCTTTAAAAAACAAAATCCTTGCTATTATAACTGTAAAAGGAGTATTAAGCAAATGAACCCACACTATCAAAATCTGGAAGTAATAAACATCTGCAATTACACTGGCTCACCTATAGACACGTCCCCGGAGATTCTCTCTCCCAAATGATTGGCCCATCGCTCTGGGTAAGCCGAGAAATAGGAAATATTCTCCTCTTCGCGTCTCTTCACATAAACAGGAAGAAAGCTCCATGCAATGGATGGCAATCCCACCGCAATCAAGTACAGTGGCCCAAATATCAGTGACTGAATTGTATGTCCATACTCATGAACCATAAGCATTTTAGAATACTCATCCTTGGAGTACTCCTCTTTCTGATTTGGATAGAAGCAAAATGGGTCATCCGAAACAAACAAAAACATCCCTAGGGACAAGCTGGATTTGCTCTTCCACTCTGTGACTATCGCTCCCTTGTAGGAATAGTGCTTGCAGTTTCTGTTCAATAAAAAATATATTGCCCCTACTAATGTCTGTGGCAATCCCCATGTACATTGCAAAACTCTATAAATGATTTTCATTTATTCCCCCTTATGAATCTGGCCCTCCTCATCAAAGTACACCAGGTCTCCTTCGTTAATATCTCTCTTATACAAATCAGCATCAGGAACTTCGCGCTCAATTTGGTTGCCGGCCTCATCTTGTAATATCACAAGGACCTGCGGTACGTAACCTGCAGGTCGCTCTTCACATCCATAATCTGCTTCTAGGATTTTCTTTAATTTGTAGGTCATAATAATTCTCTTCTGTTGAAAACTTAATCAATCTATAGTATTATTCAATATAAGAAAAGGTGCTACCGATAGACGGACAGCCCTTTGGTTAAATATTAATTCTTATAAGATAAGAAGTAATCGAACCTTTGGCTTGGGCGATTACTTCTTTTTCTTATGGTCTTTTAGCCGTATATCTACATTTTCTCTCCAAGCTTCTCAATCAAAGTAATATCCGCTGGCAACCAATCAACGTCCCCAAGTTGCTCCTTAGTTAGCCACTTTGCTGCTTCGTGTTCCTTGAGAACCAAATCGCCTTTTACAATTTCAGACAAGAAGCAATCCATTGATAAATGGAATGATGGATAATCATACTCGATAGTGTCAATCAATTCACCAACACTTATCTCTGTATCCAACTCCTCCATAATCTCACGCTTTAATGCCTGCTGTGGAGTTTCACCTTCTTCGATTTTTCCACCAGGAAATTCCCAGCCATCTTTGTATTCACCGTATCCTCTTTGAGTAGCGAATATTATTGGCTGGCCATTCTCATTTTCTGCTTTTATAACTGCTGCAACTACTCGTACTGTTTTCATATAAATTCCTTTTCGATACTAGAATAATCTTCTACCCAACCAAATACAGATACATGCACCTACTACGGAAACAATCAGGCTTCCGAATTGTCCACTGGCAGATAGCCCTAAAAGATCAAATACAAATCCTCCTACAAATCCTCCAGCAATACCGAGGATTATATTCTTAATCCATCCAGACTTTTCTCCCATTATAAAGCTGGCGATAAAGCCTGCTAATGCTCCAAATAATAGTCCAAATATTAAACTCATAAAATAACCTCCGAATGATATATGATGATAAGGAATCACAAATTCTTTCCTAATTTAGTAGCATACATAATAATACAATGATACTAAAACTTGACATATACTTTAATAACCATTTAAATATACATAATACTCCACATTATCTATAAATTGTTTACAAGGAATATACAATGAAAAAAGACCCTAATAAAACACAAATATTGAAGCTAAAAGAGCAGGTCAAATTGCTCAAAATTAAAAATAATTATTACGAACTAGAATTAAATAAAAAAGAAAGACTTCTATCAAAACAATCTGAACAAATTCTTACTCTCACCAAAGAACGGTCACTATATTTAAAAACAAAAGCTGATAAATACATAGAGATTGTTTCTTATTGGCTCAATCTAGCATTACAAGTAATAGTGTCATGCACCTCTATTTTCATTATTAATAAACTATCAAATGAGCAAAATGTTAATACCTCTTTATTCTCATTTGTTTTTCTTTTACTATTTCTATGTATTATATCTGTAATGTTTAGAGATACAACTATTAACGAGCATGTACCTCTGCATAAAATCATATTCTTAATATGGGATGGAATCAGTTTTTATGTGCTATCCTTAATAATAAACTGTATTACATACGGCTTTACAACTACCATTCAAGTTATTAATTTCAATCTTTTTTATTTAAACACAATTATACTTATATTATCACTTTTTATTTTATGTATTATTACGGTGCAGATAAGCAAGCTTCCCCAAAACAAGACTTGCCAAAAAGTTGTGCGTATAATATCAACGTTGATCTCCGCACTTATAATTGTATTAATGCTAAACCACCCACTTATGAGATAGAAACACTCTATTATCTTACCATAAGTCTTCTTTTATTTTTTTATCTCATAATCTAAAAAGTTTTTATTTAACCACCGTGGTCAAATAAAAACTTTTTTACATATCACTAATAATTTGCCACCCCGAAGTCATATTGTAAATAATCCGGTAATTCCTCATCCATAGGAATGTCATACAAATACGTGATATTTGTTTTACCTGTGCTCGCATCTAACTTATTCTGTTTGCGCTCATTATTAAAATGACCATCCCCCACATAAATATATGGCTGCTGAACACCATTTTCGTTTTCTACTTTTCTTATGAAAAGATGAACATACTTACTCATCCTTAAAGCTCGTAGATCATTATCAGAGATATTGTTCTCGCATTCCCACTGGAATAGTTTAGGCTCCAAAAACTTATCTTTATAATTCAATCTTTCTTCAACAGAAGCATCTTTTTTTAACGAAGCAAATACGAAAGCGTCATCTCCATAAAAATATGTCCCCTTAAAAATATGACCCGGATTCTTAAGCATCTTTAACTGAACTTGCTCTATTCTATAATCATGATAGAGAACAAACTTCTCGTTATTTCGATAGGCAATTTCATACTGTGTGATTCCATATCTAATCAAATCTTCTAGATACTCTTTAAGCTGATCATCTATATCTACAGTAAGTGCATACAGTCCCTCTTGATAATTTATAGCTGCCTTCTCAACCATGAATCTAATAGCATGATCCAATTCTTCATCAGTACAATTTTCTATAAGACCTCTAGCAGAACTTCTTAATTCATCTACCATCATTGGACCATCTAACAAAAGTTGTATTAAAACATATTCATGCTTTCTTACTAATGGAAGAAATCTCGATACATACTTTATATACTTTATTTGTTCATCTGAGAACACTGGCAAGTTCTCTTCTCCAATTCCCTGCAGGAAAGAATAATAGCATTCTGTTTTCCTATTATTTATCTTTATCTGCATAAATCTCATAAGATCTGGAGCACAATCATTATTCAAGTAATCCATGTGCTTAGGTGGAAACTCAGCATTTATATACTTTTTAAAATTATAATAATCCTGTTCTAAATAATGCTTGCTATTAAAATTCTCGCTATCTATGCTCTCAATTATTTCTTTCTGGCTTTCTTCATCAAAATGAATCTCTACACCATACTTTTCAAGTCCTAATGCTGAGAAATTATCTCTAACTAATGACTTCATTAGTCGTTTTTCTATCACAAAATTCTCAGCTAAACTTCCCATGGCAAAAGCGATTTGTACACTACGTTTATAGCTATTTCCAATAAAGTCCAAAACTGTAACATATTCTTTATTATCGTATTTACGAAGTCCTCGTCCTAGTTGTTGTATAAACACTGTAGAACTATCTGTTGGACGTAAAAATAAAACCATATTACATCCAGGTATATCTACACCCTCATTTAGAATATCTACTGTACAAAGAATTTCTAAATCCGCTGATTCGTTTTGCAAATCATTATATGCTTTTATTCTTTCTCCAATAGTATTCTTTCCTGTCAAATATGCTGTGTGATAGCCCTGTTCCTCAAGCTCCGCTGCCATCATACTTGCATGAGTCACATTTCTACAAAACGCTAAAGCCTTCAACTTACCCGCTGGCCTATATTCTTCTATCTTTTCTCTAATAAATGAACAATGTTCCGGAGTTGCTAGCTGTGAAATCATTTTTCTTTCTTGTGATTTATTTAATCCGTAATCTACCAAACTATCTCTTATGCCATAATAATGAAATGGAACAACTAATTCGTTAATAATAGCATCACGCAATCTGAGCTCGTAAGGAACATTAGTATCGAATAATTCAAAAACATCCTCATTATCCATTCGCTCTGGCGTAGCTGTTAGACCAACCATAAATTCCGGCTGAAAATAATTAATTATTTTTTTATATGATTCAGCTGTTGCATGATGGCATTCATCCATGATGATGTAATCGAAATCATGCGGATTAAATAAACCCAGATTTTGACTAAGGATAATATTTCCTGCAAAAACAAAATCTGCATCTAATTCCTTACAATCTTTATTGTAAATACCATAAGTATGTTCATTTCCGAAAACCTCTCGAAATGTTTCCAACGCTTTTTGTAAAATAGAACCTTCGTGAACAATATACAGCAATCTATCTGGATTGAAATTTCTAGCATCAAACGCAGCAAGATAAGTCTTTCCACTTCCTGCCGCCGCAACAATAAGTGCTCTGCGCATTCCCATTGCTCTATATCTATTAAGTTCTTTCATAGCTCTGCGTTGCATGTAATTAGGATTTACATTCTCGGAAGTAGACTCATAATCCATATCCCATCGTTCAATCGCAAAATTCAATTTTGAAACGTATTTAGCTATTATTTCTCTGTCAAGCTCATATGTACCATTCCATTTATCATTGAATTCGAATAGCATTTGGTGAAACACATTATTAGAACGACTATCGCGTATTACTAAGTCCCACTCCACGTTTTTCAACAACGCATAACGCGTGATATTAGATGATCCAACAATCAATTCAATTTCATCATCAAATTCAAAATAATATCCCTTCGAATGGTAACCAATTGTCATGTATCCATCATCATGAAAGCTCTCAAAATCAAGATGACATTTGAAATTAGGATACTTGTCCATCCAAACCATAAAGGTTCTCAATGATTCTATATCTGTAAAGTTTTGATATGTGGAGGTGATTATCTCGCCCTTAACACCTCTAGCAAGAGCTGCTTCAATATCTTTAATCAACAAAACTAGGCCAGCCTTTTTGATAAAACTGACCGAGATCTTAAATGCACTACATTGCCTTAAATCATCTTTAATTCGACTTAAAAAAGTTTGCTCAGTGTAATTTGTTAAGAATATATTCTTCACGATACTCCCTCATAAAAACAATTAATCAAAAAATATTGTTTTCCACATTTATTATTTCTTCATCTTCCCACTATTAACAATATAAATACCCGCACTTACAAGTGCCAGCGCCACCAATGATTTCCACGAAATGTTTCCCCACTCTCTCAGGAAAATGGCTGATAACAACGCGCCAAAGATTGGATTCGTAAATCCGTATACGGTAACGGTAGAAACCGGATTGTACTTCAGCAAAAGTCCCCACACCGAGTAAGCAACTGATGAAACCAGTGCTAGGTATACTATCAAAAGTATTCCCTGTCCTGATGATTGGTGCAGTCTGCCTCCGCCTGCCAGGCCAACCAAAATCATCACTATGCCGCCGATTATAAACTGATAGCCGCTAAGCGTTACCGGGTTCTCGTGCTGTGAATACTCCTTTATCAGCACTGAAGAAATTGCATAGGATACAGATGCAATAAGGATGAATCCCTCACCATTAAAAGCGATACCAGTTCCGATGCTACCGCTGCTCAAACTTACAAGGATTACTCCGATTGCTCCAAGGATGCATCCTGTCAATTTGCTGACTGTCATGTGCTCCTGCTTTTTCACTATGCATGCCAGCAGGATTGCAAAGAATGTGCTCATTCCATTAATGATTGATGCGTTGACTCCTGAAGCATGTGCCAGGCCTATATAAAAGAAAAAGTACTGCAATATGGTTTGGAAAATGCTAAGAGTGCATATCATTTTCCATGAGCTTGCCTTTGGTACTAATACCTTCTTCTGTGAAATGCTTCCAAAGATTACCGCCAGCACTCCTGCAAGCGAAAATCTAATTCCCGCAAATAAAATCTGTGACATTGAATCTGCTGCATCCACTCCGAAAATACGATACCCTATTTTGATGCTAGGGAATGCGCTGCCCCACAGCAAGCAACAGACTATAGCTAAAGCACAAACAACATATTTATTACTAAGTGATACTTTATTTTTCTTGATTGATTCCAATTAACAATTTCTCTCTTTAATCATTATTTCTTTTCAAATACTCATCCCCAGCTTAAAAAGATGACTGCACAAAAAGTGCAGCCTTATTCTTATAATTCATTATATTTCTTATTGCTTCCCCTGGACTTCTCCACAGGGTACTTTGCCTCATTCTTGTCCATCTTCGCATTTACGATTTCATCCTCATCAAGGCCAAGCTTATCGAGCATGTTTCTGCAATACACGATTACATCTGCGAGCTCTTCCTTCACATGGTTGATATCGTAATCATCGTCGCTCCACTGAAAGCATTCAAGCAATTCATTTGCTTCGATGGAAATAGACTTTGCCAAGTTTGCTGGTGAATGGAACTGGTCCCAATCACGATCTATTGTCATTTTTCTTATACGATCTATAGTTTCCTGTGTCATAACATATCCCTTTTCTTGTGTTTTCTAACAATGCTAGTATAGCACAGTGGTACTTTTATGGCACTTTATTTTGTGCCCACCAGTATAAGTACTTCACTTAAACAAAAAGCCCCACATGCACTTCATGCATGTGAGGCTTTGCCTATTCAATTAGAAAATCTGTCCTGGAAGCTTAAGCTTCTTTTTGGGTGGAAAAGCTTTATCGAACTCCTCCACATCATTATCACTAACATAATATCCCTTAGGAGTTTGATAAACTCCCTCGATATCGTCTAGATATCCTGGTTTCAGCTCCTTGCAGAGAAAGAATGATGCATCCGCACCCTCTGGCAAATCATGGTATCTGATGCCAAATTTGCTTGCATAATCAAAACCACTTTTGCCATAGAATTGGATATTGCCTTCAAATAAAACTGCACCAAATCCCATCTGGGTGGCCTTTTCCAGCGAATAATCAAGAATGGCTTTGCCATATCCCTGACGCTTCAACTCTGGAATAATACCAATTGGACCCATTGTAAGAACGTCCACGATTCTGCCATCATCTGCTTCAATAAACGTCTTCATGAACATATTCTGCCCTATCAGCTTTCCATCTTTCTCCATCACAAAATCAAGCTCTGGTATGAAAGCTGGGTCATCTCGAAGCACGTGAATCACATAATGCTCGCTACATCCTGGACGATATACATTCCAAAATGATTCTCTTACTAGGTTCTCAACCTCTCTATAGTCTTTCTTCTCTTCTAATCGAATAATATAGTCATTTTTATTCATTGATATACTATGAAGCTGCCTGCTCAGAATCCTCATCCTCAGCATCAGCAACCTGGTTCTTTGATGCAATAACCTCAACAACTACCTGGTCAGCGTTTGTGGTTACATCAACTTTCTTGTTCTTTGAAATAGCAAGATCTGCAACAGTAACTGTATCACCAAGTCTTAGTGAGCTGCAGTCTATTTCAATCTTCTCAACTACATCTTCGGCCTTTGCTTTGTAAGCTACCTCTGATACTAGCTGCTCTAAAACACCTTCTGTAACAGCTTCCTTGTTTTCAAGAACAACCTCGGCTGTTGCGTGGATAACCTCGCCTTTAACAAGCTCCTGGAAATCCATCTCTACAATCTGATGCTTAGCTGCATCATAGTGTAGTTCCTTAAGTAACACATTGTACTTCTTTCCTTCCAAATCCAGAGTCATCTGAGTGTGCTTGCTCTTTCTGAGTGCCTCAGCCTCTTTAACCTCGAACTGGAGTGGGATTGATTGTTCGATATCCCTACCGAACAGGTTACCTGTAACGTAGCCCTCTCTTCTCAACCTCTTTGCCTTCTTTTCCATGTCACGTCTTTGTACTCTGTAAGTATCCATTTGTCTCTTCCTCCTAAAATACAAATATTTGAGCAGGGAAATTTGCGGAATGTCGATATTCAATTGGCGTTTCGTTTGTTTCTCGTGTTCGACTCTGTTATAGTCCTCTTTTATTTAATAGTCAAGTGTTACTTGTTACTTCTCCTTTTACATCCTTTAAATAGCATCTTATTTGACGCACGTCAAATAAGATGCTATTTTTATCCATCCTTTATTAAATTTAGTCGTACTCTTCCTCCAAATGTCTAAACTCTGTGCCAAATACACTTTCGTAAACCAATATGGTTACCGCATCGCCCTCTTCGTATTGGCTGTATGTATTTGACCAGACCTTATACTCTTCGTATAGTCCATCATCATCTATAACTTGAAATATGTAGGTGGTGCCTCCTCTTCGACTACTATAACTGTGTTTGCTACGTAATTCTGCAGTAATTACTGTTGGCTCTCTGCAAAGCATAATAGAACCACAGTACACAATCTGCCCTGAAAGCATCAATATCACAAACAAAATTAAAAGCTGCCTTACCATATTTGTCCTGATTGGCATCGTATTTCTTCCATAAAAAACATTTTTTATGATTGACATTACTAGCCAAAAAGCAAACGTAAAAACTAAAATAGCTACATTCATATAGCCCAATTCGTATATATGATAATTATTACAAGCGTAACGAGCACGCATATACAATAATACGATTCCAATTATCGGTGTAGCCAAAAAGAAATCTGGATTGAACCAAAACTTTCTTTTGCAATTGACTTTGTCCGGAAACTCGTCGTTCCATTGAAACAACATAGCATCTTGCCAGAAAATGATTCTTGCAGCCCCCCATATAAAGGCCACCATACAGACTTTCCACAATAGATTTGTAGGAACAATCTCCCCACCTTGAATAAAAAAGAAATATATCAAAGCTGCTATATTAAACAAATAGCGTGAAATCATAACATAGTATCTAGCAATCAATGAAGGTGGTTTAAAATACAGTTTTTCTCGTTTTTCCTGCTTTTCCTCTTTCTTTGAAGCACTCTTATTCACCGGTCTCTTGTTACATCTTTTTTGCAAATACTCAAATAGTTCATGTTTATTGGACGTTAAATCTGCAGTTGAGCACGACCAGCACTCTCCTTGATAATAGATTTCAAGGGCTTTCGCATTTTTTACCTTGCTATCTTTCTTTAAAGAAAAATACTCTATCAAATTAGAATCACCCTCAGCTGTTTTTGTAAATATTTGCTTAATAGTGATGTAACTTCCTTCTATGATTATCCGGTCATATAAAGCAGAAGCTGCTCCATATGTAAACAATAATATAACTCCTAAAAATATTAAAAAACCGATTATATGCCATATATTGTCAGTAATGCAGTATACACGTCTTTCTTCCGAGGACAGCGCATCTACTATACAAATTACCGCAAAAGCATAAAGTGCTAAAGTAAAAAATATATACGTAAATCTATATTTCCAATTATATTTGATTTCTATTCTATCATCCGTCAAATTCATATATTCCTACAAGCAAACCTTTCTGGCAAAATCCAGTCCCTCAGGATCTTCCTGGGCAATAATTAGCGGTCTGCTGCCCTTTATATCTAGCAAATAATCTATGGTCTTCTGCTTGGTGTCAGCGTCCATCCCTTCAAATGGTGAATCCAGCACTATAAAATCCGCTGGTGTAAACAAGGCCTTTACAAGCTCCACCAACCTGCGCTCTGGAACAGATAGTTCTGATACTGGGATGCTCTGTCTGTCCGGCTCTATAAAGCGGGTCAGCTCCTCTATGGCTCTTCCTTTGCTAGCCCATCTGTGTGCCTTTTTTACATTCCAGATGGCATCCTTCTTCAGATTTAGCTGGCCATCCTGAGAAACATATGCACTTTGCAATGTAGGATACTTGTAATCTCCCATCCTACACACTTTTCCCTCATCCGGTTTCTCCATCCCCATAAAGATTTTGAGAGCTGTAGTCTTGCCTGACCCCTTAGGCCCAACAAATGCATAGCATCTGCCATCTTCTATTTCCACATTAAGATTCTCCAGAACCTTGTTACCATCATATGATTTGCTAATGTTTTCTAGTATGATTGTCATTTTGTTTAACCCCATCTCATTATTCTCGACCTAACTTACTAAATTTTACCACAAATCAGTATCAGTAACGAATGTCTATGTGATGCATTTATTAAGTAGTTAGATTAGAGGACCTTATTCAATTTTTCCTCAAGAGCAGCCTTTGGCATTGCGCCAAGGGCGCTGTCTACTAGCTTACCATCTTTGACGATTGCAAAAAATGGAATGCTTCTCACATTGAATTGACTAGCTAGTTCTGGCTGCTCATCTACATTGACCTTGCCAACTTTTGCTCTTCCATCATATTCTTCTGAAATCTTTTTCACTGCTGGCCCCATCATTTTGCATGGCATGCACCAGTTTGCGTAAAAGTCTATAAGAACAGGCTTGTCACTGTTTAATACTTCCGAATTAAAGTTATCTGATGTAAATACATATTCCATAATCGTACCTCACTATTCTAATCATCTTTCTTTTAATCAGCTGATAAGAACATTATATGTGGTACGGAAATTATATCAAGTACGCAAAAATAACTTACCTAGTCAGAAAAACCTGACTAATTAAGCTTATCTTTATTGATTTTTCCCTCGGAAATCATTTTTGATACCCAAAGCTTGAGCGATTCCACAGTCAAATCGATTTGCTCAAGTTGCTTTTGAATCGCAAGAAAATCATCAATTTCATCATCAGAGATTATACCGTCGGCAGTGATATCAATGAAACGCTCTTTCTGATTGTTGAGAGAATTCAACGCGGACAACATACCAAGTACAATCTCAGGCAGAGATGACATCTTCACCTCAGGGACTGTTTCCTGGCCGATTTTACACTGATGAGTGCAGTAATAGTTGCATAAATCCTGGCGCTTGTATGCGTTTGCCAAATCCACAACATCTTCCGGATAGATTGCGACCTTACCAGTTTCGATTTTTTCAAGACGACTTTCTGTCATCGAACCTATCAATTCGCTAGCCTGAACTCTTGTAAGTCCAGCTTCCTCACGAGCCTTGAAATATACACTTTTGTCTTCTCTAATTGATTTTCTTCCCATCGGTATCATCCTCCTAATAAACTCATTATATCTATTTTGCTAAAAAAGAAAAATAGCATATATTGATTTGCCAAAATAGTGATATATTAGTAAGAAATATAAATGTAAAATCTAAGTAAGAAATCAAACAAACCACTTATTTATAGAAAGGGAAGGTACTTAATATGAACGGAAAAAGATTATACAAAAGCAACAATAAAAAGATTTGTGGCGTTTGCGCCGGAATCGCAGAATACTTTGATGTAGATCCAACACTTGTAAGATTGATTTGGGCAGCAGTTACACTTGCAGGTGGAAGCGGAATTATCATCTACATCGTTGCAGCTCTTGTAATGGATGATAATCCAGTAGACGTTGTATAACAAAGGAGGCATTGTTATGTCAGTTTTATTTGGAATTTTATTTTTCATGATTTTTGGAAAGATGATAGGTTTAGCTTTCAGAGCCACATGGGGCATTTTTAAAATAATGCTTTATATCGTCTTCTTACCATTGTTTTTGTTAGCACTTGTATTTGGCGGATTGATGTATTTGGCTTTGCCAATACTAATCGCAGTAGGTGTGATTTCACTGATTGCAGGTGCAGTTGATTAACTACAAAATCTTTATTGAACTAGAAAGCATCTTATTTGACATACGTCAATAAGATGCTTTTTGAACAATATCTTACTTCTACTAAACTCACACTAACCTAACTTTTCTAAAATAATCTATCAGTTTCAAATAGATTAAGCCTACAACGATTAAAAAGATTAACAATACCAAAATCCACCATGCACTTCCCATAAATGAGTTTCTTCCCGCATAGGCACTTAAGAAATTGTACGCTATTATATTTTATATAAGTATAATAATTGGTGCCCCATTATATTTCTACAATATGACGGATATTTTATATATTTTTAAGAATTACTATCTGCAATCACTTTTTACTCACAGATAGTAGTCATTTCCTGATTTCTTACTCTCTGGAATCTCTTTTTCTTCCCGGATAGTAAGTTTTCTCCACTTTCTTACTATCTAGATTTGCTTTTTCTTTTCAGATAGTAAGTTTTGCCTACTTTCTTACTATCTTAAATCTAATTTTTCTCCCAGATAGTAAGCCCGGCCGTTTTTCCTACTGCCTAAATTCGAAATCTCTCCCCAGGCAGTAGTTCCGACCAATTCCACTACTGCCTAAATTCAAAATCTCTCCCCAGGCAGTAGACCACGGCCAATTCCACTACTGCCTAATATCAAAATCTCTCCCCAGGCAGTAGCCACGGCCAATTCCACTACTGCATATATTCAAAAATCTTCTCTCAGGCAGTAGCCACGGCCAATTCCACTACTGCATATATTCAAAAGTCCTCTCTCAGGCAGTAGCGTCAGCCAATTCCACTACTGCCTAAATTCAAAAGTCCTCTCTCAGGCAGTAGCCCCAGCCAATTCCACTACTGCCTAAATTCAAAATCTTCTCTCAGGCAGTAGTCCCGGCCCGCACAGCCCGCAGCCAGCCCAAAACAAGCTCGGCAGCCAGCCCAAATCAAGCCCCGCCCCACAAAAAAGAGCCAGCGCAAAAGCACTGGCTCTACAATTCCAATCTCAATCCTAAATTATCCTACCTTACTGCCTTCATATCTCCTCTATCCAGCAGCCTGACAAATATTTCCGCCAGAGCTGGGTCGAACTGGGTGCCGGCGCATCTAAGGATTTCAGCTCGAACTGTCTCATCGTCCAGACGCTTTCTGTAGACACGGTCCGATGTCATGGCATCATAGCAGTCAGCTAGGCAGATGATTCTGGCAACAAGCGGAATCTCCGTCTCCTTCAGGCCATCAGGATAGCCTTTGCCGTCGAATCTTTCATGATGATATCTGATTCCATCCTTCAAATCCTGTATTGTTGAATCCATACCATCCATAATGGCCGATCCAATTTCTACATGCTTCTTTATGATTTCATATTCCTCATCGTTTAGCCTCTCAGTTTTGTTAAGGACGCTATCAGGAACACCAATTTTTCCAATATCGTGCATGTTGCCAATGTATTTAATGCGCTCAATATCTTCCTCGGTAAAGTCATAATCAGCAGCCATTTCCCTGGCCAGGATAGATGCATAGTATCCCACTCTTTCTGAATGACCACCTGTATATTCATCCTTTGCATCAATTGTACCAGCAATAGTCTTTATGGTATTTACGGTAGCTCTTGCACTCTCCGCTTCACGTAGTTTTGTCTCTGCAGTCCAATCCACAAGAATCTGAACCACAGTTGTAATCATCAAACATACCAAACCAATGCATGCAAATAATCCAAAGGCATGATTTTCAGTAGTATAGAATGCAATTATCTCCATTCCACATGTAGCAAGCATCAAATCCATGCCCACTGCTACCACCCGATATTCTTTTATCCTGCCTATTCGGACATCGTTGACTATTGTGCACATACTCATCAAAAGGCTCAATACCATTATCAGGTGGGCTACTGGTAAACTCTTGAAAAGCTCTACCAATCCTGCAAAATGCAAGGTGAAGTTTAAGGCTATTACAATCGTGCCCACTAACTCCGCTATAAAATAGAATTTGTGATAATACTTATGCTGAACTTCATCGAAATACATGCAAGCCAGCACTCCCACTAGCTCCATTGCTGAATAAGAAAAATACTGAATCATGGTTGTCTTCGCAAAAAACAACTGGCGTATCATTGATTCCGCAAACATCCAAATCGAGATGTCTATCATAAGCAAGCTCAGATAAAACACCAATCTATGATTCAGATTAGTCTTTGAAAAAATAAGTGAAAACGCAAAAAGAATTATTCCCAGCGATAAAATCATTTCGGCTGCAAGATTTACCGGGATATTCTGATAGATTACATTGAACCAGACGTTATTTCCATCGCCTAGTTTTATTTCATTTATGATGCCATACACCTTTGCACGGATTTTGATTGTAATTTCCTTTGATGCATCTTCCGAAGATAGTTTGGTAACCACATATGCACTAGGAATATAGTAGGACATAAATGGAATGGATTCTGTGGAATACTCTGACCTGAGCTTGCCATCTATGTAAACATAAACATCCTCGATGTTTGCGCGAAACATAAGGCTGCTGTTGTCCTGCAAATTATCTGGCAATGTATTTGTTATTACATAAACTTCTTCTCCATCAAAATCCGTTAAAAATGGCAATTGTATGATTCCCCGGGTACCATCTTCCATTTCTAAAATCCAATCCTGGTTGAAATCCTGGGCTGCAAAAGAGCCCACTGGTGCCTCGTGAGCCACGTCCGTGGAAAAAATAGCTACAACATCCATAAAAAGCGACATTGCAATGATGGAGTAAACACACCATTCCACTAGATTTTCAATCAAGGATTTTTTATAATCCATACAATACCTTCCCGCAACTATCCGTTCTTCCTGGTAAACTTAATCAAGTATCCTATTGCTTTCTTTCCCTTGTGAAGCCTTGAAAACTCTAAGTAATAATCTTGCTCCTGCATGGTGAATTCCTTGCCAGCCATACTATCCTCAGCGCCCGATTCAACATACTTCATCAAATCCTGTCTAAGGAAGGTGTTAAACCTGCCACCATTTCCCGGAATCTTTTCTTCCTTCTCCCACTGTTTAAGCTCGGGGAAAAGGTTAAAAGCATTCTCATTACAGTCCATAAATAAAAGCTTATTTGACAGAACAATTAGCCCTGTATCCTTCAGCTCTCCCTCCAGGATTTCCGGGTTGGTTTCAATTGCATAGTTGGCGATTTTTACCACCGGAATCAGAATTCCAAAGATACCAATCGTATAGATAAAAGGCATCAATTCAACCTTCATATGAATCAGTCGTTCAACTGCATATGCACTGAACATCAGGAAGTATAAAAAGATTAGAATGTCCACATCTCTTGCGCTAACGACATTCTTTTTTCTGCTATATTTAAATGAAATTGCAATTGAAATAATGAAATAAAATGCCAGAGATATCAGGTACAAGGTGTGGGCAAATCCGTAGGTTTTAATTAAATAACCACCATAAGGTCCATAATGGAATTCCACTGTTTTGTAGAAAATATCAAGCTGGCCTGCCGTACAGGCAGATAAAAATAGAACTATCTGAATCAAATACAAAACGATTTTTGTCTTTGTATATAAATGAATTTTGCAGATATCGCAGATATTAAAAAAGAAAAGCATTGGCGAAAACATACCTATAGTGTAGGTCAATTCATTGCTAAGCAGCGCCTCATTCAAAGATGTGGAGCTGGCCAGAGCATAGTAACCTGCGTCACCTATAACAGTAACAAAGGCTACAAGAATCGCGTTTGTGCCAAGCTTTCTTTCATTAGATATTATCCATACTAATATGGCTAGCGAACAGATAAAACAAACCAGATAATACATACCAATCCCCCACCTAATGTATTATTCCTTCTTATCTATTCTCCCTATCAATCATTATGCCATATAACGTAAGATTTTTTAACCAGTTTCTTGAAAATACTTAAAAAATACAAGTGAATGTGATGATGCCATCGCGCCAGTTTACTTTGATATCACCGTGATAGCGCTCCATAAGCCCCTGTGCTATAGAAAGGCCTACACCATAGCCTTCCTTGTCGATATTGTGTGCCTCATCGCCTCTGTAAAATCTATCAAAGAATCTGTGGTAATCAATGCCTGCACCAGATTCATAGCTGTTTGAAACTCGCAGATAGATATGCTTATGTTTTTTGTCGCTTCCAAGTCCAACAGTGACTTTACCCTTTGGATCACAATACTTAATGGCATTATCTATAAGCAGTGTTGTAATCTGACGGATGTCTCCCTCGTGAGCAAGAAGTTTAACATCAGATGCTATGCTAAGCTCCATTGTCTTTTCATCGGAAATGGCAACTGCCTCAAAGGATTTTGCAGTGTCAGTGACGATGGCCGAGAAATCTGTCTCCACTCTATCCTCTTTACTATCCTTTTCACTTGCTCGTGTAACCAAAACAAGGTTTTGAATGAGGCCTGTCAGTCTATCTACCTGGCGCATGGTAGACTTAGTCCATTCGTTTTCAACGCCCATGATTTCAAGCATTTCTGTATTTGCCTTGATAACCGCAAGTGGAGTTTTCAGCTCGTGGCTGGCATTTGTAATAAATGATTTTTGCAGCTCTGCATTCTTGATTTCAGGCTGAATAATCTTACCAGCCCAGGATTTGATAACAACTGCAGAAATCACCATACCAAATCCAATCAGGATACAAGCCAGTAATACAAGTCGACGATTGATAGCAACCTGAGTACTACAATCCAAAACTACAACAATTGTGCCTCCTGCATCTCTTGGGGCCACCATGTAGTAATAGTCGTCGTAGCTTCCAAACTTGAACCAGCGCTTCATTACTGTGTTGGCATATGTCACTGCCTGATCCGCTTCCACTGCTGCAGTGTGAGATGTGATTACCTTTTCAACATCTCCATCCTCAGTGTATGTGACAGCGAAGTATCTGGTTGAATAATAGAATTCATCAGATTTGTAATCGCTATCCACTCCAAAAAGCTTTTCAAGCTGATACACTAAATCGTTGTTATTATCGATTGTATCTTTGTTATCATTAGCATCATCTGATTCGATGCTTTCATACTGCATAGGCAAGATACCATCATTTTCAACAATATACATAATGTTATCTTTGATTTGTCCACGAGTCATCAGTGAGTTGATAACATAAATGCAGCCTGCAATAAAGCTCATTACAATAAAGAATGACACCATTGCAGTTATTATGAACTTATTCTTTAATGCTCGAATTGATTTTTCACTCATTCACTACCACCTGGAAAGAACCGCCCTTTTCACCTTTAATAGTTACTCCAGAATTAATGTACTCCAGCTTGCCCTGTAAGAAATTAACATAGAGCCAAACTGTATCTTCCTCAACATCTGTCTCATCATTCCAAACATGCTCTATTAGATAGTTTGTGTCCACTGGATGTTCCTGATTTAAAAGAAGAGCCTGCATCAATGAGAATTCCTTTAATGACAGACGAACTGTGTTGGCACAAATAAGCTCAAGACTTTCGGATTTAAGTGTGATATCACCAAAAGAAAGCTCCTTGGCTGCGTACTGGCTGCCTCGTCTTGTCATGGCCTTTACTCTAGCCATCAGCTCCTTCATGGCAAATGGCTTAGTAAGATAATCATCTGCTCCTGCATCCAGCCCTTCTACTCTGTCATCCACCTCTGCCTTTGCTGTAAGCATCAGCACTGGTGTGACGATGTTCCTTCTTCTTATTTCCTTTAATACTTCAAGTCCATCCATCTTTGGCATCATGATGTCTAGGATGATGCCATCATAGCCATTGCTAAGTGCAAGCTCCAAAGCCTGTGCTCCATCAATGGCACTGTCTACTACAAATCCCTGCATTTCCAGCATGGATGTAATAACCTTATTTAAATCAAGTGTATCTTCAGCAAGTAATATTTTCATAAATTTCCTCTCTTATTCGTCAATGCTTTCTGAGCGAATCAAGTCTCTGATTGTCTGCATAGACATATCAGTAGACGCCAGCTCATCAGCACATCTTTTTAGCTCAGCACTGATAAGTGCATCGCTTTTGGATACCTTTTTCTTGTAGCGCATATGATGCTCCAAGGCAGCCCATGTATCCATAGAAATGGTTCTTAACTGTATCTCTACAAAATATTTATTATCGTATTTCAAAATCATGTGCAAGCTTCTGTAGCCGTTTGGCTTAGCCTGCTTTATGTAATCCTTTTCCTCGATTACTTCCACCTTTTCCATTGTTCTAAGATGGTCACGAACAGAATAGACATCACTAATAAATGCACAAACAACTCTGATACCAATTGCATCATGAATCTGCTGCAATGCTGATTCTGTAGTCTCAGGAAGATTCTGCCTTCTGCATTTCTCCCTCATGCTTTCCTCGTCCTTAATGCGCGCCAAGCAATGCTCCACCGGATCACTGCCAAATTCCTTTATCATATCCTCCCTCAGCTCATCAATTGAACCAAGGATTATATTCATAACATTTTCCATCTCACTGCGATGGTTACCGTATATACTTTCTTCCAAAACTTTCTCCTATTTCTTATTGAATCCTAAACAAATTTAGTTTCAATGATAATTATTCCACATAAAAAGAGTTTACCAAAAAACCTTGGTAAACTCTCTTAAATTTTTCTAAAATTTATCTGAACTTTACTCGATGACTGCGTCAATCAATACAAAATATTTACCCTCGCCCTTTGTATATGTGGCAAAAGTACCAACTACTGTGATTGCCTCACCGTCGTCCGGGTACTCCTCATCCTCTGGAAGCAGGTACTCAATTCCCTCAGTGCAGCACCCCAAAGCATCGTAAACAATACAAGAATGTGTGCCACCATGAGTGGTGTTGCTGTCCCCATCCATTCGCACAAGCTGCCCCTTGTAGTTGGACGGATTTGCAAGCATGTCCGCCACATAAGAGTACACCATGGTAGATGACATGGTTGTTAAATCCACATCCACGTCTCCTACTTCAGAGCTCTTTCCACATCCTACGAAGCTAATGATTATGGTAAATACTAATAATAAACTAAGATATTTCTTCATAAGCCATAGTTTAACATATAATTTTTAAAAATCTATTACGGAATCTGCCACACCCATAGTGGATTTTCTGTGAGAAATTAACACTACCGTCTTGTCCTTGGCCTCTTCCTTTAGAGATTTCAGGATAATTCCCTCATTCAAAGAATCCAGTGAGCTGGTAGGCTCGTCCAAAAGAAGCATGTTACCACCATGCAAGAACGCACGTGCAATGCCGATTCTCTGTTTTTCTCCACCAGAAAGTGTAGAGCCAAGCTCTCCCACCTTTGTGTCATAGCCTTCTGGAAGACTCATAATGAAATCATGTACGCTGGCTTTCTTCGCTGCTTCCATAATCTCTTCTATGGTTGCATCCGGCTTAGCCACTGCTATATTTTTAGCAATAGTGTCCTGGCTAATCCAGGTTTCCTGGGTGACAAAGGATTGATTCTTTCTGAGGGACGCCGTGTTCACATCACCTATCTGGGTAGGCCCCTCAGTTTTATCGTAGTAATAAATCTGGCCCTTATCAGGCTTCCAAAATCCCATTAAAAGTCTAAGCAATGTGGATTTGCCGCATCCGCTTGGTCCATGGATTCCAAGGATATGTCCCTTTGGAATATCGATGGTTCTGTCCTTGATGACCTCCATATCCTCATAGGCAAATGAAACATTGTTTACTGTAGCGATGTTGCCCTTTGAGTTGGCCACCATTTCCAAATCCACCCCATCAGTCTCTTCCTCTACAAGAGGCTTTTCATCAAGAAGTGCAAGCACTCTCTCGCCACTGGCAAGAGTTTGATTAAGGTTGTTTGACAATGAAGCAAGGGCAACCACTGGCCCAAATGAACTCATCATACCAACAACTGCTATCATAACCTGTTCAAATGAGACACGGCCTTTGTTGTAGGCAACCACCATTACCACCAAAATGATTAATGAGAATGCCTGTATAGACAGATTTGTAAGTAGCTTCTGATTCTTTTCGTAGTCCACCAAATCGGATTTGATTTCAGCCAGATTATCCGATTTTGCATTTAATCTGTTTAGCTGCTTATGACCATTTTTGAATTGAATGGTATCATCAATGCCATATAAAGCACCTAAGATAAAGCTGTTCATCTTGCCAAACTTGTTTCTGAATTTAAGCCCTGCCTCGGCCGAACTCATCTCGTTAGAAACAGGAATCATTCCACCTACAGTCAGGTAAGCAATGGCAGCAATAATACCTGCCACTGGATACTGTAGCCACAAAAATCCTGACATAAACAATGACACTATTATCGCAATTGCGATAGGTGAAATGGTGTGAGCAAAGAACACCTCCAAAAGCTCTATATCAGTGGTAATCATGGTAATAAGATTACCCTTTTCTTTTGTTTCCAGCTTGGCTGGGCACAGCACACGAAGCTTATCGAAAACCTTGTGTCTGATGATGGCCAGAATTCTAAAGGCAATGTAGTGATTGCAATATTGCTCCCCATAGTGAAGCAGACCTCTAAGTATTGCAACTACTACAATAAGCTGGAAAAACTTTGGCAAGGTACGAACAAGTACTGGGTTCTCCAGACTGTTGATTACCATCACTATGCCCTCAGCTCCAAGCACTGTTACAAAAATGGCGCATAAATGCCCAAGGCTTCCCAGCAAAATTCCAAGAATCATAATAAATATCAGTGGTTTCACCAGGCCAATTAGACGTGCCATGATTTTTAATCCAGATGTTTGATTCTTCATTACATGGCACCTCCTGCATAGTTTTCCAAAGCATGCTGCTTCTTGTAAAGAGTAGCGTAGGCTCCATTCTTTTTAATCAGCTGACTATGGGTTCCAGATTCTACGATACTTCCACTATCAAGCATAAATATCTGGTCCGACTTCACCACATTTGCAAGTCGATGTGATATAAGGATAACCGTCTTTCCAAGCTCTTTCGAAAGCTTGCGGATGATACTCATTATGATTTCTTCTGATTCCATATCTATATTGCTGGTAGCTTCATCAAAAATATAGATTGGTGAGTTTTTAAGCAAGGCTCTCGCTATACATAGGCGCTGCTTTTGACCACCAGAAATATTAGCTCCACCCTCTGCAAGCTCAAACTCCAGTCCTCCAAGAGGTGCAAACTCATCCCAAAGATTTAAAAGCTTTAGAATGTTTACAAGCTTTGTATCATTAGCCTTTGGCTTACCCAAATGAAGATTGTCACGAACTGTTCCGTGGAAAATATAGCTATTCAAAGAAACTGCTGTCATAGCAGACATAAGTGATACTTCAGAAATATTTTTAAGCTCCTTGCCTGCAACAGTAATTGATCCATTGTAGTTTCTGTTTTGCTGTCTGAGAAGACTGGCGATTGTGGACTTTCCTGAGCCTGACACACCTACAATTGAAACAAGCTGCCCCGCCTGAATATCCATGGAGATATCCTTTAACGTCTCCTCTTTATTGTAAGCATATGACACCCCCTTAAATCGAATGTCGTATGGTCCCTCTGAAATTAAATACTTCCCTGCCTCAGGCTCTGGCAAATCTAAGAACTCGAATATCTTGTCTGCTGCCTTCATTCCATTCATACCAATGTGGAAGTATGAGCCAAGGAGTCTCATTGGAAGGAAAAACTCTGCCGACAAAAGCAAAAACATAATGGCGCTAACGAGAGTCATATTTCCATCTAGGAACTCACTGATTGTGGTGATGATTCCCACTGCTGCTCCTGCATAGGCAACAATATCCATAACGATGGTGCTGTTGAGCTGCATAGAAAGCACCTTCATGGTGATTTTTCTAAAACGCTCTGACTCTACATCCATCTCCTCCGCTGCCTGTCCATCAGACTCATAAATCTTTAGAGTTGTAAGACCATGAAGCTTTTCAAGGAATGTATCTCCCAGGCCATAGTATACTTTGAAGTATTTGTCCAAAAGCTTTCTGGCAACCTTCATAACAATCATGATAACAATTGGAATAAGTGGAACTGCGACAAGTAGAACAACTGCCGCTCTCAAATTGTATTGAAATAGAATTCCAAATAATGTGAGGGGAGCAATTAACGCATATACGAACTGGCTGATATACTTTCCAAAGTATATCTCCAGCTGCTCAACGCCCTCTCCCATCATCTGGGTAATCTGCGCAGAGGATACTTTGCTACGGTAGCTGCTTCCAAGACGAAGAAGCTTGCTGTAGATTTCCTCTCGCATCGTTTTTTTAACATCTACACTGGCTTCAAAAGAAGCTTCAGTGTAGAGTCTTTCAAAAACTAATCTAGAAAAAATGCAAAACAAGGCAACAGCAAGATAAATCACCAGGTGCTTTGTGTCTAATTTGCCGGCGTATGTGCCTCCGATTATTCTGGCAAAGCAACCTACTATGATAATCTGAGCAACAAGACCAAGCCACTGCCATAGAATTGACATGAACACGTGGCGTGTGCCTTGCTTCATCATTTTTAGTAATCTTGTTTTAATCATATTCTTCCCTCAAAACTATTTTTTAAGGAGTGCATATGCTCTAAGTATTTCGCCTACAGACCAAGCCTGCGCAAAACATCCCTTTGGCTGATATGGCTTTTCACTGTTAAAGTTCTCTGAGTAATTGCCAATACATTCTGTTACAAGATGCTTTTCTACTGGCTCAAACATAGCCTTTGCTTCTTCGATAGCCTGTGCGCTATGTCCGCCAACCTTAAGATATGCCTCAATAAATGCACCTAGCATGAAGCCCCAGGCTGTGCCTTCCTCCAATGATTTGATACCAACACCAACATACAGATTGTCTTTTACGACCTTTACTACAGACTTTTCCTTTTCAACGTCAAGCATTGTAAATGGAAGGCTGATAGCAAAAAGCTGATCAGGGCAGAGCGCTGTATCATTCTCCTCTTCGCTGATGGAATTGTATAGGTAGCCGCCCTCTTCGTACCAGAAATCTGTGTTGAATGCCTCCTTAACCCAGATAGCAAGCTGGCTGCAACCACCTGCGTATGCCAGATAGTTCTCTGGCTTGTTGTGAGTTCTTCTAGCGATTCCTCGTGAGATTTCCTCCATTGTCATAAGTGCGTTGTACCAAAGAGCATTAATATCAACAGGCTTGCACTTGCCTACCTGCATCAAAGCATCATCATCCATCTTGATAGAATATGATGTACCCTTTCTGTACGCTCCCATGATTTCCTGAAGATGAGGATAAATTTCATCCTCAACAAACTTCCAGGCCTCATCAGTATCAACGTATTTCAGATAATTATAAACTGCATAGAAATACCAGAGTGACGCATCAGCTGTATTGTTTGAAGGTGTGCCTCCCTCCTCCGGGAACTCATTAGGAAGCAAACCATTTTTAATATACTTTGCATATGTAAGAAGAATTGATTTGGCATCATCAAAGTGACCTGTCTCAAGGCAAATGCCTGTGAATGCCACCATTGCATCTCTACCACGGTCTGTGAGCCATGGATAGCCTGCAATAATACTCTTTTTATTAGAAGACTTTCTCTTTACGATAAACTGATTTGCCGCAACAGTAAGAACCTGTGCAAGCTCATCATCCTCATCAAATCCAGCAGTTTCAATAAGCGCCTGGACTCTATTCTTCTCTTTTTCAGCCTCTACAAAAGCTGTATCTCTATCAATATCTTCAAAATCTGGCCAGTTAACCTTCTTGCGGCCTGTGCTTGATTTCACATCCACAGAACAAACAAATGAAGCCTTTGAAACTCCACCTGCCGCAACTTCCATAACAAAATCATATGGCTTAATATGACAATCCAAACCATCCTTGCCATCATCAAGCTCATGCTGAAGCTCCATATTTTCATCGTACACGTTGTTGCGCTTTACCATCTCACAGCCTGCAGAAATAAGAGAAATTCTCACATCTGAATTGCTAACAGGACTATAGTAAAATCCAACATTGCCATTATTCTCGTTACGAATCTCCTGGAAAACTTCCTCTGGCAACTCAAATCTCAAATCATTGATAGTCATATGCGCTGAGTGCTTGCGATAATTCATAAGAGGTGTGATAACTACGCCTGCTGCTGGACCATTATTCTCCAACGTATATGCGATAGTACACTGATTCTTTTCATGAACCAAAGTAATTGTCTTTGTGAGACGCATACCACCCGCCTCATAAATAAAGGTAACATTGCCATCATACTTAAACTGACTCAAGTGCATATTACCCTGATTAAACTCGCTAGTATAAGGGCCCTTATGCTGAGCAGTAGTCAAATCATAAATCCTGCTACCACACACAAGGCGCTCATTTGTCTTTGAAAACGCAAGCACTCTATCAACCGGCGCCTGCAAGCTAGCAATCAAATAGCCCTGATGAATTCTCGAGTGTGCACCGATAATGCTACTGCTTCCATATCCACCAAGGCCATTTGTCAAAAGCCATTCTCTATTTAAATTATTCTTATAATTATTAAGCTTATCTAAAGCAAATTCAAAATTCATTTATTATTCTCCATCGTACACGCAAAAGTTTACATCTACATTATACACAAAAATCCCCCCATTTCTTCATTAAATTTGCAAAAAAACCGTATATAAATCATATGCTAACCTCTACATGATGTCCGGCAAAAATAAAAGGACCAGGCATGGGCGTGCCTAGTCCTTACAAAAAGGGAGAAATAATACGAATATATTAGACTAAATCAAAGAAGCTACACACTTCTCGACTTCTTTCATGTCAGCTGTTGGCTCGAAACGGGCAACTACATTACCCTGACGGTCAACGATGAACTTTGTAAAGTTCCACTTGATTTCTGGATTGTTCTTGTAATCCTTGTCAATCTTCTTGAGCATTGCGCTCATAGCAAGTGCCTTAGCACCCTTACCAAATCCTTCAAAGCCCTTCTGAGACTTAAGATACTTGAAAAGCTCGATAGCTGTTTCACCATTTACATCAGCCTTCTTCATCTGAGGGAACTGTGTGTTGTAGTGAAGCTGGCAGAACTCGTGAATTTCCTCGTCGTTTCCAGGTGTCTGACCTGCAAACTGGTTGCAAGGAACGTCTACGATTTCGAAGCCCTGAGCGTGGTACTGCTCATAGATGCTTTCGATGTCCTTGTACTGTGGTGTGAAACCGCATCCTGTAGCTGTGTTGACAATCATGACAACCTTGCCCTGATAATCGCTCATAGCCTGCTGCTCGCCATTTGTCTTTTCAACTGTAAGATCATAAAATCCCATTACTTTTCCTCCTTCACAGAAAAACATGTTCATATTTCTTTTTAATTTAATTGTGTGCAATCGATTATGATTGAATTGTACGCAATTAAATTTTATTTGTCAACACTTTTTTCAAATTTTATTTTTTTCCTTGTTCTGATAAAATAAAAATAACATTTGTATATGGAGGAAATATTAATTTGAACCTAAAAAATTTAAAAAAGATTTTTACTAAGACTGCCTTGTCCCTAGCCTTGGCATTGACTATTAGTTTTACAGTGCCTATGGCATCACTTCAGGCTGAGGCTGCTTATTATTCTGTTACACCTATATCTGCAGTGCTTTTGTCCTGCAATGGTACTGAAGTATTTGCTGATGCAGATACCACCACTTTCGTAAAAACTCTCGCAGTTAATACACCTGTGCAGGTTACAGGCCAGACATCAAATGGCTTTTGGCAGGTTAGCCTTGATGGCGGAATTTACTATATTTCTCAGCAGGCTCTTTCTGCTGCAGCAAATACTACTGCTGTTCGCTTTACTTCTTATGATGTAAATGCAGCCCTTGTTGCTAATGCAGCTTCAGGCAAAATCATTTATAGCCAGGGAGCAAATGACAAGCTTGAGCCAGCCAGCACCACAAAGATTATGACTGCTCTTCTTGTTATAGAAGCTATCGAGGCTGGACAGCTCACTTTGGATACACCTGTTTTGACTTCTGCAACAGCAGTTGCTTCTCTTCCATCTGATGCAAGCCACGTGGAGCCAAGACTTCAGGCTGGAGAAATCCTTACAGTGGATCAGCTTCTTACAGCAATGATGGTTAGCTCTGATTGCCAGGCCTGCAATATTCTTGCTGAGGCCGTTGCCGGTTCCGTGTCAAACTTCGTAGCACTTATGAATGCTAGAGCAACTCAGCTTGGTTGTGTAAATACAAACTTTACTAATCCATCTGGCTATCCAGACAAAAACATGTACACAAACGCTTACTCACTGTATTTGATTACAGCTAACGCTTACGCTCATCCATTGTTCAAGCAGTATTTTGGTATGGCAAGCGCTGTGCTTCCAGCCACAAACATGTGCGCTGCTCCTAGAGCACTTGTAAACACTGACGCTCTCGTAATTCCAGGCTCCGCTTACTACAACCCATACGTAGTAGGCGGCAAAACAGGAACAGCCAACCGCGCTGGCCAGTGTCTTGTGACTGTTGCTTCAAGAGAAGGCAAGACAATTATCACTGTTGTACTTGGTGGAAAGAACCGCACAATGTACGATGGAACCGTAAAATCATCACGTTATTATGAAACTAATCGTTTAATAGAACTTGGCTTTGCAAATTACTGGTAAAAAAGCCTTAAAATATACAGAATTTACATAGTTTTTTCACATCAGTGTCCGATAATCATTATAGAGAGATTTTTGGAAGGGAGTGTGATTTACAAATGAAACCAATTAGAAAGCTCTTACGAAAATATGTTGTAGTAATGCTCCTAGTTGCAATGGTTTGTCCTTCTATCACTGTAGATGCAAAACAACCTGTTAAAGAGACATCTACCCAGAAAGTAATTGTGATTGATCCTGGCTGTCAGATGAATGCCAACAATCGAAAGGAACCAATTGGGCCTGGAGCTTTCAAAACAACTGCACGTGCCACAACTGGTGTGGATGGAGCCGAAACAGGAATTCACGAATATGAGCTGAATCTGCAGATTGCCTTGAAGACATCTTCTCTTCTTAGCAAGCAGGGCTACACCGTACTCCTTACCAGAAATGAAAACGATGTAAATCTTAGCAGTGGCGACCGTGCAATGATTGCCAACACAGCAAATGCCGATGCGTTTATAGTAATTCAGACTGGAGAAAACAATGGAGTTTCTGTTGTATGTCAGTCAGAAGATAATCCATACAACTATGGAAATTACAATGATGCTAGATTATTATCAGATGCAATCCTAGGCTCTGTTGTCCAGGAAGCTGAGTGTGATAACTCAGGCGTCACCGAAGACGATGACAAACCTATCATCAACTGGTGTGCATCTCCTACCGCCATCGTAGAAGTTGGTGACCTCACAGACGTCGACGAGGAAGCTAAGCTTGTGGATGACGAATACCAATTGAAGCTTGCCCAAGGTATTGCCAACGGCGTAGATAGCTACTTTACACAGAAATAAAATAAAGCCAACCTTTTTAAAAAGGTTGGCTTTTTTTTATTCTGTGAATAATGGTGTTGAATAATATCTATCACCTGAATCAGGGAGAAGAGCTACAATTGTCTTGCCCTTATTTTCTGGCTTCTTTGCGAGTTCGATTGCTCCGTGGAGAGCTGCTCCTGAAGAAATACCAACTGAGATTCCTTCCTTCTTTGCGAGAAGCTTTGCTGCTGCAAATGCATCTGCACTGTCTGCTACGAAAATCTCATCATAAATCTCTGTATTTAATACGTCTGGAACAAATCCTGCGCCGATACCCTGAATCTTGTGTGCACCTGCACGTCCCTCTGAAAGAACAGGTGAATCCTTTGGCTCAAGTGCAACAATCTTAACATCTGACTTCTGTGACTTAAGGTACTCACCTACACCTGTGACTGTTCCACCAGTACCTACACCAGCGATGAAGATATCAACATTTCCATCTGTGTCTTCCCAGATTTCTGGACCTGTAGTTGTTCTGTGAGCTGTTGCATTTGCTGGATTTACAAACTGACCAGGGATAAAGCTTCCCTCGATTTCAGCTGCAAGCTCCTCAGCCTTTGCGATAGCCCCCTTCATACCCTTTGAGCCTTCTGTAAGAACGATTTCAGCGCCATATGCCTTAAGGATATTTCTACGCTCAACTGACATTGTCTCTGGCATTGTAAGGATTGCACGGTATCCCTTTGATGCTGCGATTGCTGCAAGACCGATACCTGTGTTTCCTGAAGTTGGCTCGATGATTACTGAACCTTCCTTGAGGAGACCTCTCTCCTCTGCATCCTCAATCATAGCCTTTGCTACTCTATCCTTTACTGATCCAGCTGGATTGAAATACTCAAGCTTTACAAGAACTGTAGCCTCAAGCCCAAGCTCCTTTTCAATATTAACCACCTCAACAAGTGGAGTCTTTCCAATTAACTCAATAGCTCCTTTATAAATCTTTGACATTTCAAGTCTCCTCCTAGTTTTTTTATATTATACCGCATTTGCGTTTTTTTCTGCATTAAAAACTTCTTCAATCTTCTCTGCATCAATTGCATCAAAGCCCTTCTGTAAATCCTCAATGATGTCATCAATGTGCTCTGTACCAATTGAAAGTCTGATTGTAGACTGTGTAATTCCCTGGTCTAAAAGCTCTTCCTCTGTAAGCTGAGAATGAGTTGTTGTCGCTGGGTGAATAACCAAGCTCTTTACATCTGCTACATTTGCAAGGATTGAGAAGATTTCAAGGCTATCAATAAACTTGTAAGCTTCTTCCTTGCCACCCTTGATTTCGAATGTGAAGATGCTTCCGCCATCCTTTGGGAAGTATTTCTTGTAAAGCTCATGATCTGGATGATCCTCAAGTGATGGATGATTTACATGAGCTACCTTTGGATGATTCTTCAAGAACTCAACAACCTTCTTTGTATTTTCTGCATGTCTGTCGAGACGAAGAGGCAATGTCTCAATTCCCTGCAAAAGGAGGAATGCATTAAATGGTGAGATTGTTGCCCCTGTGTCTCTAAGAAGAATAGCTCTGATGTATGTTACAAATGCTGCAGGACCGGCAACCTCAGCAAATGATACACCATGATAGCTAGGATTTGCTTCCGCGATGTTAGGGTACTTTCCGCTTGCCTTCCAATCATACTTGCCAGCTTCTACGATAACACCACCAAGTGTTGTTCCGTGTCCACCGAAGAACTTTGTTGCTGAATGTACAACGATGTCTGCGCCGTGCTCAATTGGTCTTACCCAATAAGCTGCTCCAAATGTGTTGTCAACAACAAGTGGAAGTCCTGCCTCGTGTGCAATCTTTGCAATTGCATCGATATCTGGAATATCGCTGTTAGGATTTCCAAGAGTCTCTAAGTAGATTGCTCTTGTGTTATCCTGAATTGCGTTTTTAACCTCATCCAAGTTGTGGGCATCTACGAATGTTGCTGTGATTCCATACTGTGTAAGAGTATGAGCAAGAAGATTGTAGCTTCCGCCGTAGATTGTCTTCTGTGCTACGATGTGTCCACCGTTTGCAGCAAGTGCTTGGATTGTGTATGTGATTGCTGCTGCACCAGATGCAACTGCAAGTGCTGCGCTTCCACCTTCAAGTGCTGCAACTCTCTCCTCTAAAACACCCTGAGTAGAATTTGTAAGACGACCATAAATGTTACCTGCATCAGCAAGACCAAATCTATCTGCTGCATGCTGTGAATCTCTGAATACGTAGCTAGTAGTCTGGTAAATAGGTACTGCTCTTGCATCAGATGCTGGATCTGGGTTTTCCTGACCCACATGAAGTGCTAAAGTTTCAAATCTATAATTGCTCATAATTCTTCCTCCTTTTTTTGCCTATCTGGTTGATATGTTTTTGTGTTGAAATGATAATACATTTAATTACCTATCAGGTCAATAGGTTTTACAATAAGCAAAAATTATAGCTAGCTATAAATTGAATTTATAACTAGCTATAGTCACACTTTTAATATTATATTTTCACATTTTGCTGCTACTATATCCTTATAAAACAGTAAAGGTAGGTGTTTTTTATGGATATGGTAAAACTTCGTTGCCCTATGTGCCGCAAAATGTTTGAAATATCAACAGTTGAATTAGAAAAAAAATATAAGTACGGTTTTGTGCCTATTTTCTGCAACTATAAATGTTTATTACGTTTTTCTAATCATAACTAGTAAGGCTGCAGTCGTTTAAATATACAAGGCACTATCATACTCAAAGGTTCTAAGGAACTTTTGAGCTCGTTCTGTAACAGGTTCCTTAAAGAATCCTTTTACGTCCTCTGTCTCTTCTACTATCTCACCATTGTCGAAGAATAGGATTCTATCTGCAACAGCCTCTGCAAAACTCATTTCGTGAGTTACTATGAGCATAGTGCGGCCACTTTTAGCCAGCTTAATCATAGTTTCAAGAACCTCGTGAACCATCTCTGGATCAAGAGCCGCTGTCACCTCATCAAAAAGTATAATCTCTGGATGCATTACAAGTGCACGTACAATTGCAACTCGCTGCTTCTGTCCACCAGAAAGCTGTCTAGGATAATAATCCTTTTTATCAGAGAGACCGACCTTGTCTAGAAGCTCTATTGCCTCCTTTGTAACCTCTTCCTTGTTTCTCTTCTGAACCTTAGTAGGTGCCAGTATGATATTTTCAATTACTGTCTTGTGAGGGAACAATTCGTAAGACTGGAACACCATTCCAATCTTCTGGCGAAGCTTTGTGATATCTCTTTTATCAGCCTCCACTGGAAGTCCATCAACGGTAATGATGCCTCCCTGAATTTCCTCCAAACCATTCAAGCATCTTAAGAATGTACTTTTACCACAGCCTGATGGTCCGATGATTACTACAACCTCTCCTCTTTTTACAGAAAGGTTGATGTCTTTCAAAACAACATTGTTTCCAAATTCCTTATGTAAATGTGTAACCTTTAATAATTCGCTCATTACGTCCACCTTTTCTCCAAATAAATACTAAGTCTACTGATTGGCCAGCAAACAAGGAAATACATAAGCATAACAACCCCAAACACGCCAAATGCAGCATTTGGTGAAGTGTTTCTGTTTGCCTCGATAATCTGCTGTCCTACCTTCAAAACTTCCACAATACCAATCATCATTACAAGTGATGTTGTCTTAATCATTCTGGTAATAAGGTTGATTGATAGTGGAATCAGACGTCTTATTGTCTGTGGCAATATTATGTATAAATAGGTCTGAAGCTTATCCATACCAAGAGCATATGCAGATTCAAATTGGATACAAGGAATACTCTTTATAGAACCTCTTACCAAATCTCCCATCTCTGCTGTGCCCCAGAATGTGAATACAAAAATTGCTGAAGCTTCTGCTGATAAGTCCCAACCAAAAACTCTAGTAGTTCCGAAATACACAATGAAAAGAAGCACCATCTGTGGCATGATTCTTACTGTTTCAAGATATAGCTTCAATACCGCTTTTAAAATCTTATTATCGACTGTCATCAATACACCGACAACAAGTCCAAGTAAAATACTAATTGCAACGGATATAAGGCTGATTTCAATTGAAACCCACAAGCCCTGAAGCAATCTCATGAAGTTTGTTCCTTTGAACAGAACATCAATCCCCAAACTGGCCATAGCGCAACCTCCTTTCCACAATCGCTCCTACAATCGATACTGGAAGGAGCATAATCAGGTAGAATACAACCAAAAGGAATAGGCACTCAATTGTCTTTGCGTACATTCCTATTAAATCCTTTGCAGTAAACATCAGGTCCATGAGACTGATTGTCGAAAACACTGATGTCTCTTTTAATAAGAATATTACGTTAGCCAAAAGTCCCGGCACGCTGATAGAAATTGCCTGAGGCATAATTACATGCCACAAGGTCTGATACTCACTCATGCCAAGGCTAAGTGCGCTTTCTTTTTGTATTACAGGAATTGCTTCCAGACCACTTCTAAAGGTTTCAATCATATAGGCTCCACCTAGAAGGCCAAGTCCTAGAATACCGCATGTTTCTGCAGTTATTTTGATACCCACCTTTGGCAACGCAAAGTAAATAAAAAATAGTTGAACCAAAAGTGGCGTGTTTCTAAAAATTTCAATATATATTCCAATTATTGTTTTAAGCACTGGAACTTTAAAATGCAGGATAGCAGAGCCTACGAGTCCAATGATTAGACTCATTAATATGCCCTGCCATCCTATCTTCATTGTAAGTAAAAGTGCTTCTTTATATAGTGGAATATATTCTCTAAGAATACTTATATCCATTACTAAATAAATAGCCTTTCAAATTTTCTTTAGGAATCTTACTGCTCTACTACAAGAGTATCTTCGTAGTCAGCACCGTATGTATCAAGAAGAGTTGCCTCGTAGTCAGCGTGGAAGAAGTTCTCATCGCCAAGTGTATCAAGCTCTTCGTTGAGCCAGTTGAGAAGTGTCTCATTGCCCTTTGTTACAGCTGGAGCGATTGTATCCTGGTCACCAAGCTCTGGAATACCTACTGTATATCCTTCATTCTCTATCGCAAATGCGATAACCTCTGTATTATCGTTTGCCCATGCTACGCCGTTGCCGTTCTCAAATGCTGTCTTTGCCTCTGCATATGCATCGTACTTCTGAAGCTTGATATCAGGATAGTTCTTTGTAAGGTATGTCTCTGCTGTTGTACCAGAAATAACAATTACCTGATCATCCTCACCTATATCATCAAGGCTCTCGATAACTGCATCTGAAGGTGATACAACGCCAAGTGCAACATTCATGTATGGAAGAGCGAAATCAACCTCCTGTGCTCTCTCTTCTGTTACAGTAAAGTTTGCAAGAATGATATCAACCTTTCCTGTCTGAAGATACTCAATTCTGTTTGCAGCTTCTGTTGATACGTAGTTAATCTCAACACCAAGATCCTCACCAATTCTCTCTGCAAAATAAACATCGTATCCTGCATACTCTCCATTCTCATCTACATAACCAAATGGGCTCTTGTCTGAGAACACGCCGATGTTAATTGTTCCGCTTTCCTTAATCTCATCAAGTGTTCTAAAGCCTGCATTTGAATCAGCTGCATCTGCGCCTGCCTCCACACTTGCATCCTTTACTTCCTCTCCTGCATCTGCACTTGAGTTTCCGCATCCAACAAATGCTGTAGCTGTAAGTGCTGTAATAAGTAATCCGCTTGATAATTTCTTAAATAAGTTGTTTTTCATATTAATTGTCCTCTTTCTATCTTTATATTTTTACCAACTTTTCATATATTGCTCCCGCGAGTAACTCATGGCTTTTGGCGTCCATGTGCTCCTGATCCAATTCTGATGGCTCCGCCACATCAGATGCTGCCAAAAACTTACAGTCATACTCCTCGGCAAGCTTTCTAAAGACTGCTTTCAATTCTTTAGAAATCACTACAGAGTGTTCATTGAATTCAGGATCATAATTGTTCTGCCATACCTTTTCTCCCAAATGAATAGGTGACACCAGGATGATTTCCATATCCTTCTTATATGACCTAATCTGCTTCAGAAGAATTTCTATCCCGCGGCCAATAACAACTGACGATGCATTGTAAATTGATTTGCAATCATTTGTTCCAAGCATCAGCACCACCGTGTCTATTGGATAATGTGACTCTAAAAATACTGGAAGATATAATGAACCGTTTCTGCCGATTCGCGTCCTATCCTCAAACACTGTAGTCCTTCCACACAACCCTTCCTCAACAACTCTGTAGTCGGAGGTACCAAGCTTCTTTGAAAGAATTCCTGTCCAGCGGATATCACTACCATATCTATCCCCGTTATCTGGGCGAAGACCATATGTATTTGAATCTCCAAAACACAATATGTTTTTCATCTGCTACCTCCTTCCTTGTTATGTGTGATATCTTATCTCTTATTACCTACTAGGTCAATAGGTTTTATAATCAAGGTTTCCTATACACCGTTATCAACAAAACCTATAGCAAGCCACCATCCACCTAATCCCCCACACACTTTCTCTTGGGCTCCCCCTGGGCCACGCCGCACCACTGCCAGTATGTAACATCGCATGAATATTATGTTTTTCTAAGACGCAAGGCTCGCATTCTTAATTTGCAGGTGTCTTTTGCAGGTCTGTACATTTTCTGAATCTGTATGTCTAAGGACGGACACACTGTTGTTGTATATATATGGATTTCCAAAACTATGGTAACCTTTGGGCGATTTTGGAATGAGTTTAGTAGAACAAAAAGAGATATTTGATATGGATGAGCAGCTGCCGCTAGGACGGCGGCAGCAGTGGTCACTTGAAACAGGACGTTGAATGTGCCACGGTGCGCATCCATACAAATATCTCTTTTATAGTTCTACTTAACGAATGTAATATGAGCCCAAGGTACCATAGCTTTGAAAATCCATATTGTTAGTTATAATGTGTCCGTCCTAGCCTATACAGATTCAGAAAAAGTTCATCCCGCAATAAGACACCTGCTGAATGCTCACCTTTTGCGTCAAGAAAAACTATAATATTCGCGAAATCGTTACATACTGACAGTGGTGCGGCGTGGCCTAGGGGGAGCCCATGATATATTACATATGGGAGTAGGTGGATGGTGGCAGGACACACTCCCCCTTGATTTACCTATTTACCTAGGATATTATAGTGTTAATAAGGAGGTACGATATGTTTAGTACTAAAGGTAGATATGCACTTCGTGTAATGATAGACTTGGCGCAGCAAGATAGCGAGGCTTATATTCCACTTAAGGATATTGCTGAGCGTCAGGATATTTCTAAGAAGTATTTGGAAATAATAGTTAAGGAATTGGTTAAAGGTGGCCTTGTGTCTGGAGTTAGTGGAAAAGGCGGCGGATATCGTCTTACCAGAAAGCCTGAGGAATATTCTATTGGAGAGATTATAGAATTGCTTGAAGGCAGCCTTGCTCCTGTGGCTTGCTTAGCCGACGGTGCAAAAGACTGCCCTCGTGAAGGTGTATGCAAAACTCTTCCTATGTGGACCGAGTTTTATTTGTTAGAACGTGATTTTTTCTATGGTAAGAAACTTAGTGATCTTGTAAACGAAGCTTAGTTTACGTGACAAGCTTCACAATCATGTTCTTCAGGAAAATCTGCTGGATCGTACTCTATGTCATTTTTGTCGTAGTAGTCCTTTACAGCAGATTTTATTGCTTCTTCAGCAAGAACTGAACAGTGAAGCTTGTGTGGTGGAAGCCCATCTAGTGCCTCAGTAACAGCCTTGTTAGTAAGCTGTAAAGCTTCTGATACCGGCTTTCCCATAATAAGTTCTGTTGCCATTGAGCTTGATGCAATGGCGCTACCGCATCCAAATGTCTCAAACTTAACGTCATCGATAATCTGCTGTTCATTAATCTTAAGATATATTTTCATGATATCGCCACAGACTGGATTTCCAACTTCACCTACTCCATCGGCGTCTTCAATAACTCCTACATTTCTTGGGTTTCTAAAATGGTCCATGACCTTTTCACTATATAATGCCATCTTTCTACTCCTTCTCTCTAGTATGTTTAAGCGATTTCCTTATGCTCTGCAAATACGTGGTTTCTCTTACCGCTAATTAAATCACCCCAGAATGGTGAAAAGCTTCTAAGGTACTCTATTACCTCTGAAACTGATTTAATAATGTAATCCACCTGTTCCTCTGTTGCATCCTCTCCAAGAGAAATTCTAAGTGAGCCGTGAGCCACCTCATGTGGTCGGCCAATTGCAAGAAGTACATGGCTAGGGTCTAATGAACCCGATGTACAAGCTGAGCCTGATGAAACTGCTACACCCTTATCGTCAAGTAATAGTAAAAGTGATTCTCCCTCAATTCCCTCGAAGCAGAAGTTTACATTTGATGTAACTCTAGCATGTCTGTCTCCATTTAACTCTGAGTATGGAATCTGGGATAATCCCTGGATAAGTCTTTCCTGAAGAGGTGCAAGATGCTCATTATTTGCGTCAATATTTGCAACAGCATCCTCAAGTGCAACTGTAAGACCTACAATGCCTGCAAGATTCTCTGTGCCTGCTCTCTTTCCTCTTTCCTGTGCACCACCGTAAATTACGTTAGACACTGGGATACCGCCTTTTACATAAAGAACTCCTACACCCTTTGGTCCATGGAACTTGTGAGCTGAAATTGAAAGCATATCAATATTCTGCTCTTCAACATTGATGTGAACATGGCTAATAGCCTGAACTGCATCTGTATGGAACCATACCTTCTTCTCACGACAGATTCTTCCGATTTCTGCGATTGGTTGGATTGTTCCGATTTCGTTGTTGGCATACATGATAGTAACAAGTGCTGTATCCTCACGAATCGCATTTTCGATTTCCTTTGGATCTACCACACCATTCTCATGTACATCTACAAGTGTGATTTCAAAGCCTTCCTTTTCCAACGCCTGAAGTGTATGAAGCACTGCATGATGTTCAAACTTCGAAGAAATGATATGTTTCTTGCCCTTCTTTGCACCTGCTTTTGCGGCAGACATGATTGCCTGATTATCTGCCTCACTTCCGCCTGATGTAAAATATATTTCTCTAGGCTTGGCACCTAAAATAGCTGCCACCTTTTCTCTTGATTCTTCTAATACTTCCTTTGCCTTCTGACCTACCGAATAAAGGCTTGATGGATTTCCATAAACTTCTGTGAAATATGGAAGCATGGCATCCACTACTTTTTTACTAACAGCTGTTGTCGCTGCATTATCTGCATATACAAACATAACTACTACCTTTCTTTAACATTATTCTAAGTTGCTCCTTTTACCTAGTAACCTAGTCTGTTAATGAAGATATCACCAAACACCTACTAGGTCAATAGGTGTTTGCATCTTTTAGCCTTATTAAGAAATCTTCTCATTAAACAAGAGATGCTAAATTGCATCTCTTGTTTCACACACTATTAAATATCCTTCTTTTAATGAAATACTGCCAACCTCTTCTGTAATTTCATTGCTAACAGTCAGGGTATTGAATCCTTCTATAGTGGCATTTTCCAATGGATATTTGAAACCTGTCATAGTCACTCCTGCCGCCTTGCCACCATAAGGGAATATTGAAACATAATGACCAAATTGAGCTTCCTCTCCCTCTCTGGAAAGATCAAGAACCTGCCCGGCCGAAATCATTTGAATGTAATTATACTCATCTACAATTACAACCTTACGCTGTTTCAGGCAGCCCATACCAAGAAGATTTACATTTCCAAGGAAGTGATCAAGGCGTTTGCCAGTGCCTCCTAAAATATAAATAAACTCCCCGAAGGAAGTTTTATGAATTGCTATATTTACGGCTGCTTCAATATCTGTATCATCCTTTACAGGATTGAGCTTGATAACCTCGGCATTGCTGTGCTGAAGCTTTTCGTATGCTTCCCTAGATATTGAATCAAAATCCCCAATCACCATATCAGGCTCTAAGCCAATGGCAAGACAGTTTTCATAACCACTGTCACATGCCATTATGCTTAATGAAGATTTATCTAGCCTACCTATAAAATCTTTTGCAAAGCTTGTATTGATGTTTCCGCCACCAATTATAACTATCATCGCATTTTCTCCATAAGAGTTTCTACGTTTGCTGAAATATCACCGTTAAACACAGCTGAGCCAGCTACGATAATATTGGCTCCTGCATCTAAAGCATCCTCAATAGTGTCTTTATTAATGCCACCATCAACTTCGATATCAATCTTTAATCCCTTTTGATTTAAAAGCTGTGATAGCTCTCGCACTTTATCAAGTGTGTATGGAATCAATGACTGTCCACCAAAACCTGGATTGACTGTCATGATAAGAACCATATCTACCTTTTCCAAAACATGGCTAATTGCACTAAGTGGAGTTGCTGGATTGATTGCTACACCGGCCATAGCACCACTGGCCTTAATCAATTCAATCGTTGCATCCAAATGCTTACAGGCCTCAGCGTGAACAGTGATAATATCTGCTCCTGCCTCGGCAAAATCCTTAACGTAACGCTCAGGATCTACTATCATCAAATGCACATCCATCATTCTGTCTGTGTATTTACGAATTGTTTTTAGGACAGGAAGTCCAAAGCTAATGCTTGGCACAAAAACACCGTCCATTACATCAAAATGAACATACTGTGCTCCAGCCTCATCAATAACCTCGAGCTGTTGTTTTAAAATTCCAAAATCCGCTGACAAAATTGAAGGTGCTAAACATTTTTCCATAATCATTACCTGTATTTATTATTCCTTTCATTAACCATTTCAGAATAAATCTGAAGGTAGTTCTCGTATCTGCTGGCTGCGATTTCACCAGATGCTACTGCATCTTTTACGCCGCAGCTAGGCTCCTTGTCGTGAGCACAGCCTGTAAACTTGCAGTAAGAAGCTGGCTCAATAAACTCTGGAAATAAGGTATATAAATCCACAGGCTCAATCTTTGGTACAAACAAAGATGAGAAACCTGGTGTGTCCATAATGAATGTGTCGTCACCTAAATATAAAAGCTCGGAATGACGTGTCGTATGTTTTCCTCTACCGATTTTTTCAGAAACCTCTCCTGTCTCCATGGTCTGGCCCTCAGTCAGTTTATTGACTATGGAGCTTTTGCCAACACCGGATGGCCCTGCCACGGTAGATGTTTTGCCTTTTAATATTTCTCGAATGCCATCTATGCCCTCGTCGTTTTTTGCAGAACAGAAAATTACTTTGTATCCTGCATTTTCGTAAGTAGCACGCATTCTCTCTTCAAAGCCATCGTCTGCTATGTCTTCTTTATTGAAGCATATGACGATAGGCAAATCCTGCTCTTCCATCATACAGAGGAATCTGTCCAAAAGATTAAGATTTGGCTCAGGATTTTTAGTTGCAAAAATGAGCAATGCTTGATCAACATTTGCAACAGCCGGTCTGATAAGCTCAGACTTTCGCGGCAAAATGCTTATAACATTGCCCGTCATTTCCTCGGAAGAGATGACGTCAATTGTAACGTCATCCCCTACCAAAGGCTTTATTTTATCTTTTCTGAAGGCTCCCTTTGCCTTACACTCGTATACGCCCTGGTCCTCCACATATACGTAGTAGAACCCAGCGATACCTTTAATAATTTTTCCTATCATTATTGCTCAACTGTACCCTGTATAGTTTCGGTTTTGGTTTCAGTTTTGTCATCAAGAGCTACCGTACTTCCATCTGATGCAGTAATTGTAGGAGTGTAAGTCAAAGTAATAGTGAGTGATGACTTTGGTGAATTGCTAATGTTGATTGCACCATTCTTTGGAATATTACCTGACTGGTTTGTCTCTGCAATTGAGTATGTACATGGACCATCAAATGGGTTTGAAACTGTGTAGCTGTATGTAGTCTCTTTCTTACCTTTACTGATAACAAGTGTAATGCTTGTGTTTGGTGCAACCATTTCACCTGCTTCGATTGACTGGCTGATTACTGAGCCAGATGCAACATCGTCTGAGTACTCCTGTGTTGTGCTTGTAACAACGATTCCCTTTGCATCCAAAACAGTTGTAGCTTCTGCCTGTGAAAGACCAACTACGCTTGGTACTGCAACTGTTGAATCAGAATCTGTTGAGCTAGATGATGAGTCGTCCTTGCTAGAGCTGCTAGAGCTACTTGAACTGCTTGAGCTACTAGAATCTCCTGAGCTCGAGCTATCTGAGCTTGATGAATCACCTGAGCTGCTTGATGGATCTTCACCTGCAACAGTAAGTCTTAATGTATCTTTGAGAGAGAACTCCTCGCCCTCTGCTACTGACTGGTAAATAACTGTGCCATCTTCGTAATCGTCGTTTTCCTCGTATGAAACAACAATATTGTCCTCTGTATCAAGACCAAGGCCTTCCAACTGCTCAACAGCAGCCTCATAAGATGAACCAACAACGTTAATCATTGTTACTTTCTTTGCGCCAAAGTTGAAAACGCCAAATACATTTCCAAGAATAGCAACTAAGATAGCAACGATAGCAACACCAACACCAATGCCTGCGAATGTCATGATTCTGTCCATCTTAGAATCTTCTTCATCCTCGTCATCGTCGTCATAATAATCGTCATCATCGTAATATTCATCGTCATCGTAGTACTCTTCTTCGTCGTCATAATCATCGTCGAAGATAAGTGCTGCTGCTGCCTTCTTTGTGATTGATTCTTCTGTCTCAACAGGAACCTTAGGCATAACCTTTGTCTGGCCAAGATCTGCTGCACCAACGATTGTAACGAAATCCTCATTAGGGCTAACAAGCGCTTTCTTTAAATCCATAAGCATGTCAGAGATAGTTGGATATCTTCTATCTGGTGACTTCATTGTAGCCTTGAGGATGATTTTCTCAAGTGAAATTGGAAGATCTGGAGCATATGCTGAAGGTGCTACCATCTCCTCCTGTAAATGCTGGATTGCGATTGCAACTGTATTGTCTCCGTCGAATGGAACACGGCCTGTGACCATTTCATACATAACAATACCAAGTGAATAAATGTCACTCTTTCCATCAACAAAACCGTTTCTAGCCTGCTCTGGTGATGAATAGTGAACTGATCCCATCACATCAGCGTGGATTGTGTTTGAGCTTGCTGCATGAGCAATACCAAAATCAGTAACCTTAACCTTTCCTTCTGTGGAAATGATAATGTTCTGTGGCTTAATATCACGATGGATAATGCCCTTTTGATGAGCTGCCTCGATACCACGTCCAACCTGGATGGCAATTGAGATAGCTTCCTTGAAATTGAGCTGTCCCTTTTTCTCGATGTATGTCTTGAGAGTAATACCCTCTACATACTCCATAACAATGAAGTACATTCCGTTTTCAGAACCTACATCATATATATTAACGATATTTGGATGTTCAAGACCTGCTGCTGACTGAGCCTCTGTTCTGAACTTTGCTACGAAAGTAGCATCCTCGGAAAACTCCTGCTTTAATATTTTTATTGCAACTTCACGACCAAGAATGTGATCCTTTGCACGATAAACATCAGACATTCCGCCTGATCCAACTCTATCTATTACTTCATATCTATCCGCTATAAATACGCCTTGTGTAATCATGTATTCTCCTTTATACAACCTATTTCTTATTCGATAATAATAACTGAAACATTGTCTTTGCCACCATTTGCATTGGCACGCTCAACGAGCTTGTTTGCCCTGCTTTCAATGGTTTCCTCAGATGTGAGAATCTCATAGATTTCCTGATCCTCGACCATGTTGGTCAATCCATCTGAACAAAGTAGGATGTGTTCATTACCGCTGATTTCCACATCAAAATAATCTGGTGTAATAGTTTCTTCGGCCCCGATAGCTCGAGTAATCATGTTCTTACGTTTGTCATATTTAGCATCGTCTTTATCTAACTCACCAGTTCTAACTAGTTCAGCAACAACAGAGTGGTCCTTTGTAACCTGCTTTAACATTGCTCCATTAGCAACATAGAGTCTACTATCACCCACATTTGCCACATAAAGATGTCCGTCGAAAACTGTAGCCAAGACCAAAGTAGTCCCCATACCAGTTTTGCTAGAATCCTTATGAGACTCTGTAAATATGCGATTGTTTGCTGTCTGAATTGCCTGCTCTAAGATTCTGACAGTCTCAAGCTCATTTGAATTGGTAATTGAATCGATTATGATTTCCACGCATTTTGCAGAAGCATAATCACCTGCCAATTCTCCACCCATGCCATCGGCCACAATGTAAAGGTTTGGAAGCTTTCCAACCCTTGTGTCAGATGCATAGATAGTGTCTTGATTTACCTTTCTCTTGACACCGACATCAGTTTTTTCATAGCTTATCATTAAGTAGTCCCTTTCGAAGCGTCTTTTGCGTCCATTGTTCGCTTTCTAAGTTGTCCACAGGCCCCGTCAATATCGCGACCCATTTCCCTTCTAATAGTAGCATTATTCACGTATTTTTCAATCTTTTTTTGGAATGCGTAGGCCCTGTCCATGCTTGGTGAAACGAAATCGCGCTCCTTAATTGGGTTCACCGGAATAAGGTTTACATGGCAGTTAAGATGGCCTATTAATTCACCTAATTCTGTGGCATCCTGGTCTCTATCATTGACGCCACCAACAAGAGAATATTCGAAGGTGATTCTTCGACCTGTCTTGTTGAAATAGTATTCACAAGCATCGATTAACTCGTGAATCTCATACTTGTTTGCAATTGGCATAAGCTCTGCTCGCTTCTGCTGGTTTGGCGCATGCAAAGAAATGGCAAGTGTGATTGTCAAATCCTCATCCGCAAGCTGCTTTATGCGAGGAACAATACCGCATGTGCTGACTGTGATATTTCGCTGTGAGATATTCAGTCCATTTTCATCTGATAATAGTCTAACAAATTTAACTATATTATCATAGTTGTCCATTGGCTCGCCTGTGCCCATAACAACCAAGTTTGAAACACGCTCTCCTGTATCCCTTTGGATGGCATAAATCTGTCCAAGCATCTCTGAAGCTGTCAAGTTTCTCACCCATCCGTTGAGTGTAGATGCACAGAAACGGCATCCCATTTTACATCCAACCTGAGAGCTGATACACACAGAGTTGCCATGCTTGTAGCTCATCCAAACACTCTCTACCATTTCTCCATCATAAAGCTCAAAAAGGTATTTGCGAGTACCATCAATTTTGGAAACCTGCAAATCAATCTGCTTCAATGGATGGTAGTTGCATCTGTCTGCAAGCTTTTCCTTGAGAGACTTTGGAATGTTTTTCATCTCGTCATAATCCTGTGCCAAATGCTGATGCATCCACTCATAGAGTTGCTTTGCTCTAAACTTTGGCTCTCCCAAGTCAGCTGTAACAAATTCTGTTAGTTCGTTTAAGTTTAGTGACCTAAGGTCTACTAGTTCTTTTTCATTACACATATAAAAAATCCATCGTGACTAGAATCAGGCAACAGCTGTTCCATGTTAACCATTGTAAAATCCTTATGTGATGATAAGAAGTTGCTTACCTGATTTTCGTTTTCATCTTTGTTAATAGTACATGTGCTATAGCACAATGTTCCGCCGGCCTTTACGTACTTACAAACAGTATCTAGAATATTTGCCTGAAGCTGAACCAGCTCATTCAAGCTTTCTTCTGTCTGATTGTATTTAATATCCGGCTTCTTTCTGATAATACCAAGACCTGAGCATGGCAAATCAGCAATTACCACATCATACTGATTTTCTGCTGCCTGGTCAAATTCTGTGGCATCCCACTGCTTGGCAGTGATGTTTGTAGCCCCAGTACGCTGTATGTTTTCATTTATAAGTGAAACCTTTGCCTCGGTAAGGTCTCTGGCTTCTACACTTCCTTGGGAAGCAATCTGCGCCGCATGAAGTGCCTTGCCTCCTGGTGCTGCACACACATCGATGACTTTATCAGTATCCTTGATGCCTGCCCTGTATGGTACAAGCTGTGAAGAATAATCCTGAATATAGAAAAGTCCTTGATTAAATTCTGGAATACTTGCCAGAGAATCATATCCATTGATGTAACATGCGCTGTCGATTGTATCGCATATACGTACTGAAATGTTTCTGCTTTCCAGTTTCTCTTTCAGTTCTTCCCTGGTCACTTTGCTAAGGTTAACCCTGATGCAAAGATCCTGTGGCTCGTAGAAGCCCTTGAGGATTTCTTCCGTTTGTTCTTTGCCATACTCTGAAGTCCACTTGTCCACAATCCACTGTGGCATAGAGTACTTTGTACACAAATCTGTAAACTTAACTTCTGATTTTTGTCGAGATATGTTCCTAAGTACTCCGTTAACAAATCCTGACAAACCAGTAAAGCCTTTTTTCTTTGCAATCTTTACATATTCATTGCAGGTTGCAGAGTCTGGAACGGAATCCATGTAAAAAATTTCATAAGCTCCCATTCGAATAATGGTGCGAATTACAGGCTTCATTTTTTTAGCCTTTGTTTTTGAAAAGCTGTCGATGATGTAATCAAGCTGAAGCTTTCGCTCCACTGTACCGTTTACAAGACGCGTGATAAATGCTCTCTCGTTTTTATCAAGATATGCGTATTTATCTAGAACAGCTTTTAAATATATATGAGAGAACTGACCATGCTCAAGAATCTCAAGTAGAGTTTCAAAAGCAATCATTCTCGTGTTTATCTTATTGTTATCTGACATCAAATATCCTCTAATTAATTCTTACTATTTGATAGTTTGGCACCAGTCTCAAGCTGATATCCTCTTAGGAAATCACCTGCTGCCATACGCTTTTTGCCTTCAAGCTGAAGCTCATTTATCTCGAGAGCCTTGCTGCCACAAGCTATCGTAAATACGTTCTTATTTACATCAATAACTGTGCCAGCCTCGCCTGACTTATCAACAACAGTTGCTTTCCAAAGCTTTAGCTGCTTCCCATTAATAAATGTAAATGCTGATGGCCATGGATTAAGACCTCTGATAAGGCGCTCGATTTCCTCTGCTGGCTTAGTCCAATCAATATTTCCCATATCCTTTGAAATCATACCTACGTGTGTAGCCTGTGATTCATCCTGAGGGATTGGTGTGATTTCTCCTCTATCAAGAGCCTCGATTGTCTTTACTGCAAGCTGTCCACCATCAAGAGCAAGCTTATCAAAAAGGCTACCGCCTGTCTCGTCTGCTGCAAGTTCTATCTCTGACTTAAGAAGCATATCGCCATCATCAAGACCTGGTCCCATAAGCATTGTTGTATTGCCTGACACCTTTTCTCCGTTGATAACAGCCCACTGAATTGGTGCTGCACCACGATACTTTGGAAGAAGTGAGCCGTGTACATTTACACAGCCAAGGCGTGGCATATCAAGGATAACCTTTGGAAGAATCTGGCCAAATGCAGCCACAACAAATACATCTGCCTGGAACTGTCTTAAATACTCAACTGACTCCTCTGCCCTGATTTTCACTGGCTGATAAACTGGGATATCATGCTCCATTGCATATTCCTTTACTGGAGTAGGCTGAAGCTTACCACTACGTCCCTTTGGCTTATCTGGCTGAGACACTGCAAGGATAACCTCATGCCCAGCCTCATATATTGCCTTTAAAGTCTCCACCGCAAAATCCGGTGTACCCATAAATACTACTTTCATCTATATCAATCCTTTCTGCTATTAACATAAGAAAAAACGTCTCAAGACGCTACTTCTAAGTGTAACATTTTAAGACGTTTTTGTACAATCGCAGTGACCTGACATAATATACGTAGGGCATTTTATAATACCTTCTCCATAACTGAGACTGATGATTTCTTGTTGCCCCAAGTCAATTCATCCCGCCTCTTTGCCTCAAATCCCAACTTCTTCCAAAATGGAAGAACATTATTTTCATAGTCATCAACTACATCAATTCTAATAATTTGTGCTCCAGAATTACGTATCATTTCTTCAAAGAAATTATAAACAGCTGTACCTAGGCCATTTTTCTGCTTTTCCTTTGTAATCATCATCAGAGAAAGATAAACATATCCTTCACCATTTATCATATAGTCAAGGATGCCGATGGGCTCATTGTCTACAAGTATATAGTTAGATGTAAAACCATGGGCCTGCATTTCTTCAAGCTCATTTTTAAGGAAGCTTTCATCTATATGATCTTCCCCTATATGATGTATTAGAAAATTTGTATTTGAATTATATATTTTTATGGCATCTGCCATGTTTGTTAATTCTATTGTTCTTTGTTCCATTATAATTTGTAGCTTCTTTCTAGTGATTTATTATTTCTAGCAATTATCAAGCTCTATCTGCTAGCTTCAGGATGGATTAATGAGTCTTTAGATAGCATTCTGGAGCCAAGTTAAGTGAATTACTGAAATCCCCAAATTCACTTACACGCAAATTGAATAAAAGTTAAGTGAATCTAAAAATCTTTTAAATCTCACTTAAAAATGAAACATGGCATTAAGTGTATTAAAAATATCTCAAAATAAACTTAACTTTTTCATCCTAAAATCTCCGCTTCTTAAGTTTATTATGTAATAAGCAAAATAAACTTAACTCAATCACACTGTTTATTAAGTTAATTTTTGATTATCTAATAATTGACTTAACTTTATCTAAAATATTTTAACTTGTTTTAAGTTTATTTTTATTCTTCCCATATTCACTTAACTGCCAAATCACTTTTTAAGTGAAAAATAGGTTTTCATATTTTAACTTAACTAAATTTCTCCTCAAGTCACGAATTATGAATCCACATTAATGTATCAATCTACAGAGCACCAAACCTACTCAACCGAATAAATTGTATTCTTCTCAAACAATCCTATGGCGAATCCCATCTTCATAAACAGTGGCATATTTTCGTATGCCTGAAAGCTGGTTCGCTCCAGTAGCTCTTCCAGTGTAAGCTCCTCGTAATAGCCGTATGGATTGGCTACAGTAATTTTATCATTTGGAATATCTGCAGCGATGATCAATGAATAATGCAAAGTCCATTCGTCTCCATACAAAGCTGCCCACTCAAATGGAACAGGCTTTCCAGATGCCAGAGTATTGTACATGATGTCGATGAACTCGGTGTTTTTCACATACTTGTGAATCTCTGTTTTGTACTCAGGAAACTGCTTATTCATCTCCTGGCAAAACTTATTTCCTGTAGAAGTGACAACCTTGCCATATTGGTCATACAAGCTTTCTTCTGTAATGTCGCCACCATTCCAGGCTGAAAACATTTCAATTACAGCATAGCCACAGGAAATATCCTGGGTAATTACCTCAACATTTTCAGCCCACACAGGAGTCTGATATTTTTCATCTGTATATACACTGGAATAATCATCCTGCGTAAGCTTTGTGCGAATGCCTGTAATTCCCAGTGCAATCAAAGCCACGCAGATGACTAAAACCAAAACGCACCCTAACACTTTCAGTACTTTTTTCATATATTCTCCTTCTCCTGTGCATCCTATAGCATTTTCACCATAGTAAACTCATCGCGATATCTACCATCATCATACTTCAATGCCTTTAGTGTCTTGCCGATTTCAACAAATCCCATCTTTTCATAAAGATGCTTTGCTCGATTATTGCCATCAACTACACCTAACTCAACCTGCTCATATCCCATGTCTTTAGCCAGAGATAAAGAATACTTCATCATTTCAGTGCCTAGGCCTGCATCACAAAACTCCTGCGCCAATGCTATTGCAAAATCACAACGATGACGAATTCTGCGAATCTCTCCCTTTGTCATAATGCAACATGTGCCTGCAAGCTTTCCTTCTACTTCTGCAGCCATCATTATTTCCCTAGGAGCATTGCGCTTGCCCTCAAGAAGTTTAGCTTCATCCTCAGTAGTGTATGTCACTTCATCTGCATAACGAAGCAGAAACTCAGTTTCATCAGAGACAATACGTAAATATTCAATCATATCTGCTGCATCGCTCTTATCAATTGAACGCAACTTACATTTTCTTCCATCTTTTAATATGATTTCTTTTTCTTCAAAAACCACGACTTATTCCCCCTACTCTCTTAAATTATTGTTTCTATTCTATATGTTATGGCTTCATAAATAAAGAAAAATATTCACACTATCTGGAATTTGTTGTCTCCTACTATTATTCTTCAGCTATTTCTTTTGCTAGCTCTATAATTTCATATGCATACATGGACTTTCCCTTTTTCAAAAGTTTTAAATATAGTGGATAGTTAATGATGCAAATTGCAATTCCTATAATTCCAAGAATTATTCCAAATACCATTGCTGCTATGCCAGATCCAAGCACGCCCATAGAAAAGCACATTCCGGTTCCTAAAATCAAAGCACCTACTATACCTACCGATAAAGCTGTAATAAATGCTGGCTTTTTCGCCTTGTCATCAAGCTTCTTCAGCTGGCGCACCTTGCTTGTTTCCTTTGGCATATAGTCCTTTGCAATACTTTCTGCATATACTTTGTCTAAATTGTTCATTTTGTTTTCCTCCATCATAATCAAAATTATTTACGCTATTTTTCCTGTGTCTTTTAACCATCTGATTTCATCACGAATTGTTTCTCTGTATGGTCTGGTTGTATAGCCAAGTTCCTTGGCTGCTTTGCTTGAATCAAAACGATTATTTCTTGCTAAATTGTATACAGAGAATGTAGTCATAAGTGGCTTTTCGCCTGTTTTCTTAGCCTTCTTTTCAAGCATCTTTGCAAGTAAATTTGCAGCTGAAATTGGCAAAAAGAATTTCAATGGCTTGCAACCGCTTTCCTCTGAGACAAGCTTGGTGAAATCTTTAAAGCTGACTGGCTCATTCCCAAGAATATAACACTCTCCACTCTTTCCCTTGTCTGCTGCGCCAATAACACCGTCTGCCAAATCTCTTACATCACATAAATTAAAACTGCCATCTATTCCAGCAGGCATTTCACCGTTGATGATATCTACAAGTGTCTTTGTTGTTTCGCCCATTGCAAAATCTTCTGGTCCAAGGATTCCAGAAGGATGAACTACACATGCGTTTAATCCATCAGCTGCTGCCTTCAGTACTACATTTGTAGCCATAGCTTTTGACATTGAATAACAACCTTTGATTCTCTCTGGATCAAGAGGAATAGAACCTTCGCATTCTCTGATTGTTCCTTTTTCCTCTTCTGGAATAGCTCCTGTTGAAGAGCAATAAACCAGCTTAGATACTCATTTATCTTTACCTCCATCACTTTCATTTTTCAGCTCCTTGCTTTGAGCTTGATGTGATTATAGGAAAAAGATTCTATAAACAGAACAACACTTTCCACGAAAAGTGTTGATTTCAGGGACTAAGGTCCCAACACGATTCATGAAAAGTGTTGTATTTTCATTTATTTAGTTTTAGTTGCTAATGCGCAGGCCTCACAATACACTTTTGAATTATGCTAATTATTTCCTCTTTTGACTGTGCACAATCCCTAGCCAGCCACTCGTTAATCAAACCTATGATACCATTCAAATAGAAAATCATGATGAATGGTTGCTCTTCTTCTGATACTCCAAATCTAGTAAGAATCGGTCCAAAAATATCTGTAAACCATTTCTCGTAGGTTTTCTCGGCCCCCATCATCTCATTCTTTTCATACATAATAAGAAAGAGCTTGCGATTGTCCTCCACAAATTCCAAATATGGCATCAAATACTTAGGCGTAACCAAAAACAGTTCCTCATCAGTCTTATCAACAATATTAACTTCCTTAGGCCCCTCTGCAGAAAACCTGCTGAAGAAATCTTTATAAACTGCTTCAATTGTCTCTTTCAAAAGGTCGTTCGTATTATCGTAATGAAGATAAAATGTGGATCTGTTAACCCCTGCCACTTCACATATCTCTTTAACAGTAATCAGCTCAAAATCCTTCTTTTCTATTAATGAAATAAGTGCAGTGTGCATCTTTTCTGCAGATTTGAAATACTTGCTTTCGTTTTTGTTCATAGCTCAATTACTCCTCGTTAATTGTATTGACTAAGTTCCAACAATACCCAATCCTGGGACTCTATATCGTATTCAGTTCCACAGAATGGACAGTTCTTGTTGAGGACTGCATTGAAACTTCCAGAGCATTTAGGGCAAGATATTCGTGTCATTGAAAACTGAAGGTTCAACGGAATATCTACTCTTCTGCGAAATACAGCTCTGTATTTTTCGTGCTTGTATTTGATTTTGTTATCAAAAGCATACAGCGTATCAAAGAACACATCCATGGCAACGGTCACCGAACCATTATTTTCCGTAAAGCTAATAAGCTTCATGGCATTGCCATAGTTCATGTCGATAATATCCTTGAATCTTTTATCGAGAGCTGGTCCCTTGTAAAAAAGCAAATCCTGCTCATCTTTTGAATACACGGCTGTCTTAATAAGGGATAAGGCCTTTCCCGAAAAATAATCGAAGGAAAACTCTGGACTATATGCCTTCATCATGTGTTCGAACTTGCCATGTGTACCTGCCGTGCCCCATTTACCTGCATTATTAACTATACCCCTGCGTATAAGATTTAAAACATCCAGCACGCAAAAGGCTGAGTAAGTAATCAGCATACCAAAAATAGTAACGACAAAATGTTCAAAAAGATTATATTCATCGTCGTATACATTCATGGAATACAGATTCAAGATTGCACCGATAATGAATCCCAAAATTAATCCGCCAAGCAACACCTTTCCTCGAAGCCTAGTGTCTTCTCGCTCCTTTGGAGCAGCGTCCTCGGTAAAATAATATCTGGTGATACGTGGGAACAAATCGTCCATCTTGTACATGGTTTTGCAATATGGACAGCCATCCACCAATCTAGAAATGGTACTTACTGCGCCACAGTTGGGGCAAGTACAAGGTTCCAAATCAGCTCTTATTCCGCTTGTCACATCTGTAATGACAGTATGAAGTGTGTTGTGTCTGCGGTCGCTGTATTGCTTTTTGCCATCCTGCTTCACAGTTCGTTTTACATCATATTCCTCAAGACAAACGTAATTCTGATAGTGAGCATCTTTCCAATCGCTAAGAACCATTGGGCCCAAATCTAACTCGTCTTCTTCCTCTTTGTCGGTAACCTCATAATCAATCGAAAGGCCCTTATTCATGATGCGCTCATGCTGAAGCTTTAAAAGATTGGTTATGTCATTATCTGCGAAAGAGATTTTCTTACCTTCAGATATAGCTAATCCCAAATTTTCTGTAAAAGCATCATATTTCTTTCGGTATAATTCTGTCAGTCTTACTGGTCCAATATTAAACCCCATAACAATATTCTGTTAGCCCCCTTTATTTGCATTCTATTGTTATGCTACCAATTTCCCCATTATTTTTCAATTGTCTACATTTCGCAATACTGATCGTAGACAACTACGCTAACAACTGGCGAATCCCATGATTCATATTTAAGCGAAGCATTTCCTCTTTCATAAATATCTGAGCGGATTGATGCTTCATCAATAATGAATTCGCTACAGCAGCTTGATTTATATGTGAATGTGTTTGTTGAATCTGTATCTACATCTGCTTTTGCGTCACCCATTATGCATTCAATAATAACGCCATTTTCAAGAACAAGATCGATGTACTGACCAGCTGCTGTATCAAATCTACTTCCGATTGCAATCAAATATCTATTGTCCAGCTTCATAAAGCCATCGCTATCAGGTTCAGCTAAGTCATTAATATCTCCTAAATCACCATATGTGATTTTGCTTGAACGCTCGATGGTTTTTCCACCCTTGTAGCTAACTGTGTTTCCAGATACAGGATTTACATAGCTACTAGGAATCTCATATACAGTTTTTTCAACTTCCTCAATTTCTTCTTCAACTTCTTCTATAGAGTTTCCAGCATCTTCAATAATTTCTGAGATTATTTCTGTGCTTTTCATTGCTATTTCTTCTTCAACAATTATCGCTTCTTCCTCCACCATTTCCATGGCATAGCTTCTGAGATAGTAATAGCAATGCAATATTAATAATAATGATGTGATTAAAATAATACTACAGGCCCGGTGGCCCGCTCGAGTGTAATTAGAGTTCAATCCTTTCATGTTTTTAATATCCTTTCTCTCATAAAGTGGGTAGTCTAACAAAAAAAATGACATCTAGCAATGGCTAGTTGTCATTTTTGTGGCACTATTCACTCTGAGAGAAAAGCGAGTAACAAGCATAAGCTTTTCCCTATTTTTGAAAGGATTAGTAATAAATATAAATGCTTCTTTTATTCACCTTTAAAAGCAGAAAAAATATCTATAGAAGCAGCCATCTTTTTAAGCTCTGTAAGGTGTTCTTTTAAATATCTTTCCAACTGCTGCACTTCAATTTCAGCAAATCCATCATTTTTTAATATTTTACAGTCAGGAATTTTTCCTTCAGCTGTCCTAACACCATCCTGAAATGTAACAAACGCATACTTATCCCCCTGTTCACTCCTGCAAACAGATGATACTGTCATTTTTAACTCACCGGCTTTCAAATCTTCCATCTCATCCTCCAGTTGTTGTTTAACCAAGTCCTCTTAAATCATATTACCATAACTAGATTAAATCCCCGCTAAAATGTTGAATTTCATGCTGTATAATCTGTGCGGTAAAATCTGTATACTTGCCATGCTGAGGCTTGAAGTTTTGATCAAGATAATCCACTTCTATTTCCTTGTATCTAACGCATGGTCTTTCACCGTCCAACGACAGGCAGCTTTCCTCTGTCTCATACTTACCGCTCTTGGCAGTAATCACCGGATTGACCATTGGGAAAATGAAAGGCCCTGCGGCCACAACAATGATTTGCTTTTTAACACCAATCATATTAGCAGCCATTCCCACACATCTATCTAAATTTGCTTTTAATGTATCAATTAAATCCACTATAACCTGCGCGTCAGCCTCTGTGGCCGGCTCAGACTTCTGTTGCAAAAACAATGGATCTCTAACTATTTTTTTTACCATAAATACTCCTTCAAGACTTTTATCGGAAAAACCGACAGAAGTCTCCTCTCATTCGTTAAGCCTTTTTCTACAAACTGCCGATTTACCCGAATTTATCTTTCACAAAACTCAAATACTTTATTGTAAAAATCCTTATCCTCTTCAAACAATCCGTGACCCAAACCTACAAAGATAAGCATCTCACTGTGCTCAATCCCAGCCTTTAACTCATAAGGAGCATCATTTCCAACTGTATTGTCACTGTCGCCAGACATAATATATGTAGGACATTTTATTTTTGATAAAACCGGTCTTGCGTCGAAGTTTAATATCGCATATGCGTTTTTGCAAAACCTGTCATAATTCTTAGGCTTTGTAAATCTAGCCAGAAATGGTAAATACTTCTTATTCTTCTCGTTGAATTCCTCTGTATAAACTTTCTCCGCTGTATCCAGCATCAGCTCTGTATGAGTAGCATTTCGGGTCATTTCTATCCATTTCGTAACTACGTTTTTAATTGTTTCGTTGGCATATGGTGCAGTGACTACGAGAATCAATTTCTCAACTAACTCGGGATGCTTCGCCGCCAGATATTGAGAAATCATCCCTCCCTGGGATACCCCCATAACCATTGCCCTGTCTATCCCCAGATTCCTCATAGCTATTGCCTGATCATCTGCCATTTCTTCTATTGAATACCCCTCTGGAATCTCATTCTTTCTACTGAACATGTAAACAGTATAATCCTTGAAAAACCTTTTGTAGGAACCTGCCAGAAGCATAGCCTTTCCCTTTACCGTCCACAATCCATCTGACAAGCCAGGTAAAACTACAAGATTCTTTTTTCCTTCTCCGAAGGCCACATAATACATGACTGTATTACCAACTTTCACAGATCCATTTTTTTGCATTTTTATAGTACCTTCTCCCTAACAAATACTGATGAGTTTGCCTAGTGTATATTGTGCATTATGAAATCCATATTATCGAGACAATGTCAATGTCACATCCCCATTACTTAATAACTCAGTCAGCTCATCTTCAGACAGATTGATTTTACCAAGCCTGGTGTATGCCCATGAATTAGAGCCATAGAATACAACAATCTGATTGCCTGAATAGAGCACAATATCACCTGCACTTGTGGTGGTCTGCTTATCATCTCTGGCAATGCTTGAGCCAATGGAGCCCACCTGCTCAAATCCACCGTACATAGACATCTGGATTTCTAGGCCATTAGCTGCAAGTTCACTCAAGGCATCCACAGATGCATTATCTTCCCAGGTCACTGGTATTTCTTTTCCATCAATTTGTAATATCATCTCTACCTCTTCCTCTGAATCTTCTTCAATAAATTCTACAAGTTTCTCAGCTATTATATCTTGCCTAAAATTATGTACATAATGACCACAATCCAGTTCTATAACTTCTGCATTTGTAAGATCTGAAACATAATCACTTTGAATATCTATCCAATTTTCAACACCTGTTTCATGTCCATCTGATACAAACATGAGCATTGGTATATCAGGCTTGGGCTTACTATCAATTTCTGTTACTGCATCCGAAATTGCCAAACCCTCATTTATGATACAAGTATTTACTGCTTTACTTGCAGCAAGCGCCCTATAAATCTTCTTTTCTTTGTCTGTAAGTTTTTCTGGAAGCTGACTATCAGAATAAAATAACCTAACTATCCCTAGTTCACGAGCAAAAGCTGCCAGCCTTTCCTTTTTAATTGTGCTGTCCCAGTCCCAATTATCGTAGGCTCTCGGAAGCGCCATATCAAGACCAACAATAGCTTCCACTTCATCCGGATAATTTTGAGCCCACATTATTGCCTCAATTCCTGACATAGAATGTGGACAAAGAATATACGGGCCTTCTATTCCTGCCTTGGTGAGTGCTTCCCTATCTTGTCTAAGAATAGTTTCAAAGGATCTCTCACTATCGACCACGTCACTAAACCCATACCCAAATTTTTCAATAACAACTATTTTATAATCGCTACTCAAAAGAGAATACAAACTTTTAAAATCAAGAACCGGTGCAGCTGTTCCTGAACCTGAAAGGAAAAGAAGTGTATGTTTTCCTTCGCCTTCGGTGTATATATTCATCTTGTGACCATCCACCTCGACATATTGCCCAATAGGTTTCTCTATTAGCGCCTCTTCAGATACAAGCATAATCTTGTTATAGATAAAAATTCCACCAATAATAAAAACCAACACTATGAATAGTAGTAATAAAATCTTCCCAGTAATTCTAAATATTTTTTTCATTTTTTCTCTCTTCATATATAATTCATCATCTGAACAACTCAAACTATTTGGCCTGCTCTAAGGCAATCTCCATCATAAAGCTTCCACGGCCCATCAAGCCTTCCAAGGACGATTGCCCTCCGTCCAACCTTTTTGCTTCCAATAATCCATATCCAAAGGGTTATATCCATTCTTTTGTATCATTCGACAGATCATAAACCAGCCTTTTAATTTCATTCCCGGCTTCACTTTACCATGATTGTTTTTGATATCTGTCGCAAGTCGATCCATGTCCTTATGGATCTTAGCCAGTTTCTTTTCGGAAACTTCCTCCCAACCGGTAGCAGCAACTGCCATCCCATATTTATATATCTTCGGAATTCCCCAGTTAAAAAGACTGTCTGCCATGTCCTTATTGGTAGACTTCATTCCTGCTCCGGCTGCAGTACTGATACAAACACCTTGCTTTTTAAACATCTTTTCCTCAGGACGATGAACCATCCAGCGATAACCAAGATGATCCAAAAACGCCTTCATAGAGCCGGATGCATGCATCACGTATACAGGACTTGTTAGAATTACAACATCCGCCTCATCAAGAGCCTCGACGATTGGCTTTAGTTTTTCATGATGTGGACAGTGCTCTTCACCCTTTACAAAGCAATTGGTACATCCAATACAGAATTCTCCAAAATCTTTGGGAAGGAAAAACTCCGTTGTCTCGCCGCCGATTTTGTCTGCCAACTCTTTGCCAATATGGTACGTCGACCCATGATGATTCTGACCGTTAATGATTAAAACTTTCATATCACATGCCTCCTACAAACTGGATTTTATGCAATTAACATCCTCTACAATTATTTACCGTTAAAAGAATTGAACCATGCTCTCTCTTCAAAGCTCTTTTTAGGCGGAACCATAAGCCCTGCTTCCAAGATGGTAACCAGGTCCTCTCTAGGCACTTTTGCTCCAGTGTATTTTCCACGATAACTATGTCTGTTTTTGATTGCATCTATAGTATTCATATTATCTTTCTATCACCATAAAATCCCATTAAAATCAATATCAATGCACTTCCAGCAAGAATTCCATCCATAATGCCGGCTGGCAATAAAAACATCATCAGCGTAATGGTTATTATGCAGATATTATCTTGGAATTATTGAAGCTTGAATTCAAAAAACTTTCCAATATCAAACTTATCATTTCCTAGTAACAACGCGGGTATCATACATAGCACACCAGCCAGTTCCATGAATCCGCCATGAATAATCATGATAATTGCTGCTATCTTATATTTTTTCATAGTTTTTCCTCGCCCCATAAACTCTAATTTGTATATTTCACTGCCTTTAATTATACAGAATCCTTAGTCGTCGCGAAATACCAAATCGATATTCCTGATATTTAAGCAGTCCTGTTGTAATATTTTTATCAATCATACAGTTATAAAATGTATTTATTAATAATAACTGTACGTCTTCAATCTGGCGTTCAAGAACCGCCACACAGCAATAACCAAAAAGGCCCAGCCCCGGCAAAAAGCCAAGGGGCTGAGCCCAATTATTTCATTTTATGCAACGCAGTGTAATAATCTCAGATTACTTGTTAGCGATAGCTGCCTGTAGTGGTGTGCTATCCTACGACACTTTTTGCAACGTTCACATTATTGCTCAGAAAGAGCATCATAAACAATTTTATATAAATACTCTTTTTTGCTAAAATCACTTCCATCAGAAAAGAATGCATTGTATGCAACAAGAGCAGTTCTAACATAGCCAGCATTTTCTTCAAAAAGCTTTCGATTAATCATTATTCCTTGTGCTTCAATAAATTGACAGCAAAAAGTTATTGTAGTTCGAGTATTTCCTTCTCTAAATGGATGAATTTTCCACAATGCCGCTAAAGAATCGCAGAATTGATTTGCTAATTCTTCATGATTAAATGCATCCCATTCTTTTTCTCTCATGTCTTTCAATACATGATGAATATCAGAAACAATATCAAACGGATCAGAATACTCTACAGATTGTCCACCTAAAACATCTTCCTCTTTATAAATCGAAATAGTTCGAGGCGAACCCGCCCAATCAAATATATCTTGAAAGATAACCTGATGCATCCTAAGAAAATGTTCCGTGTGATAATCTCCCGGCAATGGATTAATTGCTACATCTTTTAATCGATATACAACATAATCAGCCTCAGCTTCATCCAGCAATTCTTGAGATTTTATACCAAGAATATTTTTTAGTACAGGAACGTCCTCATAAAGATAAGGATCACGCATTTGTGGACTCCTTCATCTTATATTTCTTATCTAAAAAACGCTTTGCATCCTCCATTGTTACTTCACCACGTTTTTCTTTTTCTATATATTCTTTAAAATCTTTAGTTGGCTCTAGACCGTCTACTTTAATCATACCTATTGCATAATTCCATGCGTCAGCATTAGTCATAATATCCGCCTCCTTTTCTATTATATTTTAACATATATCGGCATATATTTCGATTTATATCCGCGCAGTCTTTTCAATTAGTGTAGAAATACATTTTTACAGGCGAAAACTATTAAACCCGACGCAAGTACAACGTAAATTTTTACGCCGCATTTTCAAAACTTTAAATATATTTATTTTTTTGAAAGTAAAAAATGGCAGTTATCTTTCGATAACTGCCATTTGTAATGTTCATTATTCAGTTAAGAGCTCGACAAACTGCCGATTTGTCGGTCTACATTGTATTCCGGTTAATACGACTATCACTTTCCTGCAAGTTTTAAGAATTTCTTATCGTTCATTTGCTCGTTTGTAACATACTCCCCATCATGGAATAACGCATAATTCGTAATCGGTGTCGGTGCATTCTGTGCTTCTTCTTTGCTTTTAAGATGTATTGCCTTGAATGCAATACCATTTTCTTTTGCCGTCTGCTCCAAAACTGGGACATATTTTGCATTGAACGGGCACTGATTCGTATAGTACAGAACATATCCCTTCTCTTCTATATGCGGATGTTTTGCACATTCCTTAAACACCGGAGCTTTTGCATTTTTATCAAACGGCATATACCAAAGCTGAATACCATTATCAGCTTCATCGCTCACGACAAATCCTTTGTACTTCAGAAACTTCGGATCAGCCAGAAACGGTTTCTTCTTTGAAGCGCAAAGAATACAAAGCCCTTTTTTCCCCTTTTCCTTACTATCCTCGATGCAGGCAGTAAGTAGATCAGTAGAATATCCATGTCCTTTGAAAGCCCCGGACACCCAGAGACAGTCAATGTACATATATCCATCTGCCTCTATCGGAATCCATGCGTTTTCCGCTGAGATATATTCGATAAAGCACTTTCCGCGCTCTACGCTCTTTAGGAAAACGAGTCCTTCATCAAACCTCTCCAAGAGCCATGCCTTCTTAGAAGAAACCTGAGCATCCTTATTATTTGATATCGCGCAGCAAATATGCTCCTCTTCGAGGTTATCTTTTGTTACATAAACATATTCCATGACCGCTCCTTTCAATAATATGCCAAGGAACACTTAAGCTCCTTGGCATAGATAGTATTTACTCAATAGGGAAACAAGCTTCCGTTACATACTCATCAGGATTCTGTGTCTGTGCAGGACTCACATGATAGATATTAAACATAGGTCCATTCATTTTATATCCATTAGCTTTGATCCATGACGCCACAGTTGCATATGCCTCACCCATCTGGTCGTAGCTGCCTTTAATGATACAACTTGCAACCTTTACTGCAGGAAGATTTTTAAACTTTACATGTTCCGTATCGCTATAAGAACCATTCACAGTCATCCACGCAATGATTTCGACATTTTCTTCCTTGTACTCGGGATCGAGGAACTCAGCCGCCGCAAGGCACGGGTCAGCCGGCACAAGATTCTTGCATTCGCTCATCATTGTATTCCAAAGCATTCCTTCATCTTCATAGTGAGGAACCACCATCTGAACCGTGGCAGCATATCTCTCTGGTATTGTTTTTACAGTTACATCAAAACTCATATTCTGCTCCTTCCTCAGCCTCTTTCTGGCTGTTTCCAGAAGCATCAGTTTGTACTCCGTTTCTTTGGAAAGCTTTGAGAGCTCCTTCTGCCTCTCTGACAGGAAGGCATCCATCTTTTCTTTATCATCATAGCTGTCAAGAATCTTGATAATATCTGCAAGGGCAAAACCCATATCCTTGAGTGATGTGATCCTTCCGATGGTAAAAAGCTGTTCCTCGCGATAATAGCGGTACCCAGTAAAATTATCGATTTCAGCCGGTTTCAAAAGTCCGATATCATCATAGTGACGTAACATCCTGATGCTTACTCTGGATAGTTTTGAAAATTCGCCTATTTTAAGCATTTGTTCCTACCTCCATGGATGTTTTTCTCTTGAGCTCACTACAACGATAATCCCTCACATAATGTGAGAGTCAATATACATTTTTTAAGTTTTCATAAAACGTAAAACTGAAAGATATTCTCGTTAAGTATTCTCAAAGAACTCTATTGTTCGTTTACATACATCAACCATAGTTTCATCTGATGGCAGATGTTTACTGTCTATTTCAACCATCGCGACAGGTCCTGCAAAGATTTTCCCTGCCTTGTTAAATACTCTGCCTGCCGGAAAAAAGATATCCTTTTCCGACGCAATTATCAGAAGCGGAGCTTTAAACGATATCATTTCCCTCTTCTTATATTCCCTTGGCGGTCTCATCTCCATCTTGTATGAAGACATCATAATGTCGAAGAATTCTCTCCATATCGAATCCCCTTTTCCACCCATAGACTCAATCACTGCATCAAGTGTTTTCCCGGAAGGACTAAAATAGTATTTCATAAACGGAACGACCATCTTGCCCAGCATAGGCAGTATCGAGCCATGTGCAATTCCTGACGGAACCAGAAGCAATGCACTTCTTACATTCTCCGGATACATCCTGGCAAATGAAAGAAACATAGCGGAACTGTAGGAAGATACAACAAAGGATATCCGATCTTCTTTGTAATAATCCAGTACTTCCTTGATCCACAGTCCGTACTCATCCTTCTTGCTGCTTATATTTCTGTATGGATCACTTTTCCCCGGCATACCAATCACATCCGGTGCAATGATACAGTATTCTTGAAGCAATGGAAGAAACAGTTTCAGATTCAACGTTGTGATCCCGTTTCCGCCATGTATTGTACATATCCTTGGCTTTTCAGGATCACCAACGAGAAGGCAATGGGTTTTGCCAAATGATGTATCAAAATAATCTTCCGAATATGGTACATCAAGAGATGCAAGGGTCTTATCGTAGAACTCATGCATCTTCTTCCTGCCGTCTTCATTTTTATAAACGAACTTTCCGTTCTTTATATTGCCCATAATACGTTATCCTAAAATATAATTCTCTCTACAATTATTTACCGTTAAAAGAATTGAACCATGCTCTCTCTTCAAAGCTCTTTTTAGGCGGAGTCATAGGCTCACCCTCAGCAGTTCCAACAGGAAGAATGCATACTAGTTCATAGTCCTCAGGAACGTTCAATATTCTTGCAATCTTGTCACCAATCCTGTCCTCGTCAGTAACATGGCCTTCAAACCAGCAGCTCTGATATCCCAGATCAACAATTGCTAAAAGCATGTTCTCGATAGCAGCAGAATAATCTTGAACAGAATAACACCTGTCTCTGTAGGCAATGATTCTCTTTGTCAGAACACAAATTAGAGCTGGAGCAGTCTCAACAACAGGAGGATCAATTACTCCCATAACCTTTTTAAGAACCTCAGGATCATCAACGCAGATAAGACTCGTTGTCTGCTTGTTGCAACCTGATGGAGCCATAAGCCCTGCTTCCAAGATGGTAACCAGGTCCTCTCTAGGCACTTTTGCTCCAGTGTATTTTCCACGATAACTATGTCTGTTTTTGATTGCATCTATAGTATTCATAACATCCCCTTAAAAATCATTAGTTATCTTTCTATCGCCATAAAATCCCATTAAAATCAATATCAATGCACTTCCAGCAAGAATTCCATCCATAATGCCGGCTGGCAATAAAAACATCATCAGCGTAATGGTTATTATGCAGATGATTACCGACAGCACTAACCCCCACATTCTATTTTTAAGCAGTCCTATAGCACCAATCAGTCTAATCACACCGTAGATTGCCCCCATAACAATCATCATATAAATGTTATCTTGGAAATATTGAAGCTTGAATTCAAAAAACTTTCCAATATCAAACTTATCATTTCCTAGTAACAACGCAGGTATCATACATAGCACACCAGCCAGTTCCATGAATCCGCCATGAATAATCATGATAATTGCTGCTATCTTATATTTTTTCATAGTTTTTCCTCGCCCCATAAACTCCGATTTGTTAATTTTCCTGCCTTTAATTATACAGAATCCTTAGTCTTCACGAAATACCAAATCTATATTCCTGATATTTAAACAGTCCTGTTGCAATATTTTTATCAATCATACAGTTATATTTGTATTCTTTCAGAAAAAAACTGTATCCGTCTCAAAAAGTCTCTCCTAGTGTGTATTATTTCCACAAAAATGCTATACAGAATATTAATCATGAGTAGCAATACGCTGTCATATCGTCATAATGCTTTCAAAGCTATTTCAACTAGGCATTTCCATACAGTTAAAAAATGTATTTATTAAATAATAACTGTACGTCTTCAATCTGGCGTTCAAGAACCGCCACACACCAATAACCAAAAAGGCCCAGCCCCGGCAAAAAGCCAAGGGGCTGAGCCCAATTATTTTCATTTTATGCAACGCAATGTAGTAATCTCAGATTACTTGTTAGCGATAGCTGCCTGTGCCGCTTAAACTGGGATACACCATTTTATTAGCCTTAAACATTTTCTTCTTCCAGTCTGTTGTATCTACCTCAAATATTGCGTTTCCGACCTTCGGATTCAGATACCAAATAAATTCTCCCTTATCATAAATGATTCGCTCTACGAATCCATCAATTATTCTATCAGGAATCTTGGCTCTAGGATCAAAAGCTTCCATATTAATAAACGCAGTAAGGCTCTTAATTCTCTCCTGCTTAAGAATATCATTTTCCGATTCGAGCATCTCCTGCTGACATTCTTCATTAGATTTCTCAAGATTTGATATCTGCTTTTCTATCTTTTCCTTCTTTCTTTGATACATTTCTCTGGAAATATCTCCCAAAGTGCACATATCTACAAGTACTGATATCTGACTCTTTAGCTTATCAATTTGTTTGATGTTATTCTCAACCTTTTCCTTAACATTTGTTCCATTTGATTTTACATCAAATAAATCTTCAGCCATAGATATCGCATCATTATAAATCGCTTGTCTATTAGATACCAATTTCTTAAATAGAAAATCCGCTTGAACGACAAGTTTCCATTCCATAAATGTATCATTGTCGCAAATACCCTCTATATCAAGCCCCTTTTTCTTTCTAAAACTAGGAGTACCAGTATGAAGCTGATCATAACATTGAAATACAAAGGAAGGATCCCCAGTCTTGGACATATGTGCCATTCTTCTATTTAAAGCGTGTCCACATTTACATTTGCATTTTCTTCCCCAGACATTCTTGCAAGGAGACTGGCCGTTCATCTTTATATTTCCTTTGGCATCCTTCTTTTCAAATGAATTCAAAGACCTCATTCGCTGAGCTTCATCGTACATCTCTGGAGTAATAATAGGCTCATGATTTCCCTCAACATAAACCTTTTCAACCGCTCCATCATTACGTATCTTTTTCTGAGTAAGGTAATCCGGCACGTATTCCTTACGATACTCAATTCTTCCACAATAAAATGAATTCTTAAGGATTCTACTAATATTACTAGAAGACCATCTGGTAAGGCCTGTTGCCGTTTTGCGACCTTCCTGCTCCATGATATCTTGGATACGTCGCACCCCATTGCCATCCAGGTATAATTCATATATTCTCTTAACTGTTTCCGCCTGCTCCTTATTCACAACAAAATGATTTTTATCAACGCGGTCATATCCAAGAATATTTCCAGTTCCATATATGACGCCATTTTTAAATGAAATCATCTGGCCAGCTTTTACTCTCTGAGATATCTTCTTGCTTTCATTCTGAGCAAGTGTAGCCATAATCGATAATCTCAGTTCACCATCTTCGTCATTCAGTGTCCAGATATTATCTTCTGTGAACCACACTTCGACTCCATAAGACTTAAGTATTCTAGTCTGCTGAAGAGTATCTACCGTATTTCTAGCAAATCGTGATACCTCTCTTGTAATAATAAGATCGAACTTTCCATCTTTGGCATCCTGCATCATTTGAAGGAATCCCTCTCTCTTATGAATAGAAGTTCCGGTTATTCCTTCATCAATATATCGTTCAACAAGTGTAAGCTCAGGATGACGTGACAGAAGCTCATCATAATACTGCACCTGGTTTTCAAGTGCAGATATCTGCGCCTCGTGTTCTGTAGAAACACGAGCGTAAATTGCTGCTCTACGTGTCATCTGTTTCCACCTCATTTTTATATTTTCATCTAGATGATGACATCATGATAAAATCAAGCTGTTATTCTCACAAGGATGTCAATATCTCGTTTCTTGGCAATATATTTCAATTCATCTTCTGTTATCTTTCCTTCGTCACAAAGCTTTTCCATAATACTGAAAGCAGCAAGCTTAATGGCTAACTTTTCTGCTTCCGGTGAAAACGTGACTTCCTGCATTCCTTCCATTTTTTTCTACCTCCCTTAATCTCCAACTGAATACAAAGCGTCTCGTCAATTACGTTTTTCATAAAACTCTCTGGCAGACTCCCTATATATCGCATCAACTTTTCGCGGCCTATGGTTGTAATTTGTTCTGCCATAGAAGCTGACTTCTCATCCAAGCCTCCCACTTTGTCTATGATGGCATGTGTAGGAAACCATTTGCTTTTATGAATCTTAGTTGTTATAGGTATGACTGTAATGGTTGGTGAATACTGATTGCCCTTATCATTCTGAACAACCAATACTGGTCGCTCACCTTTTTGAACAGAACCAATATTCTCTCCCAAATTAGCCAGGTAAATGTCACCTCTTCTTATTTCTCTCATAAATCCTCCTAAGTAAAAAGAAGGCACCCCTCCAGTACTAGGAATGCCTTCTATAATTCAGTTATCTGTCTCTCTAATTTGTTCTCAACACCCCAGAGATGCGGGAAATCACTAAGCGGCTGTAGCACAGCTCCATAGGTTCTTCCTCTTCGCGGTTCTCGCGTAGCTGCCCCCATTGCGTGTTCAGGCAAAGCCCTACTGGCTGTGGCTAGGCAGAAGTATCATTATACCCGTATCCATCAAGGCAAGGGCCGGTGCTGCCGACTTTTCAGGGAGGCTATCTCGCTCATGGCGGGCCTATGGTGCTCCGAAATACGGGAACGTACTTAGTGAATGTGTATTCTGTTGTCAAGGAACATGTAGAGAAGTATACAAATTTCTCATCTTTTCTCTACATGCTTAAGTCTAAATGGGAACCGCTATGAAATCGTTAGCGTAGATGTGAACTTGATGTACACAGAACGTGAACATCATTTATCAAGGATCTCTATTTGCTTTAAAATAACAACCGCAGCTGACTTTGCCTCATCACTCTTTAGCTGAAATAATATATTTGAAGCTTGATTAGTAACTGGATCAGCATTATCGGGTGTATCACCAAATAATATATAGTCCGCAGATACATTTAAAGCTGCGCATAGTTTTTGTAACAAATCCTGGTATAAATATCTACGATTATTTTCATAATTTGAAATTGCTGACCCTCCTTCGAGACCAATTAATTCTGCCAGCTTCTCCTGTGTGTATCCAGCATCAATTCTAGACTTTTTAATTCTTCCACCAATCGTAGTAGTATCAATATTCATACTCAAGACCTTCTCCCCTCGTATTCGACACAAATACTTTAATCGTTCAATTTTAAAAGCCACAAAACACCAACCATTATCAAGAATAGAACGCATTTCTGCTGTAGCATTCTAGATTAGTCGATGTTTTGCGGCTCTACGCTCTCATGTAATCAATTCAAGAATCCAAGTCTCATCGTCATGTCTTTTCATATTCACCTATACTAGGCTTCCTTTAGATATATTATTGGAACATTGTTTTCATACGCATATGTTTCTAACCTTTCCTTTAAATTAATATCGCCTCTATAAGAGTTATCATTCATTACTATTGGACAGCCTGCAGCCGAAACAAAAGATGTATGCAACTCAAAAATCGAAGTATCAGACAGTGTTTTCATATTATTATTGAAGAAATACTTAATCCCACTATTCTCTCCATACTTAAGTAATTCATTCGCTCTAGTCTTCCGTTCCACAACACTGTTAGAAGAAATAATAGCAGGAATAGCTCTAGTCACATAGTTTGCAGCTTCAATAGCATTTAATGATTTAAACTTTATTGCATTCTTCAAATCATGAATGGGGAACAGCTTTTCTAAGCGAGCTTTCTCAATTTCATTCAAAACCCATTCAAGCTCATTCCATAGTTCCGGTGTTAATTCACTAAGTCCCCAGAAAAGCTCAACTATATTTATATTTTTGATTTCAAATCCAATCACACCATTCAAATATGCAACCAAAAAACCTTTGTTTACTTCCAAGAAAGACATTTTGTTATTAAGTATCTTTCTTTGAGCAACGGCAATCTGCCAATCTCCTTTTCTAAATGCCTTCATATCATTTTGGGAATTAATAATAGCCTGACTAACAATAAGACTTAAGCATTTTCTTAAACTTTCATCTCCATCTTTACCCAAATAAAAAATGTTAATCTTCTCAATAAAACTAAAGTGATAATTGAACAACAATAACAGTATTCTCTCGATATGATATCTCAGAAATGGTTTTCTCTTAAAATAAGAACGAATTTCATCCCAACTTAATTGCGGATAAAGTTCCTCCTCTTTAGGTGTATTCTGAAAAAAAACATTATCCTGCATATTACCAGAATCATCAGTATAGCTTTCTTCATCATCTTTATTACTAGGCAAATCCTGTTTTTGAGGAATCTGTTTAATAAGAATCCTTGAATCAATATCTAATACTTGGGCAATTATTTCTACTGTCTCTATATCAGCTGGAAAGTTATATCCATACTGCCAGTTGTTTACCGCTGAATCAGAAACATGTGCTTTTTCAGCTATTTCTTTCTTAATAGATTCTGCAGTGCGTTTATCATTTTTCATTAATTGTTTAAATAATTGACCGTCAAATTCAATTCTATTCTCATTCTTGTCCTTAAGCATTAATGTTCCTCCCTTTTGAGAATTCTAAATTCAATTTAGCCTATTTAATAGTGAAGAGAATAGTTAGTTTTTTTCAATTAGGCCGATTATAAAAAAACTAACCATTGTTTTAAATTTCCTAACTATCTTTCCGTTTATATAGTAGCGCGCTTTCTATGTTTAAAACTATAATAAAATTCCATTTATATATCCACCATATTTGATACATATTGCAATATTCATTTAATATGTTATCATATTCCTTAGATATGCTTTATATACTTCTGTAATTTTTACTATTTGATATATATTAGGAGGATTATTTTGAACTATATAGAAAATGCACACAATTACATTTCCAAAAAGCTTGATGAAACAGGAATGACACAAACCAAATTTGCCAGTACCATTCTGGATATGAAACAATCTAATTTCAACAAGGCACTAAATCAAAAAGATGGCCATGATTTTACACTTGAGCAATACTTAGCCATGGCTGATTACTTCAATATATCACTAGATACTTTATTTGGTCGTGATTCTCAGTCCTCTCAAATTAATCCCCAAAGCATTTGTTCATGGATTATGAGTTTATATAAAACAAAGCGTGCCATTTTAACACCAATAACGCTTAGCGAAAAAGATGCCAAACTAAGCTCCGATTCAATGCCAATGGATAATAAGTATAAAGCCTTAGTATTTCCAAACTATGACAATAATAGTAGTAAATTTAAATCAAATGAATTCTTTAAACTATGTAATGGCGGTTTTGGAGGTGATAACGGCTACGATAATAAGGACTACGATAATATAGCCATTAACAATTTTATACAAAAATTCATAGACATTGATTCATTCTATACAGAAAAAGGAATGCCAAAAGAAGCATATGACATTGTAATCCAAAAGTATCTGGAGGAACTAAGTTCTAATCCATATTGTATGCCTCAGGATATTCAACCTTCAAAAGATCAAGATAACGACACAAGTAGTCTTTAATAAATAAAACCTTTGGCAAAATCCAGGGATTTTATTATCAAAAAATTTTTTGTGTAATTTTTACACCAATAAAAATGGACAAGATAGCTAATCTATCTTGTCCTTCATAGTTTTATACTAACTTTTACCCTGATACCCATTCTTCTGAGCTATTTCATTAATAGTCTCAGCATACAATGCTCTGGATCTCTTATCTGGATTATCATTATAGTTTTTCTTATCAAGATATAAATCCCAAACATCTTCCCAAAGTCCATTGTGTTTAATCCACTGAACCTTCTTTTCTAGACGATATCCATCAGGTTGATCAGACCATACATAATTTCCTTGTTCTTTTTGAAACCTTATATACTGCTGATGCTTCTTGCCATTATCATCTATCCAGTCATAGACTAATGCAAAGTCACAACTATACTCTATTCGATTTCTAGAAGATGACAATCTTTTTAATGTAATGACCCTGGTAGAATCCTCACAGAACTCATATCCTCTAGGACGTGCCACCGTATTAATGGCATTCATGACATTGTACTTGATTTCTTTTGCAGAAAACTCTTCGTCATCATCATTGATATGAAGATTCACATCAAAATCAAACCCTTTGTTAGTAGTGTAATCACAAGTAATCATATTCCGTGCGCTACTACCAATAAAATCATAACTGAAAGTAAACTTGTCTCTCAGTATATCCTGCACCTCATGGATGATATCAAGGAATTCATCTCTATATGGTGCGGCTTCTTTCCTAGACACATACTCGTAGTGATACATACCGCTCTCCTTTCTATTCCCCAAACCGTCCATCTAGTGTCATCACTAAATCGTTATATAATACAATATTTGTGATAAAATTTACAACTAAAAGTATGTAATAACCCAAACATCGGTACCATATTATTATCTCCCAAAGCTATAACTATTACAGCTCTACACTTGTTTGATAACATATTCAATCTTCTTTTGGAGTTCGACATTTTCAGCTTTAAGATATCCATCAAAGCAATAGGGGAAGGAAAATCTACGTTCACCACTTTCAAATTCAACATCAACAGTCTTTCCATCGCATGCCAATATAACACCAGTTCCATATTTACCATGTTGTACTGATTCATTAAGCACTACACTAGAAAGTTCATCGATTGTAAATGGTCTATCCTCTTCATCAGCTTTTGCAAAAGGTGCATAGTATACCTCACCATGAACTTGCACATCGACCGCGGTTTCTTCACTTCGAATCTCATACCGTTTTTCTGGTAATCCATATACGTTCACAAGCTGATGGCCTGTCGAAAAAGCATTTTCTTCTAAGTATGTCTCGTTATCGAACAATAATTCTTCTATTTCTCTTGAAGATTTTTCTACGTAAAAATCCTTCTCAATAATTCTACGAAGCTTATTTATCAAGAACAGATTCTGCACATTCTCCGTATCCTCATTAGGCATGAGCACAAATAGATAATCCTTCGCTCTACTGATAGCAACGTTTACAATATTCTGCTTGTTAAGGAACATATCCTTGCTTGTACTAATACTTGGTGGAGGATTAAAGAGTGCAAGAACAATATCACACTCATCTCCTTGAAATCCATGAATAGTTCCGATATCAAGTGAAATATCCTCTGGTATATCAGCTGATGCCACAAGCTTATCCAACAATCCTGCTTGGGCACTATATGGTGCAATTACACCGATTCTAAATAATTCACCCTTATTACATCTAGCCAATGCTTTTGCAATATATACTACAAACTCATACGTAAATAGTGCAGAATAAACATGAAAACTACTGAGCTTTAGCCTCTTGGATCTATAAATACTTTCATATTTACTTACAGGGAACGTAATGATATTCAAATTATCATAGTCCAAGTATCTTTCTATATTAAGCGGTCTTGCATCTTCATTAGAACGGGCGTGCTTCAGAACACCATTATATGTTAGCTGGCTAAACACTTCACCTACGCTTTCAATGCTTCTGTATTGCGTGGTTAATAGTGTTATTTCATACTTATGCGGAACAGTATCTGCATCCTCAGAAAATTCTTCAAGATGTACCATCTTATAGATATTTTCTGTTTTCCACTCAGCCACAGCTGTCGTAGGCTCAATCTGGAATGGATCACCGGCAACAATAAACTTCTTTGGAGTTTTCAAATACATCATGTAAACCATCTGAATCAGCGGAATCATTGAAGCTTCATCCACAACAATATAATCCCAATTGATTCCATGGAGATGATTACGATTTCCATTTGAATCGATGAAATAATCATATGGCAATCTTGCCATTGTAGTAACAACAACACACTTGTCATAATCATTTATTTCAAGTTTTTTTCCATGAAAAATTTCACTCTTCTCAATATTTTCATCTCCGGTAACCCCGTAGCGAATCAGCCAGTCAACATAGGAATCATCTTCTCCCATCTCCTGCATTATCCTTGATGCCAATACATCAGCTGCCTTATTAGTAGGTGTTAGAACTAATACCCTACACTTCTTTTCTTTCTTAATAAGTGGAATAAGGGTTTTACCAGCGAGATATGTTGTCTTTCCTGTTCCGGGAGGTCCAAAAATAAATCTGATATTCTCACAAAGGTTCTGCTGCATATCATATTCATCATCAAAGTTATATGGATTCTCTGCAAACTTTGCAAACTGCTTCTGCAGTTCACGTGTTAAGAATGTTGGATTCTGAGCAACTATTAAAGCTTGTGTTACTTCTGAAAAATCTGCTTCATCCAAGAAATCATCCTGTTTAATCTTTACTCTGAGGGTATAAGATTGAACATTAGCAACTTCTATTACCAGTCTTTTGGTTGCCCCATCCATAAATGTCAGATCCAATGGTATATCCACAAGTTCTTCCATTACTTGAGGAATATTCTTATCAGGGTGCTTTAGTATCAACGTCCTATTTGTTCCAAGCTCCCTTTCAGCTGCAGCAAAAGAAATTGAAACCTCTCGGCTTCTGGCGTTTTCATCACCATTAGCCATTGATTCCAATTCGAGTAAAGCCTTAAACCAACCATATGAATACTTTGTTGCATGAAGGGCACGTTCCTGGGCTTCTTCTATTTGCGCAAGCTTAGAAATCTCTTCTTCAAACTTCTTCTTGGTCTGTTCAATCTTCTTGGAATAATCTACCGGAGCCTTTGTTATTTCATCATTATCTGCTTCTGGCGCTTCTTCTTTTTTCTTTTCCTCTGGTTCAGGTTCAGATTTTTGCTTCTTTACTCGTTCCTTGATGTCATCCAGCACTCGATCCTCGAATGATTCCTCTGTTTTATTCTCTGGAGATCCATCGTTTTTATTACCAACTTCTGAAACATCAGTATTATCTTTTAGAAGCTCCTCACTAAGAAACCTCTTTAATTTTTCCTCCTGTTCAGGAGTCATCTTTTCAAAATCAAGTCCCATTTGATGCAGCTTATCGCGCATCATGAATAAACCTTTAGTTTCCTCATCAAGTTCATCATACTCAGGATGTTCATTTTGGATTCCAAGGCGATCAATCAGTCTCTTTGCTCCATCCGATTTTATATCATATCTCGAATCAAGTTCTTGGATAGTAATGTTTTCTGGGCTACAAAGGACTCCGCTTTTGTTAAAAATCCATTCCATTTCGTGCAATAATGCTGTTCCTGGCCCATCAAATTTTTTATAAAGCTGTTCTCTGAAGAAGTATCTGTATGCACCTCCATAATAAAGTCCAGAACATCCCGTTCGGTTAGTTTCAAAGAATTTTACTAACTGCTTCCAAAAATAAACAGATAGTTCTACATCGTCATTATCTTTGATTTTGTTTAAAACAAATTCATCGTGGTCAATTCTATATTCCGTCCATTTTTGGTATCTAGTCGTTCTTGGCCACTTACTTCCAAATTCATCGGCTTCATCTCTCGAATATTCTACTTCAACGAGATCAACTGCCTCCAAGACTCCCAAATCTATCAAAAAGTCATGTAAATACTTGGATTCCTTCTTTCTCAAATAATCAATATACGTATCAATATCAACAAACATAGAGTCACATGTACCCTGAAAATAGTACCTTAGCTCATCTGAAGGATAATATAAGTCACTTGGTACGTATGCATCACCTGAACTTGTGCCATCTTCACTTATTCCTAAAACAAAGTGCTTGTCTCGTATCTGTCTAATAAATGGATATGTTTCTTCATCTCCCTCAGTCAACTCAATGTAGTAATCCAAAAATGCTCTAAAATCGCTTTTCGGATTAAAATCATCCTTCTTAAGAATCTTATTAAATATCTTGTCCTTCAATTCAGGAGTTTTGATTCCTAAGCGTTCAATCAATTTTTGCGTCTGTTTCTTGTCAACATACTCTGATGAAATAGTGTTATATCCCCTGCTGTCTTCATCTTCCAAGAAAAGAATTGCTACACCACGAGAGTCAAATGCTGCAGAAGCTTCACCCTTTTGATTTATAAAAATAGGCGCAGTTCTAGCTTTCTCTACTCTCTTATCGGTCTCCAAAATAAAATCATACAGTTTATAAATCCATGTTTTCTTTTGTGATTCGATAAAATCAGCAGTCAGGAGCTCAATAATCTTAACATCCTCAATATAGTAGTTTGTCCACCTACCCATTAAGCTACGTAAATAATCAGCTTTACCATCTCTTGCTCTGTAATATGTCTCATAACCCTTTGTTGGCAAAATCCATTTAGCATCTTCGTTTTTAATCAATACCGCTAGCTGATCATTTGAAAACAGATCCGAGATGTTCGCCCAATAAGGCGCATATGCGTTCTCTGCAGTTACATAGTCGTCAAAACTAGGCAGAATTTCCTCTGTGCTAAAAGTATCTTTTATCTCATCAAAAAATGGTCTGAAGGAAATATCATCCCTTTCATTCTTAGGCGTATATAAATCTTCGTCAATCGGCAAGTAATCCAATATATCATCATTGATGTACATCTTACCTGCTTCGAGCCCTATATCACGCAAATACACAAAACTATCTGCAGATAGTTCTGCCAAAAGCTCAATCATTCTCACATTATGCTTATCATTAGCCTTAATTCCCTCACGACTATCAGTAAGTAAAAATGGCGCATTAATAATGAAATTCAGATTAGTTGTCTTCTTTGTTGGGAAGAAGCAAAATGCGTAATAATCCGTCTGCTTAAGCTTTCCTTCTTCATCAAAAATAAAACCAACAGAATACTTATAATTTTCCTCGGTCTTTCTTGAAAACAGCCACATTTTTCCCTTTTCCTTATCCTGGCCGTTTACAAGTTCTATTCTTTCTGCCGTGGTTTCATCTATAGTTCTGGTTTCTTCAATCTGTTTCTCATATTCACCATGTTTTTTCCCAATTTTATATGATATCTTCTTAAGGTTGTTCAGAAACAATGTTGGAAACAGCAAATTCTGAAGCTTATGAGAAATATCTTCATATGCCTCAGCAGCTTTTCTATCTGGATGATTGAATGGAAATACAAATGCAGTCTCATCATTTTTCTTTAGGTTGCAATCATCCTTTATAATTACCGGAACGATGAAACGCTCTATTTTGAAACTGATTTCCGGATCATAAATATATGGAGTCGTTGTGTACTGGAAAACAGCTTTAAAACCAACACCAAATTTGCCGATAGACGCTGCTGTTTTGTTTGAATTAGCTATGGATGTAATAGCATTAAGATCCCCCAAAGCTCCTGTCTTTGTATCATCTTCCTCTTTATCAAGGTCACTGACATTAAAATGTCTTGAGCCATTGTGGATAAAAACCAACTTATCATCAAACAATTCAAATCGTGCTTCTGTTGCTCCGACATCATCTGCATTCTGAATAAGCTCATAAATGAAATGAGCCTGATCAGAATATTTTTCTACAACGCTTGTCTTAAGACCTCTCATGGAAGCCTTTTCAAGCATTGCTGCACTTTCTTTTCTATCGTTTGTTAGTTTTTCAAATAACTGTTTATCTTTCTCAGTCATATGCACAACCCTACCAATCTACAACAGATATTCATCAATCTTTTCCTGAATTTCCTGCGAATCAATACCGCCATCCAAGGAATCACTCGTAACTATCAGATTACCATTCTCTTCTGTAAATCCGTTGGCGGCGTATATCTTTTTCTTTTCTTCCCAGGCACGTTTATAATCTTCATTGCCTAGCATTCCTAAATGTTCCCAAATAATATACGAACCACTTGCTGCATCTTTGAAAGTAAAATCTGGAAGCTTATATGTATCTCCAAGCTCTAGCTTTGCCTCATAGAGGAAATTATCAATTCCATTGTCACACAACATGTTCGCTATGATAACTTCCGATTTTGACCTAACCATTATTCCATTTTTAGTTTTATGGATAAGGTTTTCCTCGTAGTATTTATCGTTAATCTCAACGATTTTAGGTGCCTCAAATAAATCTGTGTAACGCTGGGCTATATCTGAATACTCTCCTGACGAATATTTTTTCAGATTATACGCCTCTTCATCATACAGAATATAAAGCTTATCTTTTTGTCTGGTAATAGCCGTATATAACAATTCCTTTGACATTAAAAACGTCTTATCACTGAGCACAAGTATTACTGCTGAGAACTGACTTCCCTGTGATTTATGAACAGTAAGGGCATAAGCTAATTCAAGAGGCTCTGCCCCATCATCTTTGAAATCATCTTTTGCTGTATAACTGTATGTGTATCCAAGCTGAGTTGCATACTCAACTTTAGTGAACTTATTGCCCCAGCCGCCAGATACTACGCCAATTTCACCATTAGCAACGTAATTATCAGCATCCTCTTCCGGGTATGCTGGTCGTTTTTGGTTTACAACATTTATAACCTTATCGCCGTAAACAATTACATTAGAACCAACTTTAGGCGGTATAGGGCTCTTTTCTCTGTCAGCTAATTCTAAGGATTCTTTACGGTACTTTTCATGGATAAGATGGTTCATGTGAATTACGCCATGTGCACGGTTACGTACCGGAGCCAATATCTGCCAGTCCTCTGCATGGCAAGCACATCCTTTACTATCCCCTTTTGAATAATTAAAGAATGTGATGCCCTGGTATTTTCCATCTGCATGAGGTATTCCACCCATACTTCTACTAAATCCATCAACATCATCAATTGATTCCATGCCGGTTACATCCTTGATAGTCTCAAGCAGAAGCTTTTCCAATTCTTCTTTATCATGCCACTGCTTAAATACTATCTTTTCATCAGGTACACCTGCTTGGATCTCAGCAAAAATGTCCTCGTCTCTATCCTCGGATTCTTCAGTGAACCAATGAGCCAAGCGAACATCACTTCTAACTTTCTTAGTTGTCTTATCTGGAAGCTGTCTATTAGTAACGGTAAGCTTTGCAAAATTTGAGCCAACAACTGGGAACTCACCTATCTTATCCATGGTCTTCACATATCTGACCATATCTACAAAAGGTCTTCCTGCTCCAATAGGAGGAAGCTGGTTGTAATCTCCAACAAATATAATTCTTTCTGCCTCGTTACCTACAGCATCAAGAAGCGCCGCAAACATATCCTCCGTCAGCATCGATGACTCATCAATAATTACTGTCTTCGGAATTGCACGAGATTTTACTTTCTGCTTCTCTGCAGGAGTCAGAATTTTGTAATTACATGTATCTCCGTTATAACGGTTACTATCAACAAGGAACTGTGCAATGGTAAGAGCTTTAAACTCTACCTTACCACGTAATCCCTGGCTCATTCTTACGCGAGCTTTGCCTGTTGGTGCAAGCAAAAGAATCCCACCATTTTGAATGCTAGGCTCTTTACAAAGGATTTCCAATACAGTTGTTTTTCCTGTTCCAGCACCTCCTATAAGAATTGATAGACGTGCCTCTGCCAATGTCTTTAACGCAGCAGCTTTTTCCCTTCGGGCATTCTTTTCCATGTCCTCATTTGGATTGCGAGGGAACTTATCACATTCCTGATTAACAATCTTAAGCCAGTCAACATCAACCTTATGTCTGTTACGACTCTGCACTCTCGCCTTAATCTGCTTCGCAATCAGATAATCCATCTTCTTATAGCGATTCAGCTTGTAGTAATTCTTATCAAAGGCATCTTTTTTCAGTTCAATTTCATCATTGAAAAACTCATTCATTGATGAAATCATATCGCTGGTAATCGGGCAAACAGGATCTATCTTAATCTGATTGATAGCAAAAATCATATTCTTCACAGGCAGCAAGGTATTACCTTCCTGTGCTGTTTTTTCAAGAACATATACTGCTAAGGCTCTAACACGTCTCTTGTCTATGTTAGAATCCATCTTGCTTGGCTCAGCAATAGGATATTCTTCCGCAATATACTCTGGTGGATAAAATGCTAAATCCACTTTCTTGATGGAAACCTTTATTGCATCCTCTTTATCTCTCGTCTTTTCATAGAGCAGATAAGGATTGTTGATAATATCTGAATCAGAAAACTCCAGTCCCTTCTTTTCGCGAATCTCATCTCGAATGATAGCTACTGCCTGATCCATGGATAAATATATACGAGAAACAAGCTTGAAGAATTGCTTTCGTTCCTCACTCAAACCATTCCAGGCATCCTGAATAACGCTGTTAATCTGATTAGCATACATTTCAGACATATAGTCTTGTGGCGCATTTATCGCGGCATCCAAGACAGACCATATATCCTCGTCATACTTCTCGCGCAATTCTTTTATCATTGCAGGTCCTGATGGAATACCAAAAGCAGCCAAAACCGCACCGAGACCAGGGAACGCACCTCTGTCTTGCCAAACTTCTACAAGCTGCGCATTTAACCACTTAATTACTCTATCCCAAGGGCCAGAAATCTTACACTTCTGATAAACTTCTACTGCCTCAAGAGACTGTAAGATAACATCGATAACCGCATCATGGCTCAATTGCTCAGATGCATAAGAAAACTCTTCAAAATAGTCGTCATCTGCAAATACAGTTCCCCTTGAAATATCGAACTCCGGATGTTCATCTGCATACTCCATTAGTTCAGAATACGGGAACAAAAATCCATCAAGCATTGTGTCACGAATTGAATGCTTGACCATATTTTCCCATGCACAAGAGGTCATACCATCATCATTTGAACGTTCATATTTAACAGGCGGATTTACCTTTAAAATATGTCCTATTCCAATTATGACTCTTCTATTATCTTCAATAAAAGGGACTTGTTTTGCGTAGAACACACATATAGACTTATCTTCTTCTGCATCTTTAAAGAAGGCATTAAAGATTGCTTCTTGGTTTCTTCCATCCTGAACCCAAGTTTTATTATTCATTATTGGCTCATAGTCTTTGTGATACTCAAAGCCCTTTTCAAGTGCTAGCTCTTCTATATATTTCCAATTTTTATATCCAACATATCTTTGACGCATAACCCATCGAAAAGGACGCGCTGGATATGAGAATGCCGGGATAGTTTCTCTCAATGGCAGCAAATGCTTATGATATTCGCTCCAATCAGAATAAGGATGTCTTAATGTAATTGTGACATCCTCTTCATTCATAAATCCACCGCCTTCGCGAATGCACGGTATGTTATTAACGCAATCAAGGCTGCACATTGCGCAGCCTGAATGCTCATTTTCTAATTCATCGTTTCGAGACTGATTAATCCCTTTTAATCTCATGCAAGAATAGTTTTCAGATGGTTCTTCACATACTGAACCATTCCAACCATTATCATGCCAAGGCACTCTAAAAGAATAATGCTGTGCCATATAATCACCCCTCAGTTACATCATTTTTCTTAAAAACCCCTGGATATTTACTTTCGGCTCTTTCTAGAGGAGACATATTGCCAAAGTCAGGCAGCAGGCCCTCTCCAGCACTTACAGGATGAGATAAGTATTTACACTTGAAATAAACTGTAGGATAAGTTGATGCTATACTCATATCTCCAAACAATAGATACATTAAATACAAGTCAACAATATAAAGCGTTTCCAAAGATATTATGGCATTTTCTAATGTTGCTTGCTTATATCCATCTTTATGTCCATGTTTTAACGAATTATATGCTTTCCACCATGGCAATCCCTTAACTTGTCCATCATTGACTTGCCACTCTAGTAGAGGCGTATTAACCCAAAATGGAGTGCTAACCTCAAATATCCCAATTTGCGGAAAATCTCCTAGAATTGATTCACTAATGCCAACTATATTGCCAACCTTATGTCCTTTTAGTTCGCATAATGCTCTGCCCATAACCTCAAACTCTGATGACGCAAGAACTATTATTTGCTTAAAGTAGTCAGAATATACATCTCCATGAACAAGTGTAAGACCGTCCTCACATTCAACTAATCCATGATCAATATAGTGCTTGGTATCATCAAGGCGCTCAGCTAAGGAGCAAAAATAGTTCCAATGTTGAATTAATTCTGTTTTTTCCATTTATACTCCTCATATAATTCAATTATTACTTTACTTACACTACTTATTTAGTTCTTTTCCGTAGGTAAATAGTCTATTTAACGCTCCTTCCTCCATATCCTTGATGTTATATAACGTTTCCAAAACATCAAAAGTTTCTGAAAGATTCTTTCTAGCAGATTTCCATCCGCCACCATCAGTTACCCAAATAAACTCAACCCCATTTACTTCCTTCATTTTCTGAGCTATCAATTCATAACTTCTTGAGGTCTCATTAAGCTTAGAACCGCCTGCACCATAAAAATTAGTTTCAATAACGTAAATCTTCTCTGGTGTTTTTACTACAAAATCCCATCTTTTTGTACTCTTACCTTCTGCGGATATAGGTGACAAATCAACACCCCATTTATCCTCAATCTCTGTCAAATACATTTCCTTATAGTATTCTACTCCGGCTTTTTGCAAATAAGACTCTACTAAATCTTCCATTTGATGTCCGCCACGATTCTTTCTGCCATTACTATCAAGACCAACCTCTATTCCAAGACAATAATCCACCAAATTGTTAATTAAATGATTGGCAATCAATTCCAATAAACCTGTTTTTTTCATAAACACAATGTAATGGTCAACATCGTAATTCATTTTATTGAAATTATAATTAAATGCACCATCATCGTCCTGTGCATAAATCTCAGATTGTCTTACCGCTAATAATGTTGGAATACATTTAATAACCTCGGGGTATCGCTCTATTAATCTTCTGATATCTTCTTCTATATTTTTAGAACCAATTAAACTGTTCAAAATATTAAGCTCTACTTTGATTGCTTCAACATTATCATAGACTTTATTAAAATCTACATAATAGTCATATTGATTTATACTAGGGCGCATTGTGCTAAGCCATTCCTCAAAGTTGCGCATTCTCTAATCTCCTTTTCGATATATCTATATATTCCTCGTTATTATCTATGCCAATATAGATTCTCCCTAATCGTTTTGCAACAGCACCTGTTGTCGAACTGCCACAAAATGGATCAAGCACCACATCACCTTTATTTGATGAAGCCAACAATATTCTTTCCAATAAATACTCTGGCTTTTGTGTGGGATGCTTGCCATTATTCTTCTCACGCTTTGGTGTCAATGGACCTTCCCACACATCTTTCATTTGCTTTCCACCATTAAGCTCTTTCATAAGCTGATAATTGAATAAATGACGCGATTTTTTATCATTCTTTTGAGCCCATAAAATAGTCTCTGTACTGTGTGTAAAGCATCTGCAAGCCAAATTAGGTGGCGGATTTGTCTTCTGCCAAGTAATATTATTTATAATCTTAAACCCTTCTTGTTCTAAAGCCATTCCTATTGAATAGATATTATGGAGTGTTCCACTTATCCAAATCGAACCATTTGGCTTTAACACCCTTTTGCATAACTTAATCCATTTTCGATTAAATTTATGTTTTTCTTCAACAGAATCTATCTTATCCCAGGCCCCTTTATTAACAGATACCATTTTACCGCCCTTACATGTGATACCATCGTTAGACAAAAAATAAGGCGGATCTGCAAAAATTAAATCCACAGATTCCTTTTTGCACTTTTTTAATAGTTCAAAAGTATCTCCTAGATATAATTGACTATTGTTATCTTCATAAAAAGGACTTGTTCCAGATATCTTATATTTCATAATTTGTAATTATCACTTCTTTACCAGTTCTCTTTTTAGCATTACTATTTATGTTTCGTTTTACATCCGTTGACTCTATTTTGAAGCCATCATACAATTCATAAACTAAATCAACATCATGATTTGAAAGCATACATTTGACTCCATTATCCGCCAAGTTCTTATATAGCTTAGACAATCTTACATGGTCATCATAAGTAAAACCATCTTTTGTATAGTCTGTAAATGAAGCAGTCTCACTAACCGGAATATACGGAGAGTCAAAATACACAAAATCATTTTTCCCTATGCCCTTACAAACTTCTTCAAAATCCATGCAATGAATTTGTACATCTGCTTCTTGTAGGTAATATCCAATACTCATCAGATTTGCTTCATCGATTGATTTTCCAAGCTGCTTATTGTTATAAGGAACATTAAACAATCCTTTATTATTTACACGATATAATCCATTAAAGCAGTGCTTGTTGATCCAGATCATATAAGCAGCGCATTCGGCATCAAGTTCCTTATTCTGAATTTTCTCGTTGTACTCTTCTCTTCTTTTCAGATAATACTCTTTATCACATGGTCCTCTATCAAGACTATTTACCGCTCTAATAACAGCACGCGGATCAGCCTTTAGCTGACGATATATGTTTATTAACTGCTCATTAGTATCATTTATAACTGCCTTCGCAGGCTTTAAACGGAACAGCACAGCTCCGCCACCTATAAATGGCTCATAATATGTATCAAACTTATTAGGAGTTCTCTCCCAAATTCTATCTAATAGCTGTCGCTTACCTCCAGCCCACTTTACAAATGGTTCCATTAATTAGCTCCTTAATTATTATCTTCTATGTATTCTATAATATCTCCGAAATCGACCTTTAATTCTTTACAAATCCTTTCTAAAACAGTTAAAGCGACTTCTTCATTCTTATTCAGTTTTGTCAATGTATTTGGCGCAAGTTCGATTTTTTTTCTTAAATCTGACTTTGAAATACCTTTATCTATTAACAGTTTCCAAAGTTTATTATATGAAACTCCCATATAGCCTCCACTTTTCTACTCCTAAAATGGCCCTCAACCATTATAAACATTGATAAAACACATTTTTAATTTTATCACGGAGAATACATATTCACAATAGTATCTCGTAACATCTTGCGATATTGTTATGAGTATTTTCTGTAGCTTTTAACAGGACTTTTCTAAAACAAATATATATTCATGTGCTAGCAAATAAAAATCCCTATTCTTTCCTTTCCAATAATTTGTAGAACGGCAATTATGCTGCTCCTTTATTATTATTTCTTTAAGTCTAAAACCACAACTAATAAATACATTTAAACAATCCATTCCTAATGGTCTTACATACCCTTTTTCTCTTACATCACCTATCATAAAAGCACAAAATCCACTATTTTTTAATACACGATAAGACTCAGAAGCCACTTTATACATTGATGCTAGAAAATCTTCATATCTCAATAAAGAAATATCACCAGGAATGCCATTACTGTACTTAATAATATCTGCATACGGTGGATGCGTACAAATCATATCAATAGAAGAGTCTTTTAAAAAATCTATATTTTCCGCAGTTCCTCTTTTTAAAAAAATATTGGATTTTGTTTTTGATTCAAACTTAAGATTATCATTAGAAATGCTTAAAGATTCGGGATTTATATCAATTCCAATACCGTTACGGTTTAACAGTTTTGCTTCAATCAACGTCGTACCGCTTCCAACAAACTGATCTAAAATCCACGCTCCTTCTTCTGAATATTTGAGAATCAAATTTCTTGGAACATATGGAGACCAATTTCCTCTATATCCTCCCGAATGTGTGGCCCAATTCCCCCGGTCTGGAAATGACCAAATTGAGGTTTCTTCCATTTTAAAATTATTAGGTTCTGTCAGTATTATCCTCACTCCTTTTTTTCTTTAATTTTAAATCTATAATGTCTAATATTTCCTGTTTATCATCATCTAATAATTCTGAGAATTTCTGTTCTAAACTTAAAAATTGATAATACGCGTTAATTCTTCTATAAAAGGCAGCCTTATCACAGTTAAATTCAAGCAAAGAATTAGGGTCAACATTATATAGCTTTGAAAACTTCACTAATTCATCTGTACTCACCCTTCGTTTCCCTGATTCGATTGAACTCAATGTAACTCTAAGCATTCCCATACTTTCTGCTGCATCCTCTTGTCGCATTCCAGCAGCTTTACGTGCCATTTTTAATTTCTCTGAAAGCTCTGCCATGGCATTCTTTTGCCCCTCTCTATAAATCTTCACTTCTGTTTTATTAATATAACACCTAACTTTATTGATGTAAATATTTTCTTACATTTTAATTTTTTCACGTTGCAAATACTTACATCTATTGAACTCCATTATTTCGGAAGACTATCTTATCATTATGACTATTTAAAACTTGCAAATTGGGAGGGATTTAACATGTATTTGCACGAAGCAGAAAGCAAAATTCAACGTTTAGCTAATATTCCTTTTTCTGAACTTTTTTCTGAACGGGATATTCAAAATATTATTGTAAATAAAGGGAAAACTGGCCAATTACTTGAACTGGCTCTAGGGAAAAGATTAGATAGTGCAAATCTTGATTTCGATGATGGGGAATTAAAAACAAATAAATGTGATTCTTTCGGTAATCCAAAAGAGACCGTATTTATCACACAAATAAGCAGTATTATAGACGAATTACTAACTGAAGAACCTTTTGAAAACACACATCTTTACGAAAAAATCAGCAACCTTCTCTATGTTCCAGTCTGTAAAGATGGTGATCCTCATGACTGGAAATTCTTTACGCCAATTCATATTGACCTTGAACGAAAAGAGTTTTCTTCTCTTATGGATATTTGGGAAGATGATTACTATAGCATTTGCAAACAACTTAAACATAGTATTGAGACCAGTCGAGATGGTTTTATCCATACATCAAATGGAAGACACATTCAGGTAAGAAGTAAAGACAGCAAGCGAAGTGACGGTTCTTATAATGCCATATATTCTAACATTTATAATCGCTATGTATCCAATAAGAACCATGCCTTCTATTTTCAGAGGCAATTCGTTTTCGATATCAGACGTATGTTAGGAATATAATAAGTAAAAAAGAGATAGGCAAACACTTAATTTTTGCCTATCTCTTTTTTTATGCGTTGCCTAATATCAATCTTTCATGCATCGCACAATTCATCTAAAAGTAACTTATTATCAGCAAAAGTTTTTTCATCCAGCAAATGATATTTCTCATTTGTTAACGTAATAATTTTTATAGGTCTATCTGTTTTTATATCACCATTCTGATATCCCAATAACGACAGAACTAGCTGATTATCGTCACTTTTATCAACTACATATTGAAATAATCCATATTTTTTTTCATTATCAGTCTCAACATTGTTTATGCTATCAAATACTATCGGGAATTTAATTGCATCATTGTTATATTTTGCACGTAACTCTAATACTGATATATACCACATAATAGTAGCTACATTTTTATTACTTCCACTCGCTTTAACTGAATTAGTTAACTTTTTAAAGCTCTCTGGCTCTAATTCATTAATTCCAAATTTAGTTCTTGCAGCCATCATATACTCGTAATATGATTTTTCAATAGCCTTTTTCTTATCACTATATTCCTTTATACGCTTTGAGACTTTACTAATCTTATCATCGTCCTCACTAACTGCCTTCGAAACTTTCGTCAGATCTGATACAACATCATCACGTAAATCAGACATGCCTTTTTGCTTAAGAATATTATTTGCCTCAACTTTACTAAAAGATATTTTTCCTTCATATTCTTTCAATTGTTCTAGTAGTTCTCGATACTTCGTTTCCTCTTTCTCAATCTTTTGCTGATCTTCTAAAAGCAAAACCTGTAACTCATTTTTTATAGCTATAGCATCCTCAATTATGTTATATTCCCTGCTTTTTAGTTGAATAACATCCTTAATCGTAGACCCACACTCTGGGCATTTATGAACCCTAAGTTTTTTTATTCTGCGTTCACCATCAGCACTAACAATATCAACTTCTTTTAACATCTTTTCAGTCTCATAAAGACTATTGCGTAATTCAATCAACTTCTTTTTACTTACGCTCATTTTTTCCAATACTGCAGCATATTCGTTCTTATACATTTCAACATCTCGCTGCATAGCTTCAAAATCAGATGAAAATGAGGTTCCACCTATTTTCTTATCTAAGCTCTCAATCATCTTCATTAACATATTTATCTGTTCTTCATATTCAGACCTATGTTCTTTTAAAATATCGCGTTCCCTAATAAGTTGAAAGTATTGTTCATCATACGCACCTAAATGATAAAACAACACATTTTCCCGAAAATTTGTAAATTGTCCCAAATTCTTAAAGGAAGAATACTCATTTCCAGCGTAATGATCTTGATCCAAATAAAAGGGAAGATAATTAAATGCTGGTGGCGTTATTTCAAGTTTGTTACTACGATTTGGTAATTGTACGGCAAACTTTGTATATTCGCTTAGTTTTATTGATAACTCCTTGCTACTTACGGAAGTAAATAACAATTTTTTGTTTGAATCAAAAAATTTATAAAGGTCCGATGACCTGTATATATAGAATTCTTCTTCATCAATAGCAAATTCTAGAATATAAACTTTATCACCCGTTTTCCAATTCTTGTCAAAGCACCCTTCTGCTCCTAATGAATGATAAAGACTTCTCATTATTACAGACTTTCCTCTATCTGTCCCATCCTCCTGACTAGATGTTATAATATTAACTCCATCTATAAAATCAATCTTTTTTGCTTTTTTCTCTGAAGGAGAAAACAGAAAAAGATTTTTAAAAATCAACTTCATTATCATACCCTCCTTCTTCATACTTTTTTATAACCAAAATGTATAAAACAGTTTTCTCTGCGTTATCATATTCTATAGAAAACTTCGAATGAAATTCACCAGTCATAGCATCCAATATTTCTTCCATCTCAGTCAATTCTGGATTATCATCTAAAAAAAGAGCAATTTGACTTTCCAACTCCTGTAATTGTTTAGATTTAGCAAGCTTTGGCATTAGAGAAGTCAATGCTTTTTTATATATCCGTTTATCACGAATATTTGAAAGAGAATTAATATAATTCATAGTAGCTGTAATTCCGGTCTTCTCATTTAAGCAATGAGCATCAAGCATTCTATCAAACTGTCTTCTTGAAATCCCCTTTTTATTTAACAGCTCATCATAATCATCGAGTGTATATTCAAATGAAGCCTTATCCACAACTTCACTATAAACCAGACGATACAGCGCATTAGGATTCTGTGGTTCACTACCTTTTATAAGCTCAAAAGAAGATATTAATGCTCCTTTTATTTCTTTCTCGGGGTCTGCTAAATTCATATGCGTGTACAAATAATATGATTTTGAAAAATCTATATTCTCTATACCAAGTTCAGCTTTTATAGCTTTTTTGATTATTTCTTTATCATCATTTTCAAGCTTATTCAATGAAATTAACCCAGGTTCATCAGTAATAGCAGAAAATGGCCTATTACAAACAAGAATAACCTCAACACAGTCATCCGCTTCAACTAAGGCAAATAATTTTCCTAAAACTGATCCTTCTTTTCCTTTTGGTATATTAACAAGATTTTTAACAGTATACTTTGGTTGAGATTCTTTGTGGGTCTTTATCTGATAAAACTCAAAAGAATCCTGTTTATGAACCTCAATATCACAAACATAATCAAAAACAACAGTAAAATCATCTGGCGCTTCCATTAACTCCAGCATTTTATCTATTCCCCATAGAAGTTCAAGTCGAAATCTATTTTTTGATCTGCTTCCTGATAAATCAGGTTTCATTTTCTTATAAACTTCTGCTTGATACACAAATATAACCTCCCATTTTAATCACACAAATTTAGTATACCATTGTAATGGGATTTTTAAAGAAAAAGAATCTTAAATTCATAGCAGTGAAAGGCTTTAACAAGCGTCATGGCCGGCCCCACCACAACAGTGAGACCGGCTCCATTACTACCTACACACATCCTTATCTCGATGCTTATACGCTTTGCCATCCCAGATTTCCACTCTGTGATCTGTCTTAGCAACAATCTCAGCGACACGCTTTAGCACATCGTCATAATCATCAGTGCGTATCTTTTCTTTACCAACTCTTTTCTTACCATCGAAAAGCTCGATAATATATGTTTCCATGGCACCTCCTAAACCTTGCATCCTTCCACCAGCTTAGTGAAATACTCATACGCTTCTTTGAAGTGCCAGTCCCCATGAAGCATATCCATAAAGCTGTGATAATCCACCAGGCTGCAGTTCGCTACATCCATGATCTGCATAGCGAATCCATCCTTGAGCTTTTCAAGGAATGCCTCCTGCTGTGCTCTATCCTCTTTATATTCGTAAATACGTTCCAGATAGTCTGCATGGCAGGACTCGCGCATCTTGATGTCGATATCACCACTCTTGTAGAGACAGATATCAAAATACTCCCTGAACCCAGAGAACTTGATATAGCGATTGTAGCTCTTGATTGTGATAGTCACTTTCTGACCTGAGGAACATCTACCCAGGCTACCAATATAGGCCTCCATCAAAATCTCAAACGCCGTTGCAACCAGCTCACTCTTCATGAGTGGCACCTGGCTTGAATCCACATTCTTCTTTCTCATAGTCTACCTCCCTATCTGCACTCATTCCTATCCGGCTTCACTTTCACATGATCATGCTTGCCTTCCACCAGCCCAAACTTATCTTTCAGCTGTCCTAAGATAGATGGTTTCTTTTCAGCGATAACTTCCATCCCATAAGCTGCTGTGTAGGCGGCGTCTTCCTGAAGCTTGTCATAGTCCACTTCCTTTACTGGCTTAACACCGCCTAGGCCTTCTGCTGCAATAACCTCTGCTGCCACAATAGCGATAGGTGCATCCTTATTCTCGATGGCGCCTCCATCCAGGCCATGGTAGTTGGCATCATAGAAGGTGTAGTCGTAGCCTTCATCGCACTTTTGGATAGCCAGGTACTTATCCCCTCCCTGAAGAGCCAGTTCTTCCTTGTCCAAAGTCTCCTCCAAAGGGTGCTGGCTCATAGCAATTTCAGTATTCATATCAGAGATGATTTCACTGGCAGTCTTTCGGATGGTCATCATGGATGATTTCAGTTCATCCAGTTCCTTACCGGAGCTCCAGTCTACAATATATCCAAAGGAATAGTCCGAGGTATCCACCCCGAAGTGCTGACATACGGTGTAAGCTACTGACTCTGCCTCTACCTCTTTAGTGCGCTTATCCTTCCTTTCCATTCCATTCTCATCCGATTTATCCAGCGGATAATCGTGCATCTTGGAGTGAGCGATTTCATGGATCAGCGTCTTTAAGGTCTGCACCTGGGTCATGTCCTTTTGCACTACAATCTTTCTATCCTTCAAAGAGAAGTATCCCTTGCTGCCACCATCGATATCCTGGTACTCGATAGGAACCTTGGATATTTTTGTGAGGGCATCAATCATCTGATGGTATTTCTCCACCTGACCAGATAGCATCTCCACTCCGATGGTTGGCAGTTCCTTACCTTCCGTATCTGACACATCAAATACTGTAGATACCTTGAACTTCGTTACCTCGATCTGCTTTGTAGCACCTTCCTCTGGGGCATCCTTATCTTCCACATCCACCTTCAGCTTCACAGGGGAGATAATCTTGATTCCCTTAGCTCCCTTCTTTACATGGCGTTCGAAGTTCTTTTGCCAGGCGCCATACCCGGCTACCAAAGTGGCATCCGGGCGCTGCATGGCAATTAAGAGGGTGTTATTGAAGCTGTAGTAGTGGAACTTGGACATGGTGGTCAGATACGTCTTGTACTTCTCGGAATTAAAAAGATCACGTAGCCCCTGCTCTAGTTGCTCCGTGATCTCCTCTACCTTTGACTTATTATCTGTATCAGCCATAGTCATACCTCCTATTTAATTTTCAGCGTTCACTACTCCCATTCGAACTCTACCGGCTCCTTGGACTCAAAGCTCTCCATGATCTTGCTGTAGAGCTCCTCTCTAAATTCCTTGGTGATAGGAAATGCGATGTCCTTGAAAATCGGATTGCCCTCATCATCCACGGTCTTCGTCTTGAAGCTTGGCATGGATACGAAGTTACCTCCCTTCTTACTTTCCACGATGGAGATATTTCGAACAGCGAAGCTATCCCCGAAGGTAACTGTGCAAAGTCCCTTCACATTGTTAGTAGTTGCTTCCAATTGATTTGCTTTAACGTGTACTTTCATATTTCTGTTCCTCCTTAGGGTAATGTTTCTAGTGTTCCGCTAACGCGAAATTGTCGTTGTGGCAAGCAGTGCATTTGTCCGACAAATGCGTAGGCGGCTTTTACAACACATCCTTCTGATGTGAGTTTCGGGTTCGCTTATCGCAACCCTCTCTTTCCTTTTTCTCCTCTTCCTGCTGGTAGAGGAGTTCCAAATTTTTCTTGGCTATCAGGTACTCATTCATGTCTTTTTTGATCTGGGCATACTCTAGGAACTCTGCTTTTTTCTCAGCTAAAATCCGACCATACTCCTCTCGTAATTCTTGCATAGGTGGAATTTTTCGACCTGGGGCATTCTTGTACACTTCCTCTGCAGCCTTATAAATCAAAAGCTCTGCCTCATGTTCTGCATAGAACTTTTTACTGTAGCCACTCTTCTTATAGGCCACAAATGTTTTTCTAGTCCTACCATAATCAATGATCGCTTTCTGATACTTCTTGTTTTCTGCGAGAAGTGCCTCCTTCGCCTTCATGGAATCCATGAGCTGCCTTACCTTGCCAGAACGTTCATCCGTGATTGCCTTTAGTTCTTCGTAGGAAGATATCTTGTGCTCCTGTAAAAACAGGATGGTCTTTGCCATCTGCTTGGCATTAAACTTCTTCGCCCAATTCACATACCCCCTACCTTTGCCTGTTAGGACTTTTGACTCGATATCCTTGATAAACTCTAGTTTCTTATCTGTATAGTTCTTGGTTCTTGAATATCTGCCCTTCTTTTTCCTCTCAGCATATGGTGCAGGCTTGATGATGGACAAGCCATTTTCAAAGCATAAGATATCGGAAATGCGACGTAGCGCTATCCCCGAATAGTAGAAGTTTCTGAACTTCTTTTTCCCATCCATAGAGATTGCATTAAACACGATGTGGTTATGGATATGCTTCTTATCCGTATGAGTACATACAGTAAATGCGTAGTCACCTTTTGTGAATCGCATAGCGAGTTCATAACCTATCTTATTGGCCTTCTCTGGAGTTATTTCTCCAGGCTTAAATGACTGCCGGATTTGATAGGCAATAATCTCTTTCTTACGTATGTCTCTAACATTGGCATGATACTCTCGATGGGAAAGCAAAAACTCTTCATCAGCTGTTTCAATATCACAGCCATAGGTTGATATATATCTTTTTTGCTCCGTCTTAAGCTCATCCTCTGTATAATCCATACGTTCCTTCAGGCTCTCTGCCAATGTCCTATCCCGAACAATATGCAGTGCCATCAATCTCGTAGCAGCCATCGCCTTCCTCCCTTCCAAACTTTTGCAATCAAAAAGGACAGCCCCTCCAAAGAAAGACTGCCCTTCACTAACAGTATTCAATTTTAAATTCGCTTCAATGCTCCACGCACAGACTCAAAGAAGTACTCAATGACACATGCTGCAAACAGACCTATAAAGATGAGTAGCAGCATCACACCGAAAGCTATGGCACATGGATAAAGACCGTCGAACAAACAGAACAGTCCTACGATGATGCAAATCCATATTCCAAGGCCTACGACAACTTCGCTAAGCCAAAGAGATGCTTTTGTGATTAAGAGTGCTATGTCCACTACCAATAAAAGTGGTAAGGTTAAAAGCTTTAATAAGAATCTTAAAATCACCATGTCCATACCTCCCGTTTCCTTCATTTGTCTTTAGTCTATGCTGTGGATTTTGAAAAGGCAAGGATGCCAAATAAAGTTGATGGTTCTTTGATGGTCACTTGATGGCTGCAAATTTTCGCATGAGTTCTCTGGTGCCACTCCAGATGTCATCCAGCCTCTTCTGCAAATCTCTGATATCTGATTCATAGATTTCACCCAAGCCATTTGCTTTCTTGGCATACTGGTTCAGATTGTTAGAGCACATGCGAATCAGATACGCCATCTCACGGATACTAGAGGTATCCACCTTCACGCAGTACCCATCCAATAGCATCTTTCGCATGTAGTTACTCATGTTTGTGACACCCAGCTCTTCCATCTTGTTACGCATCCGGCGATACTCGCTATCGGACAATCTCACCGAAATCTTGTTTGTGCGGTTTTGCAACTTTCACCACCTCATATTTTTTCTCAATCAACTTCTCATACTCCTTGGCCTTCTTCAGGGTAGATTCGCTCGGTGCATCCTCTGGCATGTTGTTGATGATACCGTCGAAGTTATTATCATTTCCTTCGATGGCATCTTCAACAGCCTTCAGATAATTCTTCTTGGAGTGAATCGTATGCTGTTCCAAAATGGATTCCTCCACCGGTGTCAGCTCCTCTTCCTTGGCAAGTCTCTTGCTTGCAATATCAAGTCCATCCATAGCGCACCTCCTTACATCTGCTTATAGGCGTTGAGTCTCTTGATGACAGATTCCTTTTTCTCGCCCTTAGCAGCCATCACAGAATGAAGCCCCTTCTGAAATCCCATGAGGCGGCGAGTTGTCGCCTCTACATTCTTAAGCTCAAATTCCATAGTTACTCATCTCCTTTCTCATCTTCTGCACCTGGCATCTCAATATAATCATCAGCATAATCGCTGTCCGGATCAGCCCCATTCTTCTTACGCTTGAAGCTATCGCGGTTCGAATACCAGTAGAATCCACCTACTCCGGCAAGACCTAACACAATGCAAAGACCAAGGATTGGATTTGGACCTGATGTCTTTTTCTTAGATGTCTTATCCGCCTGCTGATTATCTTCACTTGTAGCATCTGTAGGCTCAATTTCTGTAGCCTTTGGCTCCACCTTGGTTCCGGTAGCAGCTTCAATCTCTTCCTTATCCTCATCACTGATGAGATCCATCAAATCACGCTCATCAACCTGATTCAGAAAATGAACCGTGTTGGTTCCCTTATCATCGCCGTCTACGATGATATAGAAGATGTGACCACTCTTGGTTGTCACCGTCATAAACTGCTTGGCATGACCATCAGATGTGGTGATATCATCCACCAAAGTCATATTTCCATCTGGTGTAAGTGGAGTGTGATCATCCTCTTTGGTTTCAGTATCCTCATCAATAACAGATGTGTCCACGTTGTCAGGCACCTGAGCAAATGCAGTAAGTGGCATAGAGCCTATCAAAAGTGCGGCTGCCACAGTAATTAATCTGATTTTATTCTTCATCGATTTCCTCCTTTGAATCTTCTGTTGTTGCAGTAATTGGCGCTCCACCTGGCAAATGATTCTTCGCATATGCGATTACCCTTGCCAGCTCTTCCGGCGTCAAATCTGCTGCTTTTACAATGTCATGGACGATGGTCTTTTCCTCGTCCGAAAGCTTCTTTTCCAAATACCTGATGCGGTTATCCCACCAGGCTCGTTTTTCTTTTGCGGCTTCCAAATCCGCCTTAATCTTTTCTAAGCTCTGGGCCATAGTTCCTCCTTAAGGCAATCTGCCATAACAATAGAAATGTTGCTTCCAGTACTTGGTATTGATGGACGTGTACTGAATCGGATTACCACAATGAAGCATCATTCCATTTCCACAATAAATGCCCACATGACTGGCTCCGCTGGTGTCATAGGTGCCTTTGAAAAAGATTAAATCTCCTGGCTTTGCTTCCTCAGGCGAAATCACTGTACAAGTGTGTTTCAACTGATCAGCCGTTTGTCTGCCGAGATTCCATCCACTATGATTAATCACCCAGCTTACAAAACCACTACAGTCAAATCCTGTAGATGGACTAGAGCCACCCCACACGTAGGTACGTCCCAAGTACTTTTCCCCTTCTGCAATCATGGCTGCAAAAGTCTGATCTGACAGAGCATCCGGTGGAATCTGATATTCCTCTGGATCTTCATAATCCACGTATGCATCATCAAATAGATAAGCTTTATTACCCTGCGTCTCTAAGAGAAGTGCATATCTGGCCTGCTCATCCTCATTCATGCCTTTTCCGGAAATAACACTACCTAAGCTCTTATTCTTCAGAGTTACCGTGAGAATCTTCACCGTGTAGTATTCAATTTCGGTATAGGTGTAAGGAACCTTTGTTATGCCGCCATTCTCCGATTCCACTTCGTAATATCCGGTCTTCGTGACAGTACGGGATCTGGTCTCTGTCCTTTCCTTATAGCTCAGGTCATACTGCTCATTGAAAAGGTCCTTCACTACCTGCTTCATATTCCGGCGCTTATAATCCTCATACTTTACCGTCAGATAGCTAGCCAGCTCATAAGGGTTATGACCGATTTCCTCCAGATTATACTCGTACTCGTCATAGCCGGGATAATCCGTCTGGGTATTTTCGATGGTTTTTTGAAGTTCCTGCTCCAGCTTTACATAATCCGCATCTACACCCGTGATATCTTCATCGTAGGCAGTATAAGTGGAAACCAGAACGGTATCTCCCATACTGGAAATCACGGTCTGAAATAAGCTAATCAAGTTGCTGGATAGCCAGATAAAAAGAATGACCAGAATCGTCACCACAAGCACCACTGGATGCTCTTTTAAAAACTCGGCAATCTTTCTGATCGAATCCTTCACTCCATCTTTAATTCCTTCGGCCCTATCCTTCATCTTATCCGCGAAGCTTTTCACATAAGGGCTATCTCTGTCTTTTCGGTAGTAGTTCTTCTTGATTTGATGACGCTGATAGGCTCGGTGCATTTCCCTAGTGGCCTCTTCCCCAGCCGCAACACCTTCATCAAGTGCCTCTCCACCGATGTTTTCATCCTGATTGTAATTACTCACTTACACTCCTTTCTGCCAGACGGCTACTTCCTTTGGCTTTGTGGTCATGATGCGGTAGAGTTCTAAGTCATGAGGGAACTGATCCTTAAATGGCAAAATCAGATTTCCAAAGACTAGAAGTCCTTCGCCTTGCTCTGCCTTCTCCACATAAGAAAGCTGATACTTACTGATACCAAGCTTTCTTGCCAGAATCTCTCTGTCTCCCGGCGCTTGATTCAATAGATAAATAAACTCGCAGTTATCAAAGATGTTCTGCACCTCCGGTGACTCCAACAAGTCCTTTACGTTCTGGGTGATGGCTGTCGGGATGCCTCCCCACTTACGGAATCGCTTATAGATCTCTGCGCTATAGTTAGCAGTCTGCTTATCCTTTAAAAGCAAATGGAACTCATCCATATAGTATCTGGTAGCCTTTCCCATACTTCTGTTTGCAGTCACACGGCCCCACACCTGATCCTGAACGATGAGCATGCCGATTTTCTTCAGCTGCTTTCCTAAATCCTTGATGTCGTAGCAGACGATTCGACTATTGATATCTACATTGGTCTGATTGTTGAATACATTCAGGGAACCAAAGACGTAGATTTCAAGAGCTGTTGCTACTTCATGGGCTTCCTTCTCATTCTGAGCCATCAGCTCATTGAAAAGGTCTGCAAGGATTGGCATGTTCTCCGGAATTGGATTCTCGAAGTACTTCTCATAGACCTTGTGGATACAGCGGTCGATAACCGTCTTCTCCACTGGGCCAAGTCCACCTTTTCCATCCATGACAAGCTCAAACAGTGACAGGATAAACTCTGCCTTCAGTGACACTGGATCATCGCCATCGGAGTAGTTCTCATTGATATCCATAGGATTGATAAACTGCTTCGACTTCTGACTGATATGGATGACCTGTCCATGGAACTTATTTACCAGTGCGGTATATTCCTGCTCCGGATCACAAATCATAATGTCATCATCCGTTGATAGCATGACGTTACTCATCTCGCGCTTTGCAGAAAAAGACTTACCAAAACCAGGCTTTCCAAGAATCATTCCATTTGGATTAGAAAGGCTCTTTCTGTCTGCCATAATCAGATTCTGCGACAAGGCATTCAAGCCATAGTAAAGAGCTTCCTCCTCTGTCTGCATCAGCTCCTGTGTGGTAAATGGAATAAAGATTCCTACCGAACTTGTGGTAAGACTTCTATCTGTATGAATCAGGTCTCTTGCCAGTGGCAGGCAGCTATTCAGCCCCTGCTCCTGTCTGTAATCCAGCTTGTAGATATCGCAGTTAAACTGCTGAGCTGTGCTGGATGTCTGCAGGTAGTTATTCTTAAGCTCAATCTTGGATGCACCGGTATTTAGAATGAGAAATGTCATCTTAAACATACGCTCATTCTGATCCTGTAAGTCCTGAAGAAACGCATTGGCGTCCTTGCCATAAGTCACCAAATCACCCGGAATCAGATCCATGTCATAACCGGAACGGACTGCCTTCTTCTGTTCATCAATCTTCGTTGAATCAATATTGGTGATGGTCTTCTTCACCTTCTTAATCGCTTCATTCTGATTGATAGACTGCAGATGGATACTGATGACCTGACTAGAATCTGCATTGAGAAGCTCCATCAAAAATCTGTCTTCCATGGTTGGCGCATCGTAGGATAATGCAGATACGGTAGCAAATCTCTGCTTAGTACGAATCATGTTTTTCACTGGATATTTAAGTGTGCTATCATCTCCGCCTAAGCTCTTGATCAGCTGAATCATTTCCAGTCGCTGCATACCATCCAATACTTCTGTCTGTACATCCATGCGCTTAAAGTTATTTAAGATGTCGTTTTCAATAGAACGAAGTCTAGGCTTGGCATCCTTAATGGACTTGGCATAGATACCAAAGGTGAGATACTTGGTCTTTTCCAGACCATTATTGCCCTTCTCTAGCTGACGATTCAGCATCTCGGAATACTCCGCTCTTACATCATCAAAGCCATCCTGTTTTTCCTTGATCCGTATTGTTTCATAGAACTTTGCTTCGTCCTTAGTGACATTTACAAAGGTCAGCTCGAAGTGGACGGAACTATCGAAGAAGTTTAAGAACTTCCTCCAATTGTCAAAAATCGCTTGCTGGTCCTCATCGGTAGCAAGCTTGTAATTGATATCTGAAAAGCGAATGGTCTTGGAATAGTAATTCTCATCTACTCTGCAGATACCGTCTTTAAACATTTGCTCGAAAGATTCTTCCGGGGCTGGCTTTCGCCTCTTCCAATCAATGGCGTGCTGGATAATGCGCTCGATGGTCTCCCCATTTTTCTCATACATCGCCATGAAAAACAGCGGCATCATCACCGCCATCATGAGAAATGTAGACGCACTCGCGTTATCCGAAACACTCTTTACAAGAAAAAAGGTGGGCACTCCAATCATCCCGGCAAGCGTGAAGCATATCAGCTGCCGTTTGGTGAGATTGAACGCCACCTTCTCTTTTACCCTGGATAAATCTCTTGGCACATTTACTCTTATCGCCATAATTATCCTTCCTTACTGTGCTGAAAAAATTCTCTTGGACAAGGTGCTGGTCTTGAACAAGGCAAATACCAACAGTACGTTGTAGCCAAGCACTGACCACAGGGATCCTGCAATATCACTGGAAATGGAAACGTTCTGGATGAGCACCGCATAGATTGCAACGCAGATTAAAATAAGGAATCCCTGGAAGCCAAGCGCTACGAGACTCTTCACGTAGTTCTGTCCGATTTGGCTCTGCTCCCTATTTCCAAAGGTTGAAAATGGAAGTGGCGCCAGGCTTATCATCAGGTAGATTTCAATCATTCGTCCGTAAATGACTAGGAAGATCATCATGGACATGATTTTGATTCCTATGTTTAGTAGTCCGATTTCCATAAACAATGGCAACAGCTCTCCGATGGACATGGCCTCTAGTGTGGAACGCATCTGCGCAAGTTGGGATGCATTCACTGCCGTAGAGTTTTGGATGATATTTCCACTCTGGGAAATCACATGCCCCGCCACATCGAAAATTGCCATGGTGATATCAAAGCAATGCGTGATCAGCATTACTGCTACATAAGTCTTGAATATCCATTTGAAGAATATCCATGTTTCAAAGTTCGCCAGATTGTTGTGGGCGATGACCAGCTGAATCAGCTCATAACATGCAATGAATGTCAGAATCATGCCGGCAATCGGCATAATCGCATTGTTAGACACCGTCTTCATCAGGTTGAATACACCCGGCGTGAAATCCGCCGGGCTTGTTGCTACATCTGCAGCTACGCTTCCAACCTGGGCATTTATACTGTCGAATGTTCCTGTCAGCAGGCTCATCAGTCCATCTACAATCCAGTCCTTGAGCCAAGAGGTCATTTGCTCAAATATTCTATCCATGCAATGATCTCCTTCATTTTGATTTGGGTAGCAAAAAAGCTGGCGAATGCCAGCCTGCTACCTGTTCCATATTCAGTTGTGTCTTCCCCTAGATTAGAACAATCCGGAAAGAAGTGGGATGAGCTGTGTGCCGATGAGTGCAACACCACCGCCAGCCATGAGCTGCTTCATGCCCTGTGACTTAGCGCCAGGGTTATCGTTGCCGTAACCCTCAAGAAGGTTTACAACGCCCCAAACTCCAAGGCCTGCGCCAAGCGCGATAACAAGTGTCTGTAATACTGTGATTGCTGAATTGAAAAATGCCATGTCTTTCTCTTCTGGTCCGGGTTTCGCTTTCTTCCTAAACGGCTTCATCATCCATCTCTTAATTTTCCTAAACACTTTTCTACACCAGGATCTGATCACCCTAAATACCTTCATCATCGTACCTTCATTCGGAAGTAGCTTCTCCCGAATTTTCCTTTCTTGAAAATGAATTGATAGTTTCGGCTCATGTCCATTCCTTGCGCTAAAAAATGGGCATAATAATAGACCAGTACAAATCAATCTGGGCGTCCCCAGAGGTACTGGCCTATGTAAGGTTCTTTATTCAGCTAGCCACTTCTTAACTTGGCTTCGATATTCAATAAATTGCTTGTTGCTCTTCTCAACGGATAACACGTAATTAATCTTACCTAGGAGTACATTCAAATAATCTGACTTATAGCCAATAATCTTATTTGCCATCATGTGATCTATAACACCATATTTGTTGCAATAGTACATAATTTGCCTTATATCCTTCTTATATTCCGCTGGAACTGAAAGCTTTTCATTTACAACTATTCCGGTGACAGCCTTTCGTTGCCCATCATGTAAAACAACGGTCTTCTTTGCATTTATAAAGAAGCCTTCTTTTTGGATTTCATTTTCAACAAATTGCTTTAATTCCTTAGCATCAAATGAACCCGAAAAGGTCATGTCGTCGCAGTATCTGGTGTAATTAATATTCCGAGCTTTGCACCACTCTCCGACTCTATCATCAAACTCTCGCAGTATGATATTTGAAATTGCTGGTGACGTAGGTGCACCTTGTGGAACGGTTTGTAAATAAACGCATAGAATCGATAACAATATCCTATTTTGTTCTGAATACTTCTCAGCTGGAAAGACTTTTTCCTTTACCATAGGATATGTAATATGATCGAAGAATTTTCGTATATCAAGCTTCAGTATAGTTGGCTCTCCTACATGAGTACAAGCATTCAATGCTGTGCTTCCATTGATACGGTACGCGCAAGCATATGGAGATATCGGTTCATAAGCCAGTATATTCTTTGCTATGCTTCTCTGAATTGATTTTAAGAAATCATCTGGAACATAAAGTTCTCTATAATCTCCATCTGCTTTAGGTATTCTCACCTTATGATATCTTTTATTTATCGTGTTGCTCGCCGCATATAATGCTCTCGCCGAAAATCCTAAATCTTTACAAAGAGAAGGAAGTTCCCTGTATACTATCATATTCAGTTCCCCTCCTTCCCAATACTCGTAGAACCATACAGTAAGAATATCGATGCTGCGTAGGCGTAGAGCAGCACGTTGAAGTGGTACACTTCGGCGTGCCTCCACTACGTTGGAGCAGTATCTATTAAAACAAACTATGATATACATCCGAACAACGACTCGCTGCTCGTGCCAACGTAAGTTGACTGCACTATAGTTCTACATACTTTGATTATAATCATTCATATATAAAAGAACATCTAAAAGTTAATCTTGGACTTCATCTTCCCAATCCCTTTCAAAAACTGGTTCAGGATCAATTGTGAATTCCATTGATGAATCATTTGTAAGAGTAATATGTGTTATATTGCCGCTTTCATCCACTTCGATTTGTACAATAGCGGTGTAATTATCTTCATCATCTTCTGCCAACACTATACACCGTTCACCTTCATATTCTTTATGTAGTGTTGCAAGATATGAATAATAATTTATTGATGTATTGTCATTAACATAGTTTATCTTTTCTATAATCTTATTCTTTCCATTAATTGGTGATTCCATATTTACAGATTCAAATACTGCATCATCATCTAGAATAGGATTTAATCGCTCAGCATTTCCTTCCATAAGCGCATATCTCAAAGCTGATAAATCATTTTTGTGATTTTTAATGATTCCATCTTCATATTCATTTATTGCGGGGTCACCAGACAAAACTGCTACCGCCTGAATAACCGCACCTTCTTTTATAAATGGAATATCTTTATCAGAAATCATTGAACGCGAATGAACAATTTCCAAGTCTCCAAATTGTGTTCCTATAGTTGTCACCAAAAACTTTGAAAACTCCTCTTCTTCAATAATCACTTTCTTAATATATATGTTCTTTACGATACCAGTTATAAGCACTAGTTCATCATCAGAATTATATTCAGGCTCTTTTTGTACATCTTGTTCCTCGGTAACCATGTGGTCACGTAGAAAGCCATTAGGGAATACCGACCCCATTGCTGGTATAAACTTCTGGCCAATAAACTCCTCATGTTTACTCTCTTTGATTGGATCGATTGTATCTGCTAGAGCATCCTCATTCTCGTAGTAATTCACTGATATAGCGTTTGCCACTACCTGCACTTCAAGTTCATCGTTTTCCATAAAACTTGGTAGCACTTCTGGATTAATAATATTCATTATTGTAAATCCGCCAGTTTTATATCCTTTTACTGCTGCAACAACATTAGAAGTATCCTTTTTTAGGTGTAAAGAGTCTAAATATACCTTCCATACAGAAGCACCGCTTACTTGCAGGTTACAACCATCTAGCTCATTTTGTTCTCCATTTCTAGCAATATGTGAATACAATTCCACTGAACCATACTGTGTATGTGTATAATCTCCAGAATAACCTTTTATCACTCGTCCATTCTCAATGGAGTGACCAACCCAACCCATGTAAAATTTTTCATCTTCAAATACTTCATCTAAATCTATTGAATCAAACATCATTGGCATATATAATCACCTCCAATCTATACTGTATATCTAAGATTCCTCATGCCATTTTTTTCTATTGTCATATATGATGGTTTTAGATTTTTATATGTATTTACATCCGGCTCATCATCAGGATCTACATAATCAATATAAAGACCATTTGCTTTCACTACTGAAGCATTATTTGCTACATCATATTCTATTTTTGTCCTATCAACTTTTACCTCGGCAATTCTTAATCCTTTTTCACCATACATTGTGATCCATAAATCGTCACCCTCATTCATGAAAAGATTCATTGAACAACTATATCTATGAAGCATTCTTCCATTTTCATAATATAAAGTTACATCGAAGCTTTTCTTAGATGTATTCAAGATATTCAAATCATTTATTGTCTCTGCAAAAGAATTTCCCAGGTTTAATTCAAAAGCAATAGATCTAAGACAATCGTAATTCAAATTAACCTTGCTTGAAAAAGCAACTACGTCCTTAATCTGTGAATAATACTCAGGCTGAAGTTTATCACGAAGATATTCTTCAATTTCAGATACCTCAGGATAATCAAATCTAAAATGATAATGAAATCTCCCCGGTCTATTAATCAAGTAATCATTTAGATTGTATATTTCATTACACGTTACAATATAAAGTCTCTTACCAGTTGCAACGCCATCAAAAAGACTTAGTAACTGTGCTTGCTCGTCGCGTTCATCTTGTCCACGACATGTGTCGAAAGTTTTATCAAATTCATCAAACAAAACAACACATTCCTGATTAATAGACTCAATGAAATTTGCTATGCCAGGAACACATTCGCTCACTATAATTACTGGAATTCCTTTTCCAATAGCCTTTTTGCATAATAGTCTTGCAAAAACAGATTTTCCCATTCCCTTATCACCGCTAAGTATAATGCCTAGTCCTCTATCAAGTATTCCAAATGTTGTCAAAGCCTTTTCTGCTTTCTGCTCATGAACCCCATATATTTTTTCATTAACTTCTAAATCACTATGAAGAGATAAATAACATCCCTTCATATCTGAATACTCTACAGAATATGTCCTTGCAGGTAATTCTTCATATATCTCTATACTATCATCAAAAATATTAAATGTATTTCCCGCTTGAATTGCTCTCATTTTTCTTACCTCCTAAAACTCAAATCTAAATATTCCTCTATAATCCTCTTCTTCATCCGTTTCTACGGTGTTAGTAGAAATGCTTACGATTTTTCCTGTATTCATTACCATTTTTAAAACCGGTCTTGTTCTTTCCTTTAATGTATTAATTGCCTCATAATAAACTTCTTCTACCCGATTTCCTAAAATCCAAGAAAAATAGGATGACACATCTTCTAATAGGCACGACGGTAATTTTTTTATCATCCACGAACTAGCATACTTATCCACTACTAAAAAACCGTCATTTGATTCAAAGTACAATTGGTATTCAAACGCATACTCATTTCCATTGTGTAAGTAAATAGCATTACTTTCCTTTTTTGCGAGCGCATATACATGGTTAATAGTTTTTTCCTTAAATGAACTGTAAACATCAATATCAAATGATATTTCGCCGTTCCAAAGACTATCTAGTAATTGGTAATATGCTTCAAATGTATTACTTAAGGAATAATCAACATCAATCACTTCATGATAACTTGCCTTAGTAGCAGCTAATCCTCTGGCCGTCTCACCATCGTCTGAAGCAATATCTATTGCTCCTGCTGCAATTAATAATTTCCCGGCTTTTACAATATATTCATCATAAGTTGAGTAGCATAATGCTTGTAAGCACATTGCCCCATATTTCCCTTTATCCTTACTAACGTCAAAACCATTTGCAAGAAAGAACTGAATTCCATCCACTAGTACCTGCCCCTCATTAGCATCCATAATAAATGCTGAGAGTAAATTCTCATCATCTTCATATAAAGAATTAATATCTAAGCCAGTTTCAAGATATCTTTTACATTTTTCATAACACGGCTTAGCCTTATTCAACTCGCTTATTAAACTTGAAGCCGCGGTGTATTTAGAATTAAACTGCATTGTCTTTCCTCCTTTCATCATTACAATACAGCCATTCTCAAATACAATGGTCTTTTCAAAAACGACAAATAAAAAAAGTCAGGATTTTTTCCTGACTTTCATTCATAAAGTAATTAAAATCTTATGATTTCACTAGCATCATACTTTTTAAACTTAAATAATTCCGGCATGCATATATCAATGCGTTTTATAAGATTATCATCGTTAAGTGTAAAATCTAAAATCATGCCATTGGTTACATCATTTAATTCCTGAGCCATAAATAAAGCTATCTTTCCTGTCTCATACACCAGCCCCAGTTTACCATGCTGAATTCCCTCTTTAGTTTTCATAGCAGCTTCATCCATCAAATTAATATTATCTACGAATTCTACAATTAATGTTTGCGGAAAACTCTTCGATTCCTGGAGAATTCTTCCTTTATTTGTAAAATAACGTACTACAGCATCCTTCCCCTCTTCTGGAGTCAAACGCCACTGTGACTCCCAGACACAATCATCTGATAGAAAAGGATAAATCTCTGTAAAATTGCCTGTAGAATAGCATTTTGCCATTATTTCGCAATACTTATATAAAATCTCTCTATTAGAAACTGATTTCATAATTTCCCCTTACACTCTAATGCATTTTTCTCCTTTTTCATAAAGAAGCTCATTAACCACATCAATATCGTAGATACAATTCTTTAGACAGTAATAAATTATTCTGTCCCATGAAATTGACAACGATAATCTATATCCTGCCAGCTCCAACAATTTCTCCGCATCAGATATATTTAAATTTAGTCCAAAACAACAAGCTACTGCCGTTTCTTTTTTAGGCTGATAATCCTTATTGTTCTTGATGGCTGAAAAGAGTTTTCGATCTATATATGCCGCTTTATAAAACTCTTGGTTTGATAATCCCATTCGTTCAATGCACAAAAACAGCATCTGTTGGAAAGTGGGACTTACCAATGTATCTTCCCACTTTTCAAAATCTGACATAGCACGTTCAAAAGAAACATGCGAATCAACTACTTTGATACTCTTACGAGTATTTGATTCTTCTATTTCAGTAGACGGTGTGAGCTTGTCTATTTCCGCAAGAGCTCTCTGTATCCACTCTGTTGATTTTTTAGGTTCAATTCTTTCTAGTCCTAAGTACTTGAAATAGTATCCGTCATTTTTTAATGCGAGTGAAGCACCAAATCTAGCTGCATCATGTGAACCCAATCCTATAGGAGCAAAATACGCAGTCGCACAATGCTTCTTAGCATGATTATAAAAGCGCATTTTTTCTTCATAGTTCATAGTTGGAAAATCTGGTGCAATTGCGCATTTAACAACTATAAACCATGTCTTTCCATCCTTTTCACAAGCAAAATTTGGAATAACTCCTAACTCATCTGTAGCAGCAACTATCTTGAAGCCATTTGCATCTAGCTCGTTTATTTTCAAAAAATTCATTGCAAAATTAAGCATATCTGCTTCCGTTAGCAAATCATCTTCTGTATATGAAGGAATCCCCTCACCCCAAGGATCCTTATTCATCTCATTATCCAACACAAGCACCTCCTCATATAAATAGATTATATATTATTTAGATCGCAATGAGATGCCATTTCTCAATATTCTCGCAAACTACTACAGAAATCATTTATTCTGCTAAGGCGGATGGATGTTATAGTTTAGCATTTCGTGTACCGAGGCGTTACGAACTGCGTCGGTGCACACATCAGTTAGCTTTTCTCCTCTTAAAAACCAGTCTCTTGTTCCAACAGCAATAACTAGTGCCCGTAATAGTTCAAGCGCTGAATCAAAAAATGCCATGTGCTATCCTCCTTTCCAAATAGCCGAATTAATAGTTACGTCTCATGCCAATTACATGCGCTAAAAATGGGCATAATAATAGACCAGCACGAATCATCTGGGCGTCCCCAGAGGTACTGGTCTATGTAATACTACTCCGAATCTACATAATTATCGGCTTTAGCATCAAGCGAAAGTTTATAGCCGTTAGGTCCATTGTACTTGACCGAGACTTTTCTCTCTTCTCCGCTTATCTCAATTGTTGAATGCTGAATAAAAAAACGAACCACTTCAATAACAATATCTGTCCACTCTCGTTTAACTACTACCGAATTCTGCTTGTTCTGTGCCATACTTAACACCTCCATTGTAATTCTATATATTTGAAAGCACGCGTTCTTTCCGTTACAAATGAAGGTTAACATATACAGAATTTTATACATTATCAAAAAATGGGATGCTACTTAATGTGTGGCTTTTCAAAATCTTTCATTAATAATTGATATATCTTTCTATAATACTTAATTCTGTCTGATGTCCACTCATAATCTACTCTCTTATCCCATATCCAGTAATTATTAATAATAAATCGAGCTTTCTCTTCTATTGAGCAAGCCGAAATTAATCTTATCCAGTCATCTAAATGACGCTGCAACATAATATTCTTCAATTGTTTGCAATCATAAATTATCTTTATTTTTTCGCGCCATTCTTCATTGCTGTCTTCAAAAATGTGTTTGCTCATGCTATCCCATTTTAAAAGCATGCAATAGTCTGCTATATAGACGTTTGGACACCAGTCAGTCGCATCTATATATTGAGTAATTGAACAAACACTCTGCATACGTTCTATAGGAATATAATCAGGAAATCCTTTCTTTTCAGCCGCCAAACACAGTGAATATATATAATCAATTAAAAAATATGTTTCCAAACCATAAAATACTAATGTTTTACATATAACACCATTGTAATCATTTACGGCTGGTTCTAAATCATCAAGCAACTGCCTATATTCCTCAAATAAACGCTTGAATTCTGGTTCGGAAACATTTTTAGATTTCACTATTTGTTTCTGGTGTAGTTTAGATAAGAGCTTGCATTCAGCCTGCATCTTTAATTCCCAATACTCTTTTTCTGTATAATGATGGCCTTCAAAAACTTTCTTTCCACTAACATCTTCTGCCAGTAACTCATCAAGCTCTACTCCAAAATCATCCTTTATTTCATCATAATCAGAATCTCTATAATGTTGAGCATGTTGAATAGCTCTTGTATATTTCCGATTACTAGCTTCTATGTCATATTTGTTTAAATAAAATTGAACTGAATTCCTTTTTGCATTTTTCTTATAGTCTTCTTTAATTAGTTCAAAAACAATTTGATTAGCAATATCATCCATATTTGAATATTCATCAATTAACCGATTAGAATATGGATACAATTCTTCGATTACTATTTCAATTGCATGTTTAATATCTTTTAGACTATAAGTCATTTTATCCACCTCATTAGATTACAACTCTTCTCACTGTATTTCATTATACATGAAGCACAGCGAGAAGAAATGCAATTCCTATATTTTTATCACATCAAAAACCTCTCCAGATCTGACTTTCAGCGTCTGATGCACAAACTGTTGTATATCCAACTTATTCCTCTCATCATACTCACCAGTCTCCTTATAAAGTGGATGCTGAGTGACATCGTATTTGTCCGACAAAAATGGACGTACACCTCGAAGCTGCAGGATGCACTTGTCGCCATCCATGACTGCGATTTCATCCACGGTCATGAGGTCCTTGCCACTCTTCTGATAGTTCATGGAGTAGGAAGGATTATTACCCCTGCTTTCACCGGTGTTATACATGTCGATGGTTTCTTTTCCAAGGAACTGTGATAAATCCTTCAGCGTGGTTGGCTCAGTGCCACCAAGGAACAACTGGGAATCCATATTTCCAATGATAGTATCCGTATTGTCCTTATAGATGGCTTTCAGCTGTGACTTCGCCTGCAGGAACAGGCATGCACTAATCTCACGACTTCGGATGGTTGCTACCAGCTTTTCCAGGTTCGGGATTTGTCCAATATTGGCTGTCTCATCGATGAGGCATCTGACGTGGACTGGAAGCCTGCCGCCATACACATCATCGGCCTTCTCACAAAGCAGATTGAAAAGCTGACTGTAGACCATGGAAATCAAGAAATTAAAGGTAGCATCTGTATCACTCATAATGAGAAATAATGCTGTCTTTCTATCTCCCAAAGTGTCCAGTTCCAATTCATCGTAGCTTGTGATTTCTCGAAGTTCTGCAATATCAAATGGTGCTAATCTGGCACCGCAGCTCACAAGAATTGATTTTGCTGTCTTGCCCGCCGCCAGCTTGTACTTCTTATATTGCCTTACTGCGAAGTGATTTGGACTCTTCTTTTCCAGATCATGAAACATCATATCTACTGGATTTTCATAATCCTCATCATCCTCACGAACCTCTGAAGCATTCAGAAATTCAAGTAGCGTATTAAAGTTCTGCTCTTCCTCCGGCGCCTCATAATGGATATATCCAAACAGCGCACAATAAAGAAGAGTCTCGGCCTTTGTCCAAAACTCATCCCCGGCTTTGCCATCACCCTTCGTATTTGCGATAAGGGTATTCACCAGTTTCAGGATATCCTTTTCTGAATGAATATAGGCGAATGGGTTGTAGTGCATGCTCTTATTGAAGTTGATGGTATTAAAGATTTTCAACTTGTAGCCATGCTTCAAAAGAGTCTTACCAGCCTTGATCACCACGTCACCCTTCGGGTCTGTGACAACATAACTTGAATGCATCTGTAACAGATTCGGAAGCAGGAAAAACCTGGTCTTACCTGATCCAGAACCACCGGTTACAAGTACATTCTTATTTCTTGCATATTTTGGTTTTTTCGGGCGGCTGCTCATCATCAGTCGCTCGGTTTGGGTAAGGATGATATTATCCTTAAAGTTTGGAGCCATATATGGCTCAATGTCCTGCGCTGTACCCCATCGTGCTGTTCCATATTCTGCACCATGACGGTATTTCTTAGCATTTTTACCTCTTACATAAACAACAACCTTCATTCCAATACCAAAAGCAATACCGACCATCAAATCAAAAGGATGCAGGCTTGGAAGGAAATTCGCCATAGCTATTGGAAATGCCTGCGCTAGAGCTCCCACTTCATTTACCGCATCAATCGTCTGCGATATTCTCCAAGCCTCTCCCAGATTTGTTGCAAATAATCCCATGAGCACATACGGGATATTTAACAGGATTAGTCGTTTCTGCTTTTTGGTCATCGCGTCATCTCCTGTGTTCTGTTCTTTGCCTTGTTTGATTGTTTCTTTGCAATTTCAATAAACTTATGAAGCTTCGCAAGCACACTTGGTCGCTCCTGCTTCTTTACCATCTTCTTGCTGTATTCGTTCACCACAGCTTCCATTGCATCGGTATCTCTGGCTTTAAAAAAAGCCGTAAACACCGGTGGCTTCTCAGAAGTATCCTTCATAACAGCGAAGTCTACACCGTACTTCTTTGCAATACGCTCAAAAGTACGAAGCCCTTCATCGCCGACTACCATGCTGGTTACTCCTTGATTCTGCTTAATCAGTTCATCGATGGATTGCTTGCCCTGGATATGCTCATCAATAGCTGCCAACTGCTTTTTCTGCCGATGTCTCAAGTAAGCTTTCACTCCCGCAATGAATGATCTAACAGAAAGCTTTGTGGTAGTAATTGCAAGTCGGACAGTTTTCTCTTCAATCTCTTCCTGCATAGAATCACCTCCTAACGTTCCATATCTCTATTACGTTTCTTCTGCCACTGATCAAGTAGCTTGATAATAGTATCTTCCATCTGCTTTGGCGTATAAGACTTTGGGAAGTACTTCTTTAAAGTGTCATGCTTCAAAGTGACTCGATCCAAGTCCTGTTTCTTCTCTTCAGAAAGAATAATGTTCATTCCTTCCTGGGTAATCTCACCATTCAACGCCAGCTTCTTGATTCGCTGAGCCTGAGATAAAGAAGGAATCGCCTGAGCGTAATCAATAGCTGAAAGAAGATCTTTCTGCTGTTCGGAATTTAAAAAAGATAGTTCGTATGCAGGATTAAAGCCCATCAGCTTATCATCGACTAACTGGAGAAGTTCTGGATCTAAGTTGGTGAGGCGGATATAGCGCTGAACATTTCTGGCACTATCTCCTACTTCTTCAGCCAAAATATCTCTAGACTTCTTTCCATCCAACTTGTGGCCAATTTGGCCACAAGTTAAATCGCGCCTCTCACCTTGCCTTTTCATCGCATCCAACTTCATCTTAAAAGCAAAAGCTCTCTCACTTGGCAGTATTTCTTCCCTTTGCAGATTCGAATCCACCATCAAAATCGTAGCTGCATCATCATCCAAATCTCTTACAATACAAGGAAGTGCCTCAATCCCTGCTATTTGGCAGGCATGATGTCTTCGATGTCCTGACAGGATTTCATAGCCTCCATCGCGGTCTGGTCGAACAATAGCTGGTTGCAATACACCAAACTCTTGAATGGACTCCACTGTTTTTTCCATATCAGCATCATCACGAACCTTAAAGGGATGGTTTCGAAAGGGATGCAATTCATCCAGTGGAATATCTACCACCGTATCACCATTCACTGCTCCAGAATTACCAGCCGATGCATCATTTCCAAAAATATCATCGTAACTGCTCAGCTGAATGTTTGAGCGCTCTTTCTTCATTCTTCAGCACCTCCTTTGTTAAATTCTTATAGGCTTCTGCCACCTTCCCTTTTGGATCATGAGCAAAGATACTTTTTCCTTCTGCACTGATTTCTGCAGCCCTGACGGAATGTGGAATCTCTGTCTTATAGACCTTTAGCTTGCTACCATAGGTATCGCGAATCAGGTTGCTGATATCCTTCGCATAATTTGTTCTGCCATCCACCATGGTTAGAAGGATGCCATCAATCTTTAGCTTTGGATTTATCTGGCGCCTCACCTTGTTCACTGTCTGAAGCAACTGCTCCAAACCTTTGGCTGAAAGGTACTGAGCCTGAACCGGAATCACTAATCTGTCCGCTGCAGCTAACGCATTTACGGTAAGCATCCCAAGAGATGGCATGCAGTCGATTAGCACATAATCGTAATTGCCTTTTACGGAATCAATGTATTCCTTCAGCACTTGTTCACGGCTCATAACATTTACCAGGGAAACCTCCATTCCTGATAAAGAAATGTTGGCTGGCATCAAATCCACACCTTCCGGATGATGAAGAATCCCTTCTCCAGGAGCGATTGGCTCTTCCCGAAGAACCTTCGCCATAATGTCCGCCACGGTAACAGGAAGCTCATCTGCTTTTGGATGTCCAAGGCTGATGGTAAGTGAACCCTGCGGATCCATATCCACAAGCAAAACCTTCTTTCCTTCAGAAGCTAGCCCAACACCTAGGTTTTCTGTGCTTTGCGTCTTCCCGGTACCTCCTTTTTGATTAACAAGTGCAATCACCTGTGACTTACTCATTTTCTCCTCCTAAATCAATCCATTTGCTCTGTCATGGTTAAAAAGCGTATCGTAATGGGCATCTATCGTCAGCGGCGCATTATAAAGCGTCGTGATCAGATACTGCCTGGTGTTACGAACGAGAGTCGTGTTCTTCTGAAGCCCTTCTAACACGTACTCAATATGCATGGAATTAATCTTCATAAACTGTGCCTTCACAATCGGTGCCGGTTTGTCCTCTTTTCCAACACAGATGTGATCCTTGGTCGAACAAAGGACATCCACCATCAGCTCTGCTAATTGATCTAGCAATTCTCGTTGATATGGATATCGCTCTTTTAAAATCTCAAGGCTGATGTTCTCAGCCACATAATCCTGATATTGCTTTCTGATCTGTAATGCATCATTTCCATTCCCTTCCATTCCATTTTTCTGCGGTGACTCACGATAAAGCCGTATCTGGTCAGAATGGAATGGAATAGAATCAGTATCACTAAAGTCAGTATTGTTATTATCAGTATTATTTGTTCGTCCTTTTGACACTTCTTGACCTGTCAATTCCACATTTCCTGAAGTGTCATTTTGACATTTCTGGAAATGTTCCTTTAACACTTCAGATAAAAAGTTCTTTACATAGATGAGATTTGGCTTGGTTAAGCCCTGACGTTTCTTTTCGATAAGCCCGATATCTTCAAGCTCTGCGAGGATATTTACAGCCTTCTTGTTGGCACATCCTAGGTCATCCTGCACTTCATCGATGGTGTAGATGATATACACTCTGCCATCATCATCCTGCCAACCGTTTTTTGCGGATAAGCTCATACGGTCCAGGAGAAGACCATAGAGAATCTTGGAGTCCGACGACAGACGCTTTAGACGTTCTTCCTTGAACAGAAGCTTTGGAATTCGTACAAATGAAAAAAGGTCACTTTCGCGACCATAGAAATAATCAAACGTCATTTTTTCTTCTCCTTTAACAATCTCATCTCTTCCAGGATTTTACGGGTGCACCAGCCGATGCATGGCTGATGCTTCCCGTAAGGACATCCTTTACAGGCAGAGGGCTTCTTGCCTGTCTTTCTATTCATTACAACGCCTCGCCACCACGGTCATGAGGACGAGTGACTGTTTCATGAATTGGAGCTTCGCGCTTCTTATCAGCGAGCTTATCGAGAGCTGATTCACGCTGCTTTGCGGCAGTACGCTCCTCGAACTTCTCAGCTAATTCAAAGATCTTATCCTTGGAATCATAGTGATAAACACTATCTGTAAGGATATCTTCCGGCTGAACCTCGGTAGCATTTACTGTGCGAACCATATCTTCCAAGTCAGCACGATTCATGCTTCCATCGTCTCTTACTAACAAAATTTCATGAATCGATGAAGGCAATACATAGAAATCACCGCCAACTCTCTCAGCCGCCTGTTCCATGAAATCCTGGTAAGCAAGTACGCTTGCGCCCTGCACCTTATCTGGAACTGTGGCTACAAAAAGTGGCTCATTCTCTGGTGGTGCAATCGGCATGCCCATCATCATAAAGGCCTCATCGCCCATCATTTCCTGCAATGTCTCAGACATAGTCTTAATCACAGCTGGACGAAGTTCCGGAGCAATTGTCATGGCATCTTCATGAAGCTGATCTGCTGTGATACCATAGGAATCAAGAAGCTGATTTGTCACCAGAATGCTGGCTCTACCCTCATCTGAAGCATCCAAAACAAAGCGATATACCACCGCCATGTCTTCGATGTTCTTGTGAGGAACCTTTTCAAGCATGTCAGCATTTCTCTCTGCTGATACCACTTCCATGGAAAGCGTCTGCTTCATCTGGTCATAGTCATTGACCTTATCGATATCAAAGCTCTTTGACTCTGTGATTCCCTTCGCAGCCTGATCAGAAGCCCTTTCCACGATATCGATATAATCCCTTCCATCCTCATACGCTGCAAAAGCACTACTAAGATTGATATTTACACCAATCACACTTCCCGGTGCCTTCACTGTCAAAGCATCATACCCATCGTTCAACTTATCAATGTGCCGAACATCGGTCTCTGCTTCGATTCCCCTGTTTGCAAGATTCTTTAGCACATCCTGCTCCATGTCCTGTTTGAATTTCTCGTAGTCCATTGTCTACCTCCTTTGAATAGTGAATAGTTACTGCTCAAAATGAGCACAAAAATAGCAGCTATCTCGATTGAGATAACTGCTATGTAACGTTCAATATTCAATTAGGGCAACAACTTTGAATTTATCTTTTTATCTTGCACTTGTCTCTATGAAACCTTCTAATTGCAACTATAGGTTCAATCATAAATACTATCAATAAAACAATAATTACAAGCCAAACAATAATAAGATTAAAAGCTAAACTGTATGCTCCAAATGTTTCTAAGTTAACAAATATCCTAAATCCAAAAACTCCAGCCATTGAAGCAATTCCTATAAGTGTCGTATTCACTATAGCATCCATATGATATCCATACGTGCCGTTTTTAATTTTTCTTTCAAGAGACCAAATTTTAATTCCTCTTAGAATAATGCATGTCACTAAAATAGTTACACAAACAGCAACACTATTAAGCACATAATATGCGCTTATAACCGTAGGAATGACAAAAGAAAATAACGTTTCTTCCTTAAAAACAAATAACATTTTAATGTGTCGATATTCAGCATCATTCTCTAGAGAAGCAATAAACATAAAAATCAGACTCATTATAGAAACTATTGCAAAAGCCCCTAACAAAAACTTCCAATAAATGGTGTTATTTTGATTACCCATAAGCATTGTTGGAACTAAACCACATACAAATACTACAGGTGAACAAAGTGCATATTTAATCTTTACTTCAGGCATTTTTCTGAGCACTTCAAAAATATCTGTAACTTTCTTCCCCTTATGTAGAATCCATTTATTTGACTTCTTATCTTTCATTAAAAACTTCAAACTCCGATTCTTAATTTAAATTACCTTATAAGCTTATCACATCTCATATTTTAAAAAAGAAAATATTTTAAAAAATTAAGGTTATAAGCTTATAGGTTATATTAATCCAGCAATTCTTTGCTTAATTACCCAGAAAACATCTTCTTTATCCTTAGTAGAAAGCTGGTCATATAACCTACATAAGGAAATGTATCGATTACAAAGAATCTGCTCTTCACTTTCCTCGGCGTAGGATTCTAATAATAATTCTCGAACATCAACCTTATAAAGTTTTGCAAACTCTATAATCTCATCTGCGGTAACCTGTCGCTCATTTGATTCAATTTTTCTTAGGGTTCTATCATTAATATGCATCATCTTCGCCACATCAGTTTGAGATAAACCCATCTTTTCTCTTGTTGCTCTAAGCTTATTCGCTGTAAAAATGCTCATTTTCAAACCCTCCTTGACCGGAACAATTCGGCCGGTTTTTAATTTTTCATAAAAAATGCGTCCTTAGAATTACCTTATAATAATTCCCAGAACGCATCAATTATATTCCATATAAATTTTTTTTGCCTATAAGCTTATACCCAAAACTTTTTTCATTTTTAGGTAAAAATATAGGGAGTCAAAATGACTCCCTATACTAGAAACAGCTTAAATTCAAGCTTTTCTGGGAACCGAAATCTGCGGTGCTCTCCATAGTAGAGCTTTGCAGCTTTCTGTATGTAAGATTTTGGAATCTCAAATGTTCCCAGAAATAGCGCATTTTCAATTAGTGTTTCTCGGCGATAGCTGCCTGTGCTGCTGCAAGTCTAGCGATTGGTACTCTGAATGGAGAGCATGATACATAGTCAAGACCAATCTTGTGGCAGAACTCTACTGAAGATGGATCTCCACCGTGCTCACCGCAGATACCTACGTGAAGCTTAGGATTTACTGGCTTACCAAGCTTGATAGCTGTCTCCATAAGCTTACCAACACCTGTCTGGTCAAGCTTAGCAAATGGATCGTTCTCGAAGATCTTTGTGTCATAGTAAGCATTTAAGAACTTACCAGCATCATCACGAGAGAAACCAAATGTCATCTGTGTAAGGTCGTTTGTACCGAAGCAGAAGAAGTCAGCTTCCTTAGCGATTTCGTCAGCTGTAAGAGCTGCACGTGGAATCTCGATCATTGTACCAACTTCGTACTCAAGCTTAGCGCCTGCTGCTGCGATTTCAGCATCAGCTGTCTCTACAACAACGTCCTTAACATACTTAAGCTCCTTAACCTCACATACAAGTGGGATCATGATTTCAGGCTTAACATTCCAATCTGGATGAGCCTTCTGTACTTCAAGTGCTGCACGGATAACAGCCTTTGTCTGCATCTTAGCAATTGAAGGATATGTAACTGCAAGACGGCATCCTCTGTGACCCATCATTGGGTTGAACTCGTGGAGTGACTCGCAGATGTTTCTGATTTCCTCTACTGACTTATTCTTAGCCTTTGCAAGCTTTTCGATATCAGCATCCTCTGTAGGAACGAATTCGTGAAGAGGTGGATCAAGGAATCTGATTGTAACTGGGCATCCCTCAAGTGCTTCGTAAAGAGCCTTGAAGTCTCCCTGCTGGTAAGGAAGAATCTTATCAAGAGCAACCTCTCTCTCTTCCTCTGTATCTGAGCAGATCATCTCGCGGAATGCTGCGATTCTGTCAGCTTCGAAGAACATGTGCTCTGTACGGCAAAGACCGATACCTTCTGCACCAAGCTCTCTAGCCTTCTTAGCATCAGCTGGAGTATCTGCATTTGTTCTAACCTTAAGTGTTCTGAACTCGTCAGCCCAAGCCATTACACGACCGAACTCACCAGCGATTGTAGCATCAACTGTTGGGATGATACCAGCGTAGATGTTACCTGTTGTACCATCGATAGAAATTTCAGAACCCTCTGTAAATGTTGTGCCTGCAAGAGTGAACTTCTTGTTCTCCTCATCCATAGCGATGTCGCCGCAACCAGATACACAGCATGTACCCATACCACGAGCAACAACGGCAGCGTGTGATGTCATACCACCACGAACTGTAAGGATACCCTGAGCAGCCTTCATACCTGTGATATCTTCTGGAGATGTCTCAAGACGTACAAGAACTACCTTCTCTCCTCTAGCAGCCCAAGCTTCTGCATCGTCAGCTGTGAATACAACCTTACCACATGCAGCACCTGGAGATGCACCAAGACCCTTTCCAAGAGGTGTTGCAGCCTTAAGAGCAGCAGCCTCGAACTGTGGGTGAAGAAGTGTATCAAGGTTACGTGGGTCGATCATTGCTACAGCCTCTTCTGGAGTCTTGTGTCCTTCATCAACAAGATCACAAGCGATCTTAAGAGCAGCTGGAGCTGTTCTCTTACCGTTACGGCACTGGAGCATGTAAAGCTTCTTGTTCTCTACTGTGAACTCCATATCCTGCATATCATGGTAGTGATTCTCAAGAGTCTCACATACCTTGATGAACTCTGCGTATGCCTCTGGGAACTCCTTCTCCATCTGAGCGATTGGCATTGGTGTACGAACACCAGCAACTACGTCCTCGCCCTGTGCGTTGATAAGGAACTCACCCATAAGCTTATTCTCACCAGTAGCTGGGTCACGAGTGAATGCAACACCAGTACCTGATTCATTATTTAAGTTACCGAATACCATAGGCATTACGTTAACTGCTGTACCCCATGAGTAAGGGATGTCGTTGTCTCTTCTGTAAACGTTTGCACGTGGGTTATCCCATGAACGGAATACTGCTTCGATAGCAAGCTTTAACTGCTCTACTGGATCTGATGGGAAATCAGAACCGAGCTGATTCTTGTACTCAGCCTTGAACTGCTCAGCAAGCTCCTTAAGGTCTGCTGCTGAAAGCTCAACGTCAAACTTAACACCCTTCTTCTCCTTCATCTCATCGATGAGCTGCTCGAAGTACTTCTTACCTACTTCCATAACTACATCTGAGAACATCTGAATAAAACGTCTGTATGAATCATATACGAAACGCTCGAAAGCTGGATCTGGGTTTCCAGCGATCATAGCTGCAACTACTTCATCATTAAGACCAAGGTTAAGGATTGTATCCATCATACCTGGCATAGATGCACGAGCACCTGAACGAACTGAAACTAAAAGTGGATTCTTAAGATCTCCGAACTTCTTGCCGTTGATCTCCTCCATTTTCTTAACACCTTCCATAGCCTGAGCCATGATTTCATCATTAATCTTGCGACCATCCTCATAGTACTGTGTACAAGCTTCTGTTGTGATTGTGAAGCCCTGTGGTACTGGAAGTCCAATGCTTGTCATTTCAGCAAGGTTTGCACCTTTTCCTCCTAAAAGATTGCGCATTGTCATGTCGCCTTCGCTAAACATGTAGACCCATTTGTTAGCCATTTCAAAATCCTCCTAACATATATATAACTTTTGATTTGTCTGTCTGTAAAAAACGGGGTTTTCAAACAGTCCGTTATTATTAAAACACAATTTAGACACCAATACAAACAAATTCGTTGTACAGTTAGTAGAAAATCAGGAGTGATTTTTGTGCATTTTTATCAAACGAGTAAGTTGTTTGAAACTTTGACTCAATTAGCTAAAATGTATAATCATCTACAGATGCATTCAAAGCGTATCTTTGCTGGCTATAAACCGCGGTTTTAAGCTGATTTTCGTCTTTTAATAGACTTTTTATCCTTTCTGTCATTTTGAGATACTGTTTCGCCTCAAAACGATTTTCACGGGCTGTATACGTCAATCCGTGAGCAGTTCCGTTAAATGTCAGAATAAGCTGATTATGAAGAAATGCTTTTCTAGTTGCATCAACAATTTCTCCTTCACGATTGATATCGAGGAAGAAATCGCACTCCCAGAAAAGTCTATCCAATGTAGACATTTTCACATTTGGATACATCACCACATTGTCATATTTCTCATGTGCCAAAAGCTTTGCTGACATTTCTGTAATCGCTGTAACATGGAACTTCATCTCCGGCAAAGCCTCCACCAGTTCCTTCAGCTTTTCAACATTTTCTGTATTTGTACAAATAAGGGCAGATGGTCTACCCATGTTTTTCTTTTTAAATGAATAGATATAGCCAAGCTCATCCATCTTGTCCTCAGGGGCATTAAGCATTCTAAGGCGCTCATAGGATGGGTGATTTTGCACTATTACCCTCTTACATCTATTAGCCTTACCATCGAAAATCAATAGCATATTGCCTGGAATTGCATCACGTGTTGCCTCCTGCCAAAACAATATATCTTCCCTTCCATCTGATAAAGGTGGTAAAGCATTTGATACAAAAAATGGAACCGACAAAGAGTTAAAGAATATTCTGTGATTCTCAAGCCCCAGGGATTTCAGATAGTAAACCACAAACTCCGTGCGATTTTTGAAAAACAGTGACTGATTATCAATATTTAAAATGATGTCTCCTGTAACAAAGTTTTCAACAATGATTTCCTGGCCATTACCATTAAAATATGACTTGCTTACCTTCTGTGACTTTTTATTAAAAATAGTTCTGGCGTAAAGCATGCCATATTTATTATAGTGGTCGCTGGCTCTGACTTTGCCATCCTCATCAAGCCAATCCACCACCTTAACAAACCTTTTATTCTTAGGCTCAGCGTAAAATATTCTGCCTCTCTCCTTCGCTTTGTCGTGAATGCTTCCACTGGTATTGTTGCCACTGATTTGCCAATACTTTGGCACCTGAATCTGGTTGAAGTAAAGAGGCTTTTTAGGACAGCCTTCCGCCTTCTTAAAATCTCCCAGAAAATGCTCAAACACATTTTCAACGCCATCAGGCAGAAAGCCATCGTCATTGATTGTGACCGCCTTCACCTCATAATCTGCATTCTGAAATGAGAAAAGCAAATCCTGGCTACCCATATTAAAATAGTCGAACAACAAAACTATGTCGTTTCTATTAGTTTTTTCCATTTTGCCTCCACTTCACTTGCAAGATATTTCTTAGCCTTTGAATAAGAATGCTTATGCATCTTTTCCAAATCCTCTTCTGTAAACAATTTACAAATTGCATCAACCATGGCCTTCTGTCTTCTTCCCTTTTCCATTCCTATGGCGTAAGGCAGCTTGTAGCCATTCTTTCCCTGGTCGATGAAATTCTGATTACCGTAACGAACATCAAAACCGATAATTGGAAGTCCCGAACCAATAGCCTCCATCAATGTAAGTCCAAAGCCTTCACTGGTAGATGCTGATAGATATGCTTCGTACTTTTTATAAACATCAGTCAAATCATGCTGTCCCATCAATCGTATATACGAATCAGCACCCAGAGACTTTATCTTTTCCTTCAAATCCTTTTCAGCAGCACCTTTGCCGTAGATATCTAACGAAATATCAGGCACCCTATCATGTGCAGCTGCCACTGCATCTATCATCCAATCAACGTGCTTTTCAGTGGCAAGGCGTGATGCTGTAATTAAAGAATGTGGCTTTCTCTCACCTGCTGGGTATTTAAGCTCAGTAAGAGCGCCCACCGGAATGGTTACAATATTAGGCTTGGCCCCGCAGTACTTATCAAACTGCTGCAACAACAGCTTTCGCTGGTCTTCCGTAGCAGTGATGTAGAAATCTATTTCATCATGCATCGAGAAGGAATACTCGTAGTAATTGTTCCACAAGATATAATCATCATCCGTAGCCCCTTCGCTAAAATGGTCTGCGTGAATGACAATTCCAACCTTTGCATCTCCAACATTTTCAAGAATAGCCTGGCCCTGGCCGGTGGTTCTATCGATTATTACAATATCATCGCTGGTAAGCCCAAGCTTGCTTGTCATATAACCCACAAGCTCTTCCTTTGAACATATTAATTTATCTGGGAATTTGTACATGACATTGTCATCATCATTGATTTCCTCGTAAGCAAGGCTACCATCCTGATTGAAGAATCGTCTGTGATACAGATGTGCCTTGCCATCAAGTGGAGCATAGTATTCCGAGAACACACGCTTAGACATGAAATAATCCTTGCGCACCAGACATCCCCTGGAAACCATTTCCACACGATGAACGAAATCCTCCTCCGTATTTACGAAGTAGACTCTGTAGAAATTATTATCCCCCTCAAAAATCAGCTTTCCTATTTTGCCATCCCGCTCGTAGGAAAAAGATTTATCTCCAAGTGTCCCTTTCAAATCATCCAAGGTATAGGTAACAGGGCCCGGCTTAAAATCCGTAAAGAATGTGTATAACCAAATAATCTCATCATCCTCAAAACCAATATTTCTGGTCATGTCGATAAGATTGTCCTTGGAAAACATATCTGAAAATATAAACTTTGCCTCAGCCCCTATGTTGCGAAGTACCTTTGCTCTATAGCTTTGAGCATACTCCACCCCTGAGCTGGCCCATCCTATTCCTAGATTAAAGTTGTAAATCATATATGCCCCTTTTCTGCCAAACTTTTATGGAAGTATGATGTGTAATCGGTTCTTTTTATCCATGCTTACTTCCGAAAGCAATACATTTCTGATGATATTTCGCTTGATGGAGTTTTCCATTTTTCTAAATGATTCCAAAGCCTCCGCATGATACTCAAACATAAGATTTCGCTGAGCACTGCTTCGTCCTGAAACCGCAGCCTGCAACTGCTGCAAATAGTCAACCTGCTCAATCCAAGCCTCATCAATTGCAGATAAAGCTGAAACTCTAACGAAGTCATTCATGGCACTTTCTGAGTCAATAGATGCCTTCTTTTCCTCAAGTGACTGCTCCACTCTTGCCATGATATATGCCTTCACTCTGTTTCTGTTTTTAAGATTGAGATAGCCCGAATCCTTCTCCATTCTGTAGGAGATGTTATCCAGCAGATAACGATTCAGAGTGGTTACATCCAACTCCTTATTCTCCTTCAAAAACAGATCAACATTGTCCTCTGCAATACGAAGTAGACGTTCCTTCTCAACAGTACCGCCGTCAAGCAACATATCTCTGGTGTCGTACATCAGCTTACGTTCCAATTGAAGTACTACATCGTAGTCCTTTGAAGTCTTTCTGTTTGTACTGCCAAGCTCTTCATTTATCTTTTGAGCGTTATTAACAATTCGCTTTATTTTTCTATCGCTTATACGTTTTGTTCCGTCGATGTATTTCTGAATCTTCTCCAGGTCAGTACCCTTTTCAACAATATCGTCCTCCAAAGATACAATGAATCTACTGTATCCTGGGTCTCCCTGACGTCCAGAACGACCTCTTGCCTGGCGCTCATCGCGGATGTTAAGCATTCGACCTACACCAATAACAGCAAGTCCTCCCAGTTCCTTTACACCAGGTCCAAGCTTGATATCCGTACCACGTCCTGCCATGGATGTGGCAACTGTCATAGCTCCCATCTGGCCAGCTTCTTTGATAATATCAGCCTCCCAGAATGCATTGTTGGCATTAAGCACTGAATGTGGCAAGCCCTTTTCTACCAGCAGATGGGAAATGATTTCAGTATCTGCAATCATGGTTGTAACGATAAGCACTGGCTGGCCTGTATCATGTTTTTTGACGGCAAGACGAATAGCAGCCTCAAACTGCTTTTTCGAATCGCTGAAATACCAATCCGGACAATCCACTCGCTGAATTGGGTTGTTGGTAGGAATAACTACTACATGCTTGCCATAAACATCATATAGCTCGTCCTTTGCATCGTAGATAGTTCCACTCATGCCCGACATCTTTGGGAACATAGAGAAGAAATTCTGATATGTGATGGATGCCATGGAACGGTTTTCCTGTGAAAGCTCCAAGCGCTCCTTACACTCAATAGCCTGATGCTGACCACCACGAAGCTTTACGCCCTTTAAGGTACGTCCTGAGCTGGCGTCGATAAGTGCAACTTCACCGTTTTCAGATATCATATACTCTGTGCCCTTTTCGATAATCTTGTGGGCGCGAAGTGCCAATACCAAATGACGATATATTTCGAAATACTCTGGAGCGAAAATATTATCGATTCCAAAGTACTCTTCTGCATATTCAAGTCCCTTTTCTGTGAACCATACGTTTTTCTCTTCTACTTCGTAGTCCTCATTTTCCTTCAATGTACGCACGAAGAAATCTGCCGATTCGTATAGGTTGGACTGAACACGTGGAGCACCTGAAATAACAAGTGGTGTGCTGGCACTGTCTAGAAGTACTGAATCAGCTTCATCAATGATTATGAAATTGAATGGACGTAAGAATCTATCGCTGGCAGACTTTACCAGATTGTTGATAAGGTAATCAAAACCAAGAGCAGAGTGTGTCGTATATACGATATCTGCTTTGTAGATCTCTTTTTTTTCGTCGTTTTCGAATCTATCATCCTCATCACGCTTTACACCTGCCATAACAGAAAGGCCCATGAATCGATATGCTGGTCCCATTTCCTCCGCATCTCGCAAAGCCAGGTATTCATTGTTTGTAACAAGGATTGCCCCTTCTCCTGTAAGACCATTTAGATACATAGGTAAGGTAGCTGTAAGTGTCTTGCCCTCTCCTGTATTCATCTCTGCCAGATAGCCCTGATGTAAGGCCACGCCTGCCATAATCTGCACATCGAAAGGATACATTCCCAGCACACGCTTGTCGGCTTCGCACATGGCAGCAAAAGCCTCTGGCAAAATCTTGTCCAGTGACTCTCCCTTCTCATATCGCTCCTTGAAGGATGCAGTGAGCCCAGACAATTGCTGATCTGTAAGCTGCTCCATCTGCTCCTTGTATGCCTTTACCTTTTTCAGTTCTTTTCGTAGCTTATTTACAAGCTTTCTAGTTTTCACTATCGCTCTACCTCAATCTCTTCAATGGTAATGGAATGATATGTAAATTCCGTCATACCTGCATTTATCAGCTGCATTCTGTAGCTGTAGGTCTTAAGTGGGCATGAAAACTCTGCCTCTGTGCCTCTCACAGTGAAATCTCCTGCCTCTCTTTCGTATCTATCCAGGAAAACCAAACGCACCAAATATCCACCTCCTGTAGGTGTATGTACGTTGATTTTTATGCGGTAATGACTCTCACCATCTATGATAGGAAGTGATGGTTCGATACGCTGTGCCTGATAGTTGGTCAGAGAATACCACTCCTTTATTACTGTTCCTGGTGGCATCAGCTCATTTTCAAAATGTACGTAATTCTTCGCTTTGTAATCTATTTGCGAACCATACAGATAAGTATCTGAACTGTATTCGTTCCAATAGATTGTCCAACTTGCCTTTTCCATTTATTTCTCCAAACCTGCAATTACACTCTTCCATTTCTCAAGAAGATGCTTTGTAGTAAACTTCTGTCCTATATCGTACGAATAAACCTTTGCCTGATTCCAGTTGAAAAGACTTCCAAGGAAATAATCCAATGCAACAGGTATTCTATCAATCTCCGTCATGACAAATCCATTGTAGCCGTTTTGCATATACTGTGTTTCGCGTCTGACTATCTGAGGGATGGCTGAACTGATACAGTTAATCTGTAGGAACAAATCAGGATTGTGACGCATATCAAGCATGATACGCTGCTCACGAATACACTTGCTGACTGATAGCTCATCTACACACTGCTCCACAAAGAATCTGATAGGAATTTCTTCCTGCTCCTCAGCTTCCATATCTTCGTTTTCCGCAGTATCATCCTCTTCCTCATGGATTACCATGCGTCTGTCAAAGCCGGCCTCTTCCAAAATCTCTGCAATCTTATTAAGCAGCTTTTCAGGCAAATCATAGGTGGCATTTCTTGTGAAGATGCTGATTACCGCATTTTCATTCATCTGCAAATACTTGGCCAAAGCAATCATCATTTCCCTAAAACGTTCCTCTGGCAAGCCATCTACAGGTACAAGAACCTTTTGAACCATCAGCTTTTCACTGATACCAAAATCCATACGTGAATCGTAAGGAGAAATATCTGTGATATTAGTGATTTCTTCTTCCATCTCTCGCTTCAAATAACGAGTGGTTGCCTCAGAATCCGTGATGATGTATCCTGCCCTTTTTACAAGTGGTCTGGAATCCAAATGATCCTTTATGCGATATCTATCTCCGTAGAAAGATAGAATACATTTCTTTTTTCCTATGATGTTCTGTGCTGCCAGATAATTTAACTCGTGCATGGCAATACAGAAAACATCATCTCCATTATCATCCTCAATATGTGCTTCAAGCACTTCCAGAATTACATCAGTAAGGCTCATGTAGATAGTCTCTTTGAAGGTTCTGGTCTCCGTTGTGTTATCAGATTTGAAAACCTGATAGGTGTTGCAGCTGGCATTGATTTCCACAGCACCTGTTTCAGCATACACACGAAGCTTTGTAACACCAGCCTCTGTCAGATAATCGGTGTAGAGCATGCGTCCATTATCATAAACCTCCGTAGATGAAACGAAACCTCTGTCATCGTAGATGTTACGACGGCTAAGCACCTCTTTCTTGTACATACTAACCTGAATAGGGTTGCCTGCTTCGCCAAAATCTATCTGGGCGTACTTGGTATTATGCAGATATGCAATTACAACAAATGGGGTATATACGAATTCGATTCCCTCTGGCCAATCCAGATTATGAAATGAAAAAACCGCTGCCTTCTTTTTCTTAACCTCCTGAATGGCATCAAAACAAGACCAGTATGGAGCATGAAAAACTCCCTGGCGATGTAAGAAATGTCTGAAGTTTGGAGCATGACTCAAAAGAAGAATCTTAAAATCACGCATACCACTACGATAAAACATCTGAACCTGTTTTACCGTATCATCAAACTCTGTGTGCATTCTTCGCGTGTGCCAACTCTGCTCAGACTCTCTCCACTCATTCTGTTGATACCAAGCTGGAATAAAATAAAGCATCGTAATTACCTCTTATAGGAAAGGCACGTAAGCATCGTAATCTCTTACAGCCCTAAGTTCTCGATATAAGTTACAGTTGATACTTGCCATCGCAATAAGAATAGATGGCAAACTGATAACTGTTGATTCTACATAACCTCTTAAATGAAGGACCAATGGTACAATAATGAAAAATCCCATAAACATTGCTGAGAAAAATGCGATCCAAAATACTCTTATAGAAATGAATCTTCGTGTATTTTTACCAGATTTGAGACCTGTGATACTGTCTCCTGCTTTTTGCAAAGATTCTGTAAGATTCTTTGGACTGATAAATACGAATGAGAAAATTATCGTAATTACGTATAGCACTACCGTATATACAGCAATTCCAAGGGTATGTGCTGTATCCATGTTTTCGTATACCCACTGTAAGTTTTTGTCTTTAGGAAACAGCATACTAAGTCCCATAGACACATACACTGGTAGCATGAAAAACGCAGTAGAAAACATAACCGGCATCATTCCGATTGGATTTAGCTTGATTGGGATATAGTTTTTATCAGAATAAATATTGTGAATAGATATTCTTTGCATAGGAATACGGTATTCACTGTTTTCAAATATGATTGTGCATATCACTGCCAAAAATCCAATTCCACCAATAACATGCATTTCCCATAAGCCAGAATTCTTGACTGTGTGAACCACACTATCCAGAATGTTTACATAGATAAGAACTGTCTGACCACCTATACCGTATTTACCATTTCGAGTGGCAAGCCATAAAATCACAAAAGCTCCTGTTACCATCTGAAATCCAGATATGATTTTTGCAATGATAAGCTGAAGCCCGCCATCAAAAACATAAATTGTGGAATTAACAGTAAGATATGCCTGGACGCTAGCCCATACAAACATCAAAATGAGAGTTGCCATGGTGATTTTTTTAGGCGAAGTGTGAGCCTTTGAATCAGCACGTTTAACAGCAACTATTACCTGAACAAAGAGCATAGAGAACATAAAAGGAGAAATACCAAGTGCCAGCAAGCTGGTTTTATATCTATCTCCTCCGATTGTTTCCATGATAAGATCTCCAGAGGTGCTCTGGAATGCTTTGTAAGCTTCTAAATCAACTCCATATAAAGGAAGCTCTCTACCAACAAGGTAAACTCCCATTATTATGAAGGTAAATATTAATTTTTGAATAAGTGTTTTGGGAAAAAATTTTTGTCTCAACTGATTATCCTCCCCCCATTATGCACTTTTATTTTACTACACTAAAAGTAGAAAAAATAGAGGCAACCTTTCGGTTGCCTCCAACTATTAGAAAAGTGTCTTAGTTATTTTCTTTCTCTTTTTCCTTTTCTTTTTTAACCTTATCGTATGTCACCTTTCCAGTAATCAATGCGATAATCCACCACCAGAAACCTTTTCTTGCAAGACTTTCATCTTCTGTGACTGTAATGCCCTTAGCAACATCATCATCTGCGATTTCTGTTACTTCAGTTTCCGCCTCATTTACAGCCTCGATTGTACGGCCTTCTACGATTAACTCGCGGCCACCTGTCACTTCTTCGCCACCAACTGTGTCGTCATTTACAACACCAAGTGGAACTCTTGCATCATCGATAGGTGTGATTGCCTGGTTTGCAATAGCACCTGCTGCCGGCATAACTGTCTGTGCAGAAGCTGCTGGTGCTGCTGTAGATGCAGATGCTACAGGAGCAGATACTGTTGCTGCAACTGCTGCTGACTCACTTGCTGATGCGCTTGTGCTAGCTGCAGTAGAAGCTTCCTCGCTTGCTGCTGTTGAAGCCTGCTCACTTGCCTGATTAGATGCTAACTCACTAGCTTCTGTAGATGCCTGCTGGCTTGCTGCTGTGCTTGCTGCGCTCTCAGATGTGCTTGTGCTGTTAGAAAGACTTTCTGCAGTCTTTGTACTGTTAGCAGCATACTCTGACCATGCACTATCAAGCTCATTAGAACGAGCTACATACTCGTCTACCATTGACTGGTATCCCTCAACCTGTGAACCAGTAGATGCAATTGCTGCTGATAAAGATAACATCTCTGATGCTAATTCAGAACGCTCATCCATCTGGCTATTCATGAATGCGTAGCCATAGTAATCTTTGCCTTTATAATGTCCGTTTTCATCTGCCTCCATAGAATAGTTCTGTCTTGTGATTTTGAATGTCTTTTCATTACCATCATCATCAGTAAATGTATATGAAAACAGATTGCCGCCCGCTCTTATGCCATTGTCTTGTAAAAACTTCTCAACAATATTGATTCCTGAAACATAAGGAGAATAATTCTCTATAGAAATACCTCTTGGAATTGTAATACCTGCAGCAACATCTTCTTCAGAAAGCTCAGACCATCTAAAGAGACTTTCTCCTCTAGCATTAGCTGTTACATAATCATAATATTCCTCATGAACCTGTCCATCAGTTCCTAAATAAATTGTACAGAAATGCTTTTTATCATATCCATCCGGTGTGTAATATTTAATCTGTGCGCTATCAATATAATTAGGATCAGCTTTTCCGTCAATTACAAGATTATATTTAATCATTGTAATTGCAAGAGGTCTGCCAGCGTGTTCAAAATAATCAGTATCTAAACTCTTGTTCTTAGCAGCTAATGCTTCTCTCTTTGCTGTTTCAATCGCCTGAGCAGCTTTAACATCTTGCTCTAATTTATCAAGCTTTGCAATGTTGTAGTTCTTAGATTCATAATCCTCTGATGTTGTAGTCATTGTCTCTGAATAGCTTTCATACTCAGATTCTGCCTCTGATGCTGAAGTAGAAAGTTGCTCAGATGTAGATGATAATTCACTTTCAACTGTAGAAAGTGATGCTCCTGACTCAGAAATCTGTTCCTCCGTATATACGGTAGCTGCCTCTGCTGTATCAGAAAGGCTAGCATCAGTTTCTGCATCAGTTTCTGTATCATTTGTTAATTCAGTTGCAAGAGGAGCTGCCTTTCTCATAGCTTTAAGCGCAACCTTGTTTTCAGCTAACTCATTTTCATCGATTGTTTCGTCTCTATAAGCCCCTCTAAGAATGGTAAATACATCGTCATTTGTATCCTCAGCTGGAGCCGCAGGAGTTTCTTCTGCTGGAGTAGCTGGTGTCTCAACTGGAGCCTCCACTGCTGGAGTAGCTGGTGTCTCAACTGGAGCTTCCTCTACTGGTGTAGTAGGTGTCTCTTCCACTGCTGCTGGTGCCTCTGCTGCTGGTGTCTCTGCTACTGGCGCTGTCGCAACCTCTACTGCAGCTGGTGCTGGAGCTTCTACAACCTGCTCTGTTGCTGCTGGGACCTGTGCCTCTACTGTCTGTTGTGTCTGTGGTGTAGTATCAACAACGATTTCAGCTGCCTCTTCTTCCATAGCATATACTAAATCGGCATCGCCAAGTAAAGCTGCTCCACCTACGGAAGCACCTGTAATGGCTACTCCTTTTAATAAACTTCTTACTTTCTTTTCACCCATTTTTCATTCCTCTCTTTCACAAATTCCTATTCATCTATTTGTATATATTTTATCGGTAAATTGTGAACTTTTTTTGCTCCCCTAAGGCCTATTATTGCCATATTTTCACACTTCTTGCCAGTTCACAGAATGTTCAAACTGTAAGAATTATCTGTCAAAATCTTCCTTCAAAACACGCTCATATTGCCCCTTAAACCAGGCACCAATTCCAGCGGTATTATCATTGTGGCGACCATGTAATCCTTTACCATAAACCTGCACACCTGCCGAATTCAATTCTGTGATTAGCCTGTTGTAGGCAGTTGAATCATAGTCATCTTCTATCATATAAGAAACAATAAACTTGGTATGCCCAAAGTCGGTGTTCCTTATCTTATTCCATAATCTCTCGTTAAGTCTTTCAATTGCTTCCTTATCTGTTCCTCCACCATATCGCTTTAGGATATCTAGTGAAGTAGGAAATCCCTTTGGACGCTTCAGTGTCTCATTAGCAGCAATATCTCCAAGGCTAGCCAATGGCTTTCCCAGAATAAGTGCATGAGGCCTCATGTTGCAACCATAATATAATGAGCCAATTGTTCCCATGGAAATTCCAGAAAGGATTAGCTGATCCGGATAGAATCCCAGCTTATTTAGATGCTCGTCAATTATCTTAACCATCAACGCTTCAAACTCTGGGCTTCCCATGTAAAATCCGCCACCTTCAAAGCGCTGCTCTGCAATCAGCAAAAATGGACATCCCATTTTTCGCATCATGTAGTAGCCTTCAAAACCTTCCTGAGTTTTATATCCTGAGAAATAAACTGCAAGTGGTGGTTTGAAATCACCTGGATCAAAGTAAGAGAAAATCTCCTCTCGCTCAGATGTGACATATCGCTTACCACCTACTAAAAATGCTCCTAAATCCCATCTAGATACTCGGTCGTGTAAAGCAATAATATTCAGCTTTCCCTGACCTGCTGCACGAAGTGATACAAACAGCTGACCATCACCATTTCTACCTTCAATAAGGACAGGTTCTTTCAAATCTTCTTCGCTAAATGTCCAGGAATCTCGAACGTCAGATAGAGAGCCTGGCACAAACTGAGTAATTGATAATGATATTTCTACAGTGTCATCCTTCTCGTACTCTAGCCAAAATTCCAATCCTTGGTCTTTTACTATTGGAATATTATTCTTCCAGAAAGCAACCTGGGTAAACTGGTTGCCGTAATCACCTTCCAATTCAACAGCGTACTGACCATTCCATCTGATGCTGCCCTTGAAACCTTGAGCTACACCAACATTCTCTGGCTTAAACTTCTCTCCATATGGATGTGGGAAATATTTTTTCGTCTCATTAGTAAGGAAATCCTGTATATCCTCCGCTGCCAAGTTACTAGCCATTCTTCGGTTGAACAATCTCGTAGTAGGTCTATTAAGCTTGAAATCACCAACTATGAAAACGCAGTATGACATTGACATCTGGTGAACTATCTCTGCCTCTTCATCATCCAGATTTCTTTCAACTACAACAATTTCATAAATATCCTTTTTCTTTTCAATTGTTCCACCTGCAAAGATAATCTTTACATTGTCAGGACATTTATATTTAGTTGCCCAGCTTTCTGTACCTATCTGTAAAATCCTAATCTTATCCATGTAAATTTAAGCCCTTCGTGCAAAATAAAAGCCCAGCAAGCATTACTACGAGCTGGGCTATAAATCTTAATTATCTCTTTCCTCTATTTTCAATCCAAGTGGCTTATCCAAAAGTGAAAGGATACTAGCAACTGGAACAATATAGAGTGCTTTAACTGCTACCTTGAATGAATCAAGATTCTCCCCCTGTAGTGCTACTACTATTATTGCACAAATTACTACTCCAAGCCAAATACATAAATCAGCAACATTTTCATTCATAACAACCTTGATGATAATTGCAATTACAAGTACCGCAATTGCGATAGTCCAAGGTGTTGCAAGAACTAGCTTTAGTCCTTCGCCAAATGAACCAATATTGCTCATGTTGTATGAAACTACATTCTGTAAAAATGCTGCTCCGTTTTTGAAATACCATAAATATAATCCCATTGGAACTGCTACGGTTATCCAACCTTCGATTGTTGAAAACCAGAATGTTCTATATCCCTTTCCATCTATGCCATCAACCTTAAATTTGATTGCAAAGAATAGAATTAGTATTGCCCAGAAGAATACATATCCTGGTTGAAGGAAAAGAACTAATCCTAAATCAATAGCGAGTAAGTATGTGTGATGTGAAAGCATGCCGCTCTTTAGCTGGCGTGCCACATGGTAGCATGTCAAAGACATTACGAAGAATAATATCTCTTCTGCACCAGCATGGGTAAGTGCACCCCATTCGAAAATTGCTATTGCCGCTGCTGCAACCCAAGCAAAAATATTCGATGTGTAAAGCTTTGCTGTCTTATATAAGAATAATATAGACACAAAATTGAGAGCTGTCTCCATGATGAACTGAAACAAATGAGTGTCTGTTGGTAAATAACCAAGGCCAAAGAACTCATATACAACTGGTCCGTAGTGACCATCCAATTCAACATATGCTAGATATCCTTCTCTTACTGAGTACGCAATACTAAGAATCTCTTCCTGCACCTCAGTAAAGGCGTTTGCAATCCATGGATTAAATGGACTTGATATCGCAACGATTCCAGTGATTACTACAATCGCAAGGAATTCTAAGCATCTTTTTAGATTTTTGTTCATATATTACCTCCTGCGCATAATATAAAGAGTGGAAAATGTCTGACATCTTCCACTCTCATATTATAATTCACTTTCTAGTTACATTCCACATACTTTTGTGAATTATTTCTCAACTTCTGTTTCTTTAACTAATCTACTTGTCTGTATCTTCAACTTCCTTTTCAACAATGTTCCTCTTATCCTTAGCAACCTTTCCTGATATTGCTGTGATGATGATAAGGATCCAATACCACCAAACTCTTCCACCTAAACCGCTCTTTGTGATAGAAAGTGGTGTCTCCTCATCCTGGATTGTTGTGTATTCATCCTCAAACTCTGATGCCAAATCATCTGTTGAGTCTAATCTTACAGCAAGTGGTACCTGCTGTTCCTCAATTGTTGTCTCAGCTCCGCCAATCTCATTGAATGATGAAACTGTGCTTGTAGATGAAGCATTTGTTGAAACTTCATTATATGAAGAAGTTGCTGTTTCTGTTGTTGTAGTTGCAGTGCCGTTTGTCTCGCTTGCTGAAGCAGGAGTGCTTGTTCCACCATTTCCAGTGTTGTCATTTGCTGTGCTTGCAGCTACAGATGCGCTTGCTGACTCTGATGCACTTATGCTTGCTGATGTGCTTGCACTTGTTGAAGCACTCTCGCTTGCTGAGATGCTTGCACTTGTTGATGCGCTCTCGCTTGCCGATGTACTTGCTGATGCACTGTTGCTCAAGCTTGCTCTCTCTGAAGCACTAAGGCTCATGCTCTCTGACAAGCTAAGGCTAACTGAAAGTGACATGCTTGCACTCTCTGAGAGTGAAATACTCTCTGATGTTGAAGCACTTGTTGAAAGGCTTTCTGATGTAGATGCACTCTCACTAAGAGAAGCACTTGTTGAAAGACTTTCTGATGTTGAGGCACTCTCACTAAGCGAAGTGCTTATGCTTGCTGACTCAGACAAGCTTGCGCTTGTTGAAGCAGACTCGCTCTGGCTAAGTGATGTACTTGTCGACTCACTCAAGCTTGTCGATGTGCTATCACTGAGTGATGTACTTGTACTCTCTGATACTGAGTCGCTTAAGCTTGTTGAAGTGCTTTCACTTGCTGATTCACTTGTGCTTGTTGAAGCACTCTCTGATGCACTTGTACTTGCTGATGTGCTTGCGCTTATTGATGCACTTTCACTTGCTGAAATACTTGCGCTTGTTGATGCACTTTCACTTGCTGAAATACTTGCGCTTGTTGATGCACTTTCACTTGCTGATAAGCTCTCACTTACAGAAGCACTTATAGATTCTGATGTGCTTGTGCTAGCTGATAGGCTTTCGCTCACTGATTCAGAAATACTCAAGCTTGCTGATACACTCTCACTAATTGATATGCTTGTACTTGTGCTTGCTGATTCACTCTGGCTAAGTGATGCACTCGTTGACTCGCTCAGGCTTGCTGATGTGCTATCGCTAAGTGATGTACTTGTTGACTCACTCAGGCTTACTGATGTGCTATCGCTAAGTGATGCACTTGTTGAGGCACTTTCACTTGCTGATGCACTTGCGCTTGTTGACTCACTTAAGCTTACTGATGTGCTATCACTAAGCGATGTACTTGTTGACTCGCTCAAACTTGCTGATGTAGATGCACTGTCTGAAGCGCTTGTACTAGCTGATGTGCTGGCACTTGTCGATGCACTCTCACTTGCTGATGCACTATTGCTAAGTGATGTACTTGTCGACTCGCTCAGGCTTGCTGATGTGCTATCACTAAGTGATATGCTTGTACTCTCTGATACTGAGTTACTTAAGCTTGTTGATGTACTTACACTTGCTGATTCGCTATCACTAAGTGATGTGCTTGTTGACTCACTTGCACTAGCTGATGTACTTGCACTTGTTGATGTACTTGCACTTGCTGATGTACTTGCACTTGCTGATTCGCTATTACTTATTGAAGTACTCTCACTAGCTGATGTACTTGCACTTGTTGATGCACTCTCACTTGCTGAAGTAGATGCACTGTCTGATGCACTTGTACTTGCTGATTCACTATTGCTAAATGATGTGCTTGCTGACTCACTCTGGCTTACTGATGTGCTATCACTGAGTGATGCGCTTGTGCTTGCTGATTCACTATTGCTAAGCGATGTACTTGTTGACTCGCTCAAACTTGCTGATGTGCTATCACTGAGTGATGTACTTGTTGACTCACTTAAGCTTGTTGATGCACTCTCGCTAGCTGATGTACTTGCGCTTGTTGATGCGCTTGTGCTTGCTGACTCACTATTGCTAAGCGATGTACTTGTTGACTCGCTCAAACTTGCTGATGTGCTATCACTGAGTGATGTACTTGTTGACTCACTTAAGCTTGTTGATGCACTCTCGCTAGCTGATGTACTTGCGCTTGTTGATGCGCTTGTGCTTGCTGACTCACTATTGCTAAGCGATGTACTTGTTGACTCGCTCAAGCTTACTGATGTAGATGCACTGTCTGAAGAGCTTGTACTAGCTGATGTGCTGGCACTTGTCGATGCACTCTCACTTGCTGATGCACTATTGCTAAGTGATGCACTTGTTGACTCACTCAAGCTTACTGATGTGCTATCGCTAAGTGATGTACTTGTACTCTCTGATACTGAGTCACTTAAGCTTACTGATGTACTATCACTAAGTGATGCACTTATTGACTCACTTAAGCTTGATGATGTGCTATCGCTAAGTGATGTGCTTGTTGACTCACTCAAGCTTACTGATGTGCTATCACTAAGTGATGTACTTGTTGACTCACTCAAGCTTACTGATGTGCTATCACTAAGTGATGTACTTGTTGACTCACTTAAACTTGATGATGTGCTATCACTGAGTGATGCACTTGTTGACTCACTCAAACTTGCTGATGTAGATGC